>JAYWEP010000240.1:0-6507 GCA_043779205.1 Chthoniobacter sp. | reverse complement strand
ATGGCGGCGGCGCGCGGATTGACCTCCAGCCCGAGAAGCTGGTGCGGATCGACGGTGAAGCCGGCCATTTCGAGCGCGGCCTGTTCGTGGCCGAGGCGGTCGAGCGCGTTGAGGACTTCGCCTTCGAGGCGCTTGAGGTGTTCGAGCGCGACGTAAAGAAAATTGCCGGTGCCGCAGGCGGGATCGAGGACGCGGATTTCGCAGAGGCGGCGATGAAACTTTTGCACTTCGGCGGCGGCCTCCTTTTGCCTCCCCTGACGGTCGAGGGTGACGGCGGCGGCTTTGACGGCATCCCATTCCGCGCGCAGCGGCTCGACGATGGCGGGCAGGACCAGCCGCTCGACGTAGGCGCGCGGGGTGTAGTGCGCGCCGAGCCGGTGGCGCTCGACGGAATCGAGGGCGCGCTCCAGCAAGGTGCCGAAGATGGCTGGCTCGACATCGCGCCAGTCCGCGCGGGCGGCTTCGATGAGCAGGTCAAATTGGTCGTCGTTGAGCGGCAGCGCAGTCGCGTTTTCAAACAGGCCGCCGTTGAAGCGCAGAATTTTTTCGCGGAGCACGGTGGAGAAACCGCCGGTCTTCATGCGGCTCCAAAGTTCCTCGACCATCGGCACGAATTGCGCGGAGTGGCCGTGCAGACTTTTGAGGAGATTGAGGAAGCTGTCCTTCGGCAGCAATTCCATGTCCTCGGCGAACATGGTGAAAAGCGAGCGCATCAAAAATGCGGCGACGGCTTCGGCGCTGTGGCCGGATTTTTCCAGCGAGGCGGCGAGGCGGCCGAGGCTCTGCGCGATGTCGCGCGTGACGCGGGCACTGCGGCGCGCGGGGTCGAGCGCCTGCGGATCGGTGAAGGCGATGCGGAGCATCGCGCGCACGTCGGCGTCGTGAAGTTTTTCCAGCGGCAGCCGGTAACTGCGCGGATCAGGAAACGGAACGTAGGTGCCGCCGGTGCGGGTGAACTCGGAGTAAAGCTCAATGCTGTGGCCGACATCCACGATGATGAGCAGCGGCGGGCGGCCTTCGCTGGCGGGTAGCGCGCGGGCGTATTGCTCGGCCTGCCCGCGGGCCTTGAGCATGGCTTCATCCCACGCCGCGCTGCCGCGCATGGCGGTGCCTTTCTTCGCAGCTTTGGCTTTCGCTTTTCCCGCTTCCGAAAGTGCGGCCTCCTGTTCGCGTTTCTCGACGCCCTGCTTGGCTTCGAGGACGTAGCAGGCGCGTTTGTAGAGATCAATGCGGCCCGTGCTCGTGGAACCGTCCGGGTGATGAAACGTCACCGATCGCTCGAAGACGTAGGCGTTGTCGGCGTCGTCGGGCTTCGTGGGATCGGGGCGCGCGACGCCGAGCAGATCGCATAGCTCGGAGAGGAAGAGCTGGTAATTCGCACGCTCCGCCGCGCCGGAGCCGGACCAGCGGGCGATGAAGGCAGCGGTGTCGGGGATTGCCACGCGGGTCATCTAACAGAGCGCCGCGCAGGACGGAACGAAGAACCTCACGCCCGGTCCCGCGTCCCTGAATTCATCGGGCACCGTGCCGTCGGTGCGCGCCGCCTCGCGGCAGCTCTCGGGCTGCGCGGACATCACGGGCGAGCCGAACACCCTGAAGCTGCACGCGCGGCATCCGTCGTCGTTGCTTCCGGGTTTGTGAGTGCGCTGGTTTTTTCTCCGCGACGTGTGGCGCAAAATCAGCGGATCAGGCGTAGAAACGCTGCGCGTTGCGCGGCGCGGGCGGTTCGCAGATGCGGCCCACGAGGCTGTCCCAGCTTTCGTGGCCGGTGAGGATTCCGATCTCCACGCGGAGGTAATAGACGGGCACCTCCAGCGCCTCGAAGCTCGTGGGAAAACGCACGCTGTCCTTCTCGGTGGTGACGATGCAATCGAGATCGCGCCGGGCGCAGCGGGTGGCGAATTCGCGGAGTTCCTCGTCGGTGAAGCGGTGGTGGTCGGCGAAGCGTTTGGTGATTTCGAGCTTCGCGCCGAGGGCGGTGAGCTTGTCCTCAAAGCTCTCGGGGCGCGCGATGCCGGAGATGGCGGCGATGTATTTCCCGGTGAGAAAATCCAGCGGCCGCCGGTCGGTCGTGTCGTAGAGATTTTGCAGGTAGAGCGCCTGGTGGGTGGTTTCGATGATCTCGGCGGTGCGGTTGTGCCGGCGCAGGCGCTCGATGAGCGCGGCGTTGCCGGCGGGCGGGGACTTCGTGATGAAGATGTAGTTCGCGCGGCGCAGGTTGCGCGGCGGTTCTCGGAGGGTGCCGCGGGGGAGGAGGAACTCGTTTCCAAACGGTGCCTGCGCGTCGATGAGGCACACCTCCAGCCGGTGCTTGAGCGTGAGGTACTGCATGCCGTCATCGAGGATGAGCGTGTCGCATTTCAGCTCGCGCACGGCGTAGAGCGCGGCGCGCACGCGGTCCTTGTCCACGAGGACGATGATGTCGCCGAGCGACTTCGCGAGCATGTAGGGCTCGTCGCCCGCGAAACTGCTGTCCAGCAGCATCCGCGAGCCGTCGTGGACGATGCGCGGCTTGCGGCGTTCCATGCCGAGCCACTTGCGCTGGAGGCGGCGGAAGAGCGGCGGCTTCTTCGATTTGTAGCCGCGGCTGAGGATGGCCACGCGCCGCCCGCGGTCCTGCAAAGTGCGCGCGAACTTTTCCACGACCGGCGTTTTCCCCGTGCCGCCGACGGTGAGATTGCCAATCGAAATAACGAGGCACGCGGGCGAGTGCTCGCGGAGAAAGCGGTGCCGGTAGAGCCAGAGCCGCGTCTGCACGCCGCCGCGAAAAAGCCAGCTCAGCGCGTAGAGCAGCCAGCGCAGCAAGGCAGCGCGCTTGCCGTAGCGACGTTCAAGGATGACGTCGATGGCGAACTCTTCAAAGGCTTCAAACCAACGACGCATGGGAAAAAATGTGGGAGCGCAAGCGCCGCTGTAGGGGAAGCTGACAGCTTCCCCTACAGCGGCGAGGTGCCTGCGTTGTCGGCGGTGGTGATGACGGTGCGCGCTCCGGCGCTGCCGCTCGCGGCGAGCATCGCGGCGGCGATGGCGCCGGCATTTTCCAAAGCGACGCAGCAGACGGTCGAGCCGCTGCCGCTCAAGAAACCGCCGAGCGCGCCGGCATGCTCGCCGGCGGCGATGACTTTGGAGAGAAATGGGATGAGCGCTTTTTCTCGGAATGGCTGGTGAAGCTGATCGGCAAAGGCCCCGCGAAGGAGCGCGTAGTTTTGCGCGGCGAAGGCGGCGGTGATGCGGCAGGCGTTGGCGCAGCTTTGCGCGGCGGCGCGGCGGTCGAGTTCGGCGGGGAGCACCTCGCGGGCGGCGGGTGTGGAAATCTCGAAGTCGGGGATGAGCAAAACAAAGCGCAGCTCGGGCGCGACGGCGAAGCGCGCGACCTCCGCGCCGCCCGCGACGGTGAAGCCGCCGAAGGCCGCGGGCGCGGCGTTGTCGGGGTGGCCCTCGAGTTCCGCGCAGAGCGCGAAAAGCCGCTCGCGGGTGAGCGGGCGGCCGGCGAGTTCATTGAGTCCGTGGAGCAGGCCGAGGCGGACGGTGACACTGCTTCCGAGGCCGCGCGAGCGGGGGACATCGCCGGTGATGGACCACGCCCAATTGAAAAGCGCGGCTTTCGACTGCTCGAAAAACAGCGAGGAGCACTCGGCGGCCATCAGGCTGCCGCCGTCGTCCGCGTCGTTCCGGGTGGCGACGCGGCGCACGGTCACGCGGTTGTAGATTTGCAGGGCCACGCCGAGGCAGTCGTAGCCGGGGCCGAGGTTGGCGGTGGTCGCGGGGATGCGGATGGTGACTTCGTTCATCGGGGCCGGGAGTCTCGCGGCGCGCGGGGCGGCGGGTCAAGCCGGGGGCACCGAAGCTGCTAAAACAGGCGGCACGCATGCCCCGCAAAGCGCACGGCTTCAGTCTCGTCGAACTCCTCGTCGTCATGGCGATCGTGCTCGTCCTGTATGCCTCCATGTACGGCCCCGGCTCCGCCTCCGGCCAGGCGAAGCGCCGGGCGCAGTGCGCGCAGCAGCTCCAGCAGATGCACTTGATGCTCACGCTTTTCGCGGGTGAGCACGACGGCGCATTTCCCACCGCGCGCGGCTCCACGTCCGAAGGCGCGCTCAGCCAGCTCGTGCCTCTCTACACCACGGACACGAGCGTTTTCATCTGCCCCGGCAGCGGCCACGCGGCGCTGCCGGGCGCGCAGGCGTTTGCGGATCGGCGCATCAGCTACGCGTACTGCGCGGGGTTGAAACGCGACGCAGACCCCGCGGCGATGCTCGTCGCCGACGCGCTCGCCAACACGCGCGCGACGCTCAACGGCGACACCCTTTTTTCCACCTCCGGCTCCGCGCCGGGCAACAACCACCGCGCCTCCGGCGGCAACATCCTCTTCGTCGATGGCCACGTCGAACTGCTCGGCCCCATCGCCCCTCGCGCGCTGCCGATCCCGCCCGGCGCGACCCTTCTCAATCCAAAGCCCTGACCTGCCATGACCGACAAAACTTTCCCCCGCGTTATCAAAACCGTCGTTGCCCTCGTCGTCCTGCTCGGTGGCGCAGGCGTCTGGTACTACACGCTCGGGCGCAAGCCGAAGATCACGCTGTCCGTGCCGATCGCCGCCAAAATGAGCGCGGCCAGCCTGCACGCGGTCGGGCCAGGCGAGGTGCTGCTCGTCGCGGACGGAAAGGCCGCGCTGTATGCGACGGCGGGCGGCGCGGCGAAATGGTCGGTCGCTTTGGCGACGCCCGCGCCTGGTGCGGCCGCGCCGGCACCGGCCATGTCTGTGGGAGCGAAAATCGCGGCGACACCAGTCGCGGCTGTGGCAGAGCCGGATGAGTCGGTGAAACTGCGAAAGCTGCCGCTGCTTTCGACAGGTGAGAAGCCGGATCAACTGCTGGCGAAACGCACCGAGCGGCGGTTTGCCAAACTGCGCGAGTGGTCGGCGAAATTGAACGCGAAGAAAGCGACGCTGAAAACGCCGCTACAAATCGAAGCCTTCAACGAGGAGGCGAAAAAATATCACGCCGAGCTCGCCGAGACCCGCGCGGAAGCGGCGGCGCAGAAGCCGGCGGCCAGCACACCACCGCACGCCGGCGCGGCGGTGGCGGCTGCGGCGGCTGCGGACGAGCCCGCCTTCGCGCATGGCTACGGGCGGTTCGATTCGTTTTATGAAAAGACCGATGTCGTGGCCGACAGCAGCGCGCTCCTGCTGCTGCACGGCGCGCGGGCGCGGCTGCTCGACCGCGCGAGCGGCGCGGTGAAAAAGGAGATTCCGCTGCCGGGAAATTTCTCGCGCGTGCTGCGCGGCGCGGGCTGTGTCTATGCGGTCGGAGCGTCGCCGGATGGCGCGCGGCAGGTCACGCGCATCGGCACGGCGGACGGCGCGGCGCAGACGATCATGATCGCCGGCCCGCGCGGCGAAGGACGCTTTCGCATAAAGGAAGCCGGCCAGCCTGCCGAGCCGATGACGCAGCCGCTGCGCACGGAACTGAGCGCGGGCGGCGGCGCGCTGCTGCGGGCCGATTTGCGGCTCGTGGAAAAGAAGATCGCCGAGCGCACGCTCGCCACCGCCGCCAATCCGAGCGACGCGCTGGAGGAGGCGGACAAAAAAGCCGCGACGGGGTGGGGGAGCGATGCCGCGCTCTATGCGAAGGCACTGGCGAAAGACAGCGCCCGCGAAGACACCGGCGGCCGGGAGCGCACCGACGAGAGCACCTACGAGGTCATCCTCACCCGCCCGCTCGACACCGGCATCCCCGAGGTGCGCGCGACCGTCCACGGTCACGCCGACATTTTCTCCACCCGCACGCTCGACCTCGTCGCCGCCGGGCGCACGCTCCTCGCCTTTGACCACAACAACAAAAAGCTGTGGGAGACCACGCTCGCCAATCCCATCGCCGACCCCGGCTCCGTGCGCGACGACGAGGATGATGACGCGACCGCCACGACCGCGCAGCCGTGCGTCGAGGACGGCGGGCGGGTCTATTTTTTCGACAGCGCGTTTCTCACCGCCTTTGACCTCACGACCGGCCAGCCCGCCTGGCGCGTGCCGGCGGGCGGCATCCACAAGCTCCAACTCGACGGCCGCGGCGCGCTCTACGTCAGCACCGGCAGCGGCGGGTTCGACCCGAATGGCGCGCTGCCGCTGACCATGAAGGTGGATGCGAAGTCCGGCAAAATCTTGTGGAAGGTCGAGAAATACCAGGACTGCATCGTCTCCGGCGGCGAAGTCTATGCGACCCGCGAGACGCGCAACAGCGAGGACATGGTCAACGCCGTTTTCGATCGGAGCAAAGCCATCGAGTGTCGGTGGAAGCTCTACAAACTGAGCGCGGGCAAGGGTGCGGTGCAGTGGGAATGGTTTCAGACACGCCGCCCGCGGCGCGTGGAGGCGGACGGGAAAAAGGTCGCGCTCCTTTTTTCGGACGAGCTGCAAGTCATCAAGTCCATCGCGCTGTGACGGAGGAACGCGCGGCGCAGCGGCGCAACTGTAGGGGAAGCTGCCAGCTTCCCCTACAGTTGCGCCCG
>JAYWEP010000239.1:0-5012 GCA_043779205.1 Chthoniobacter sp. | reverse complement strand
GCCTAACGACCCCAAGCTCAGCGACCGCGGAGTGCGGCGCGGCACCTGCATGGCGGGCGGAAAGGCGGCGGCGGAAGCAGGTGCCGTGACGCACGGAGCCTCGCTGCAGCGCATAGTTAGGCGTTACGCTTGGCATTGCGATGATCGCAGACTGGAGGCCAGAACGGTGACTCTCGGAGGCCCCGACGAACCCACCGGAACCCGTAGAGAACCGACGCCGCCCGGCCTGTCCGGCGAGCGACATGGCAAAGGACTCCGAACAAAGTAAGTGGCGCGTGGCGCTCGCAGCGGACGGGAAAACGCGACGTTCATGGATAAGACGTGGAGTAGCGCCTTGTTCGGCGGCTGTTAGTCGCCTTTGGTTGGGCCGGTCATGGATTGGTCAGCGTGAATTTCGCCTGCGAATTGCGTCCGGCCTTTTGTATCAGGAACGTTACAATAATCCGCTGCTGATCCCAATCTGCGGGCGCGATGCGGGGCAGATCGATTTCAAAATAGTCTCCTGTATTTATGGCGCTTTGAAAGATCACTTGATCGGGGGCTGCTCCGCCTTTGCCCCAGGACAACGCTGAGTTTCTTTGCGGATCGTAAAGACCGTTGTGAAAGAGGACACTGCGGCTGTAGCCTCTTGCTTTGGATGGAAAGTCGAGGCGAACGCCGAACAGCGAATTTTCATCCTGCTTACGAAACGGGCCGCTTTTTTCGACTTGCACACGCCAGCGTGAGGCAGGATCATCAACAATGTTGCCAATCTGCGCGGTTGCGAAATCGCTGTCGCCCATACCGAGGCGGGCCGTCCAAGTCCGCGCGTCGAAATCCGCGTAGGCGTTCGATTTCCGGTCGAAAAACCAGTAATAGCTGCGGACATAAGTCCCCAACAGGTTGTTGGCGGGTCGTGGTTCTTCTGTGCCGTCGGACAGATCGAGGAAGACCACCCCTTCGGCGGGGATGGTTCCGGCCCAGTCGGAAGACGCAGTTTGCAAAGCCATCGTTTGTAGAACGCGCAGATTTTCCGAGGCTGAATTGTCAACGTAGCTCGCGTTTTCTCGATCAATGCGGTAAAGCTGCATCACGCCTTTTGCAAAGGGCAACTGACGCAGGTTTATCTGCACCTGCCGCTCGGTCGAGGATTCGTTCCACAGCACCACGCAGGCACGATGCTTGTCCGACGATGCCATCGCATTGATGCCGTTAGAGCCATCCGGCTGGACGGCCACCCTATCCACCGGCATCGCGCCGTAAATCTTGAAAGCATTGAAGATCGCTTTGCGGTGGCCTTTCCAATCTACGAGTCCCATGCCGGGGCCGTTGCCCGCGTCCAGCCACTGCGCCCAGTAAACCTTCGCCACATCCGTGTAGGTCAACAAGCCTTTAACATCCCGAAAAAAGCGCATGGCTGCCGGATGACGGCTTTGCGGGCCGTTGGGCGGGAATTCTGTGAACGAAGCGTATTCCGTGAGAAAAACCGGCAGATCGGGCCGACCGGCGAGCGCCGCGCGCATCAAGCCCACTTGCGTCGCGTAATTGTCGTAACCGTGAATCGAAGCGAAGTCGATGGGCTGCGACAGTAAGGGCGCCAAATAAGCTAAATCCAATGCCGCCGCCGGGCCGCCAACCAGAGCATCGGGGTCGCCCTGTCTGATACCTGCTGCGGCCCCGGCGTAAAGCTGCCCATAATCTCGCGGCGTGCCACTAAAGAACATCTTGCCGTCTGGATCCGGCATATCCGGTTCGTTCCAAACTTCGTAGAAAGGGCTTGAGAGTCCCTTGCCATTTCTCAGGTGCAAGGCATAATCGCGATTGATCTTTTGCCAGCTTCCCAGATCGGAGGGCATATCTTTCCATGCCGCCCAGACAGCGCGCGACTTGAGAGGATCGGGGCAGTAGCCCATGGCGAGTAGCAGTTTCACACCCGCCGGCTGCAGTCTCTCCACAAATGCATCAATGGTCGAAAAATCGTAATTGAGCTGCTTTGCGGTTCCGCTGATCTGTGAGGGGGCAAGCACGTCCGGTTTGCCCCAGCCGATCTCATATCTTAAATCAGCGGCGTTGATCTCGCGCAACAAAGGTATGGAATCCAGCAGACGAGGCAAAGTGGTCAATGGCGTCTGATAAACGCCGAATTTCGTTTTTACTAGCGGTGCATTAGCTGGTTCTGAGAAATTCACCTCAAATGTCTGCGCGTTCGCGGATACAGCAAGTAGCATCAAGCTCATAGTTAATATCAATTTGATACGGACAATGTGGGACAATATCTGGGTATTCATATATTCGAGCATATCACACACATCAGACATTCCGCATTCGACAACGCTGCGCGAAGTCACCTAACGACCCCAAGCTCAGCGACCGCGGAGTGCGGCGCGGCATCTGCATGGTGGGTGGAAAGGCGGCGGCGGAAGCAGGTGCCGTGACGCACGGAGCCTCGCTGCAGCGCATAGTTAGGCGACTTCACTGGGATGTCCGAAGGAGCTGCTCAAGCTTTTGTTCCATCGGCGTCCACTCCGACGGATTGGCTCGATAGGTCTGCCTGTATGCGACCAAGCGGGAACGATACATCGCGATCACCTGTTGCTGTTGTGGTGCGGGATCATTGAGGAGGAATGTCGCGTGGAGAAATGCGTGTCTCTCAAGGCTCCGCGTTGTTGAATCAGTGTCGCCTGCTCTCAGCTTTTCTAGCGCGTCGAAGTTATTGATGAAGCTGCCTGCGATCAGGCTGTTGGCAATGCGGTGCTCGCGATAACGACCGACCCAAAAGCCAGCAGCGCTGAAAATCAGAGCGGAGGCAATGAACAAGAGCGATAGGAGAATCGGCTTTCTCATCTTCGATTTACGGGACGCGTGCGGAGTCACCTAACTCAGACCTGGACGAAATCATGTCGTCATTAAAGGCGCGATGGTTTCGCCCCAACCGGCGCGGTTCATGGGGGGCAGGTAAGGCGAAGCCATAGAAGCGAGGTTGCCTAGGAGGGGTGCGGCGGGCAAGAAGGAAAGCCGGGCGGGCTTGGGGCGGAAGCTCCCACTGAGCCGGGTCAGAGCGGGCGGCTCTTGAGCAGGTCGCGGATTTCCATGAGAAGCTTCACGTCCTCCGGCAGGGGGCCGGGCGCGGCGGGTTTCTCCTCGGCCTTCTTTTTCGCCATCGCCATGAGGGCGTTCATCGGCTTGATTACGAGGAAGAAGACGACGGCGGCGAGGATGAGGAAGGCGATGGCGGCGTTGAGAAAATTGCCGACCATGATGCCGCCCTTGAGCGTCTCGACTCCGTTGACCACTTCTTTGTGCGCGAAAATCGCTCTGCTCGAAAAATCCGGCTGGTTGCCGACGAGACCAATGATCGGGGTGATGATGTCTTTGACCACGGACTCGACCACTTTGCCGAAGCCCGCGCCGATGATCACGCCGACGGCGAGATCGACGACATTGCCCTTGAGGATGAATGCTTTGAAGTCATTGAGGATGGTCATAGTGCGCGCAGTTTTAGGGTGGCTGGACGCCTGAGTAAAGCCCGCAGCGGTGAAAGCATTTGCGGGCGGCGCACTCTCGGCTACTTTCCCCGCCCCATGAGTTTTCAAGAGCAAATCGACGAGGATTTGAAAGCCGCGATGAAGGCGCGGCAGGCCGAGCGACTCGGCGTGATCCGCCTGCTCAAGAGCGCGCTCAAAAACGTGGCGATCGAAAAGGGCGGGCTGCATTTTGTGCTCGATGACCTGACCGCACTCGGCGTGGTGCGGAAGGAATTGAAGAAGCGGCAGGACTCCATCGAGAGCTTTGAAAAAGGCCACCGCCCGGAACTCGCCGCGAAGGAAAAGGCCGAGGCGGAAATCCTCTCGGCCTATCTGCCGCAGCCGCTGCGCGCGGAAGAGCTGACGGCCCTCGTGGCCGCCTGCATCGCGGAGACGGGCGCGACTTCCAAAAAAGAAATGGGCGCAGTGATGAAGCTCGCCAACGAACGCGCCGCCGGGCGGGCGGATGGACGCGCCCTGAGCGCCGCCGTTTCCACCCAGCTCCAATAACACCCGCATGGTCAGCGCCATCATCGTCGCCGCCGGCAGCAGCCGCCGCATGGGGTTCGACAAGCTTTTCGCCAAGCTCGCCGGCAAACCGGTGCTGTGGCATTCGCTCAAGGCCTTCAGCGACTGCAAGGAGGTGGATGAAATCCTCATCGTCACCAAGGAGGACGGGATGGACGAAGTCGAGGCGCTCGTGGCGGCGGAGAAGCTGAAGAAAGTCACCAAGGTCATCAGCGGCGGCGAGGCCCGGCACATCTCGGTGTGGAACGGCCTGCAGGCGGTGAACAGCCACGGCAGCGAGTTTGTGGCCATCCACGACGGCGCGCGCCCGCTGACCACGCCGAAGCTCATCAAAGCCTGCCTCGAACTCGCCGAAATCCACGGCGCGGCCTGCTGCGCCTCGCAGATCCCCGACACGGTGAAGCGCGCGAGCGTCGAGCAGATGATCACCGAAAGCGTCGAGCGCACCGGGCTCTGGGCGATGCAGACGCCGCAGATTTTTTCCAGCGGCCTGATCCTCCAGGCCTACGCCGCGCTCATGGCCAAGCACGAGATGGTCACCGACGAGGTCTCCGCCGTGCAGAAGCTCGGCAAAAAAATCGCCCTGCTGAAAAACGACGAGTGGAACTTCAAGATCACCTTTCCCCACGACCTCGAACTCGCCGAGCATGTGCTGGAACTCCGCGCGAAGAAGCAGCGGAAAAAATAAGTTGAGAGTTAATGGTTGAGAGTTGAGAGCCGCCGCACGTTATTCCGCCTTCCTTTTTGAAAACACCACGACGAGCCGCTGAGGCTGCGTTTCCTGCAAACCACCCGCACCACCCCGCGCGGCTCTCAATTGTCCCCACCGCACCACGGACTTCTCGCAAAGCCTCGAATATCAACTCTCAACGCTCAACTAACTTGGAATACCCCTACCGCCTCACCAAGCTCCCCAACGGCGCGCGCATCGCGTCCGTCGAGATGCCTTACATGAAAAGTGTGAGCCTCGGTTTCTGGGCG
>JAYWEP010000238.1:0-14425 GCA_043779205.1 Chthoniobacter sp. | reverse complement strand
CAGATCGCCCTCGCCATCACCAACCCGCGCCAGGTGCGCGACTTCGCCCGCCGAGGAGGCGGAGGGGAAAAGAGGGGGCTGGAGGATGGGCGGGCCGGCGCTAACCGTCCCGCAGCTCGGGGTTTTACAGACCTTCCCATGATCCTCCGCGGACCACGTTTTTGGCCAGTCTTCCGACATACAAGGGCTGGGTCGCTTTTCTTTGGGGAGCCCAGGGCGTTGCCCTGGGCTGGCTTGTTTTCGCACTTTTGGTGCTTCTGCCCGCCGTGTGCGCAAAATGAATGGCGATTTGGGGCCGCAGATTGCCGTTGCGGAATAGTTTCTATGCGACACTATTTCTGCCTCGAACCATATGCCTGCCTCTTCAAATCAATGCGCCGCCGAGCTGCTGGACACCGTCCCGCTGCTCATGCGCGTCATCCGCACGAATGTGCGCTCGCACAGCGGGCCGGAGCTTTCCATGCCGCAGTTCCGCACGCTGGCCTTCCTCGGGCGCAATGAGTGCGCGATGCTTTCCGATGTCGCGAATTTCCTCGGGCTCACGCTCCCGGCGGCGTCGAAACTCGTCGAAGGCCTCGTCGCCGCGAAGCTCGCGAGCCGTGAGACGCACGCTGAAGACCGGCGGCGCGTTTCGCTCGAACTGACGAGGGAGGGCCGGCGCAAGTATGAGGCCGTGGTGCAGGCGGCGCGGGAATTTTTGGCGGGGAAGCTGCGCCATCTCAGCGCCGCCGAACGTGCCGCCCTCCTCGGCGCAATGAGCCTGCTCCACCGCGCCTTTGCCGATGCTCCCGATGAGGAGCGCAAGAAACTCCGCACCGCATGACTGCACGCTCCATTTTTCAAACTGCACTCGCACTCGCACTCGCGCTGGCGGCGGGCTGCCAAAAGAAGCCCAATGCCGCCGGCGCAGCGGGGAAGGGCGGCGGGCCTGTGCCGGTCAACATCGGCGAGGCGGTAAGGAAGGACATGCCGCTCGATCTCCGCGCCATCGGCAATGTCGAGCCGGTGGCGACCGTCGAGGTCAAGGCGCAGGTCGGCGGCGAACTGCTCGAGGTGAATTTCAAGGAGGGGCAGGACGTGAAGCGGGGCGACCTCCTTTTCACGATCCAGCCGATGCTCTACGCCACGCAGCTCGCGCAGGCCGAGGCCAATCTCGCGCGCGACCGCGCCCAGGCCGAAAACGCGCAGCGCGAAGCGGCACGCAACGCGGAACTCGGTACGAAAGGCGCGATTTCCAAAGAGCAGCTCGACCAGATGCGCTCCACGGCGGAAGCCGCCGCCGCCACCGTCAAGGCGGACGAGGCGCTCGTGAAAATCGCCGGCGTGCGGCTCGGCTACACCACCATCGAGTCGCCGATCGATGGCCGCACCGGCGCGGTCGCCGTGCAGGCCGGCAACCTCATCAAGGACAATGCCGACACCGCGATGACCACGATCAAGCAACTCGCGCCGATCTACGTCACCTTCGCGATGCCCGAGCAGCATCTCGCGGACATCCGGCGCGGCCTCGCGGCCCGCGCGCTTCCCGTGACCGCGCTCGATCCGAAAAACGGCCAGCCGCTCGCGGAAGGCACGCTCACTTTCATCGCCAACGCCGTCGATATGACGACCGGCACGATCACGCTCAAGGCGACGTTTGCGAACGGGGACCGCGCGCTGTGGCCGGGTGCGTTTGTCGATGTGGTGATGCGGCTCGACACCGAGCCCGGCGTCACCGTCGTGCCGGCGAGCGCCGTCACCATCGGACAGAAGGGGCCGCAGGTTTTTGTGGTGAAAGCGGACGGTTCCGCCGAGCTGCGGAGCGTCACGGTGGGCCGGACGGTCGGGCAGGAGAGCATCATCGGGAAAGGCGTGGAGCCGGGAGAGAAGGTCGTGACGAATGGGCAACTGCGGCTGGTGCCGGGGGCGAAGGTGATGGTGAAACCGGCGGACGAAAAGGCCGCGGAATCAAAGCCGAAACATTCAACGTCCAACATTCAACGTCCAACGTTCAAGGATGGAAGAATCGCTGCGCAACGGAGCCGTTGGACGTTGAGCGTTGGACGTTGGACGTTGGACGTTCTCTTCATTTCATGAGCATTTCCGAGCCTTTCATCCGCCGGCCGGTGATGACCACGCTGGTCATGCTCGGCATTCTCGGCTTCGGGCTGTTTGCGTTTCGCGGGCTGCCGGTGAGCGATTTGCCGAATGTGGATTTTCCCACGATCCAAGTCTCCGCCAGCCTGCCCGGCGCGAGCCCGGAGACGATGGCGGCCTCGGTGGCGACGCCGCTGGAACGGCAGTTCAGCACCATCGCGGGCATCGACTCGATGACCTCCTCGAGCGCGCTCGGGCTGACGAACGTGACCATTGTTTTCAACCTCAACCGGAACATCGACGCCGCCGCGCAGGACGTGCAGAGCGCCATCGCCGCCGCCGCGCGGCTGCTGCCGCGCGACATGCCGAGCCCGCCTTCGTACAAGAAGGTGAACCCCGCGGATTCGCCCGTCCTTTACCTCGCCGTCCTCTCCCCCACCCTGCGGCTCTCGGACGTGAATGAATACGCCGACACGCTGCTCGCGCAGCGCATTTCCACCACGCCGGGCGTGGCCCAGGTGAGCATTTTTGGCCCGCAGAAATACGCCGTCCGTGCGCAAGTGGACCCGCGCGAACTCGCGGCGCGCGGCGTGGGCGTGGACGAGGTCGCGAAGGCCATTCAGGACGCGAACGTGAATCTGCCCACGGGCACGCTCTACGGACCAAACGAGGCGGCGACGGTGCAGGCGAGCGGCCAGCTTTTCGACGCCGCCGCCTACCGCCAGCTCATCGTGGCCTATCGCAACGGCTCGCCAGTGCGGCTGGAGCAGCTCGGGCGGGTGATCGACAGCGTGGAGAACGACAAGATCGCGAGTTGGTTTGGCGACACCCGCGGCATCGTGCTCGCGATCCAAAAGCAGCCCGGCGCAAACACCGTCGCGGTCGTGGATGCGGTGAAGGCGCTGCTGCCGACCTTCCGCGCGCAGATGCCGCCGGCGGTGCGGTTGGAAATCCTCGCGGACAAATCCGTCACCATTCGCAACAGCGTGCATGACGTGGAGTTCACGCTCGTCCTCGCGATCGCGCTCGTGGTCATGGTGATCTTCCTTTTCCTTCGCAACATCCGCGCGACCGTGATCCCGTCCGTCGCCATGCCGCTGTCGATCATCGGCACCTTCATGGTCATGCACCTGCTCGGGTTCAGCGTGGATAATTTCTCGCTGCTCGCGATGACGCTGGCCACGGGCTTCGTGGTCGATGACGCCATCGTGGTGCTGGAAAATATCGTGCGCCATATCGAGATGGGCGCGACGCCGATGGAGGCGGCGCTGAAGGGGTCGAAGGAGATTGGTTTCACGATCGTCTCGATGACGATCTCGCTCGCGGCGGTCTTCATCCCGGTGCTGTTCATGGGCGGCATTCTCGGGCGGTTGCTGAATGAATTCGCGGTGGTGATCGGCGTGGCGATTCTGGTCAGCGGCTTCATCTCGCTCACGCTCACGCCGATGCTGTGCTCGCGCTTTCTCAAGCCACACACCGAGCGCCGTCGCAGCCGGCTCTACGAAATGAGCGAGCGCGTTTTCGAGGGCGCGCTGCACTTCTACGCGCGCACGCTGAAGACGGCGCTGCGGCACCGGTTCGTCGTGCTCATGGTCGCGCTCGCGAGCATCGCCGCGACGGCGTTTCTCTTCACGGTGCTGCCGATGGGCTTCATCCCGACTGAGGACAACGGGCAGCTCTTCATCACGACCGAGGCGGCGCAGGGCACGTCGTTCGAGAAGATGATGGAGATGCAGCAGCAGGCGGCGGCGGTCGTTTTGGGCAAGCCGTACATCGAGGGCTTTATGTCGAGCGTCGGCGTGGGGCCGAACAGCTCGACGGGCAATTCCGGCCGGCTTTTCATCAACCTCAAACCGCGCCGCGAGCGGCTTTCGGCGGAGGCGATCATCGCGGAGCTGCGGCCGCAGCTCGCGAGCGTGGCGGGACTGAAAATGTTTCCGCAAATGGTGCCGGCGATCCGCATCGGCGGGACGCTGACGAAGAGCCTTTACCAATTCACGCTCTCCGGCCCGGACCTCCAGGAACTCTACGCCGTCGCGCCCAAGGTCGAGGCGAAGATGCGGGAAATACCGGGGCTCATCGACGTGACGAACGACCTGCAAATCACCAACCCGCAGGTCATGGTGGAGATCGCGCGCGACAAAGCCGGCGCGCTCGGAGTGACCGCCAATCAAGTGGAGACGGCCCTCTCCAATGCCTACGGCTCACAGCAGATCTCGACGATCTACACCGCCACGAACCAGTACCGCGTGATCCTCGAAGTGCTCCCGCGTTTCCAGGAAAGCGCCGTCGATCTCACGAGCCTCTACGTGCGCTCGAACTCCGGCAAGCTGGTGCCGCTCAGTGCGGTGACGAAAATCGAGCGCAGCACCGGCCCGCTCACGGTCCAGCATCTCGGCCAGCTCCCGGCGGTGACGATCTCCTTCAACCTCAGCGGCGGGGCCTCGCTCGGCGACGCGATCCCGCGCATCGAGGCTGCGGTGAAAGGCGAAATCCCCGCGACGATCAGCACCGCCTTCCAAGGCGCGGCGCAGGCTTTCCAATCCTCGCTCAACGGCCTCGGCGTCCTGCTCATCATGGCCGTGCTCGTGATCTATCTCGTGCTCGGGATTTTGTACGAGAGCTTCATCCATCCGGTCACGATTCTCTCCGGCCTGCCGAGCGCGGGTTTCGGCGCGCTCATCGCGCTGCTGGTCTTTGGCATGGAGCTGAATGTGTATGGCTTTGTCGGCATCCTCATGCTCATCGGCATCGTGAAAAAGAACGCGATCATGATGATCGACTTCGCGCTCGAAGCGCAGCGCAAGGACGGCAAGGCACCCGCCGACGCGATCTACGAGGCGTGCCTCGTGCGCTTCCGCCCGATCATGATGACGACGATGGCCGCGCTGATGGGCACGCTGCCGATCGCGCTCGGCATTGGCGCGGGCGCGGAATCGCGGCGACCGCTGGGCATCGCGGTGGTGGGCGGGCTGCTCGTCTCGCAGCTCCTCACGCTCTACATCACGCCGGTGATTTACATTTTTCTGGAGCGGTTGCAGGGGCAGAAAAAGGGTGCGAAGCCCGGGGCCGCGCGGCCTGCGGTGGAGCGGGAGATGGCGGAGGCGGCGGTGTGAAAAAAACTGCCGTCATCCTGAACGGAGCTTCGGCTTTGCGAAGCGCAGTGAAGGATCGCTGACTGAAAAGCGGGCGGAGGCGGCTGGCGCTGGAGATCAAGCGCCAGAGCAGGTTTGCGCGTCATCCCCCCACCACCTCCGCCCGTTAGAGTCAGCGATTCTTCGCTGCGTTCCGGTCGCAAAGCCTCCCGGAACTCCGCTCAGAATGACGGCCGATTTTTCGAACCTTACGGACGCGCGTTCGCGCCGCTGAGGCGGCGGAAGATCATGGGCTCTTCGTTGAAGAGCTTGTGCGAATCGCCCGCGGCGATGAAGGCGGCGAGGTGCACGGTGGTGTCGGTCAGCGTGACGCTGTCGCCGAATTTGGATGAGGTGACCTTGCCGCGCAGCTTGCCCGCTTTGACGGCGGTGACGAAGGCGCTCTCATTCGCCAGCCAGACGCGGAGGTCGCCGCGCCAGGTCACCTCGTAGCGGGCGAAGCTGTAAGTCGCTGCGGACTTTTTCGGTCCGTCCTCGGGCAGCCCGATGAAGCTGAGGTAATCCTGCCCGGCGATTTTCGTGGCGAGGGCTTTGTAGCGCGTGATCTCCAATCCGCCTTTCGGCTCGTGGCTGATGCCGGCGATTTCGAGCCAGGTCGTCGAACGGCGGACGCCTTTCGCGAGGGCGCTCGCACCGCGGTAGTGGAAATGCCAGTAGGAGACTCCGGCTTTTGCGTCCTTGCTGTCCTGATAGACGCCCTCGAAGCGCGGGTCGATGGCCGAGGTGGCGGGCGTGGAAAGTGGGTTAATGGATTCGGGCAGACAGCCGGCGAAGAGGAGGCAGACGGCGGCAAGAAGGCTTGGAATTTTCATCGGAAAACAAGGCGGCTACAGCAGCTCGGGATAATGCGCGCGGGCGACGGCGTCGCACTTCGCGAGGATCGCCTCGGCGGTGTCGAGGTCGCGGATGTCTTCGATGAGCTGGAGGCAGGCGGTGCTGTCGAGCGATTGGACGGCGCGTTTGACGCGCGGGACGGAGGCGGCGCCGGCGCTGAGTTCATCGACGCCGAGGCCGAGGAGGAGCGGGGTGAGGAGGATGTCGCCGGCCATTTCGCCGCAGACTCCGACCCAGAGCCCGCGCGCGTGCGCGGCCTCGACGGTCATGCGGATGAGGCGGATGATCGCGGGATGGGTGGGCTCGTAGAGGTGGGCGATGTGCTCGTTGAGGCGATCGACGGCGATGGAGTACTGGATGAGGTCGTTGGTCCCGATGCTGAAAAAATCCACCTCTTTCGCGAGGATGTCGGCGGAGATGGCGGCGCTGGGAATCTCGATCATCGCGCCGACTTCCATGGTCTCGCTGAAGGGCACGCCCTCGGCGCGCAGCTCGGCGCGGCATTCCTCGAGGATGACGTTGGCGCGGCGGAGTTCGTCCACGCCGGAGATCATGGGATACATGATGCGGACATTGCCCACGGCGCTGGCGCGGAGGATGGCGCGGAGCTGGGTTTTGAAGACATCGACGCGCTCGAGGCAGAAGCGGATGGCCCGCCAGCCGAGGAAGGGATTCAGCTCCTCGGGCATGTGCAGCGTGCTCATGAATTTGTCGCCGCCGAGGTCGAGCGTGCGGATGATGACGCTGTGCGGCCGGGCGGCCTCGGCGACACTGCGGTAGGCGGCGTACTGCTCGTCCTCGGTGGGGAGTTCGCTTTTGTTGAGGTAGAAAAACTCGGTGCGATAGAGCCCCACGCCCTCGGCTCCGTTTTGCCGGACCTGCTCCATGTCGCCGGGCAGCTCGATATTCGCGGAGAGGATGACGTGGCGGCCATCGAGCGTGGTGGAGGCGGTCTCGCGGAGGTGGGTGAGCTTTTCCTCGACCTCGGTTTTTTTGATTTCGAGTTCGCCGTATTCCCAGAGCGTCTGGTCGCTGGGGTTGACGATGAGGAGGCCGTTGTAGCCGTCGAGGAGGATGTGGTCGCCGGTGGAAAGCTGAGTGCTGGCATCGTGCAGGCCGACGATGGCGGGGATGTTCAGCGAGCGCGCCATGATGGCGGTGTGCGAGGTCTTGCTGCCGATGTCGGTGGCAAAGGCCTGGACGAGCGTGCGGTCAAGCTGCGCGGTGTCGGACGGGGCCAAATTGTGCGCGATGAGGATGTGCGGCGTGCTGACGCTGGCGAGATCGTGCGCCTCTTTGCCCATGAGGTTGTGGACGACACGGCGGGTGACATCGTGGATGTCGAGGGCGCGCTCGCGGAGGTAGGGGTCGTCGATTTCGCTGAGCGTCTTGGCGTAGCGATTGGCGACGCTTTGGAAGACGTATTCGACGTTCATTTTGTCGCGCGCGAGCATCCGCAGGACTTCGTCGATCAGCGTGCGGTCCTCGACGACGAGGAGGTGGGCGTCGAAAATGCCCGCGTCCTTGGCGCCGATGGATTCGGCGATGCGCTGCTGCATTTCCAAAATCTGCGCGCGGGTGGCGAGGAGCGCGGCCTCGAAGCGCCCGATCTCGGCGGGGATTTCGCTTTCCTCGATGCGGCGCGAGGGCGCGGCCTCATCGTCCGGCCGATAGACGAAGACGGTGCCGCGCGCGATGCCGGGCGAGACGCCGGTGCCTTGAAAACGCTTTTCCTCGGCGTCGCTCATGGGTGGGGGGCGCGGCGGTCAGTCCTCATCGAATTTGCGCAGGATGACGGCCTCGATTTCGGCGAGCGCCTTGTCGGCGTCCGCGCCTTCGCAGGTGATGAGCAGCTTCGAGCCCTGGCCCGCCGCGAGCATCATCAGGCCCATGATGCTTTTCCCGTTCACGCGCTCGCCGTCTTTTTCGACCCAAATCTCCGCGCGAAACCGGCTCGCCGTTTTGACGAACATCGCCGAGGGACGCGCATGGACGCCGAGCCGGTTCAGGATCGTCAGTTCCTTGCTGGCTTTGGTCGGTGAAGTGGACTCGGTTTTGCGGCTGAGGAAGCCCATTACGGCTCTTTTTTCTTCTGCATGGTGTTCAGCAATCTTTCGTTGAATTCCACGGCGCTGTTCTGGCCCATGCTTTTGAGCTTCTGGTCCAGGGCGGCCACTTCCACGAGGCGGGCCAGGTCGCGGCCCATCCGCACGGGAATGGTGATGTGGGGAATCAGGATGTCTAAAATCTCGTAGTACTCCTGATCCAATCCGATCCTATCGACCTCCTCCAACTCCTGCCAATCCTTTAGTGTCACGATCAGGTCGAGCCGCTTTTCCAGCCGCACGGAGCCGACGCCGAAGATGGACAGGACATTGATGACGCCAAGCCCGCGCACCTCCATGTGGTGCCGCGTCAGCTCGGGCGAGGTGCCGATGAGTTCACGCCCCTCGAGCGCGCGGAAGCGCGTCATGTCATCGCTCACCAGACTGTGCCCGCGCTCGATGAGGCCGAGCACGCACTCGCTTTTCCCGATGCCGCTGGAGCCGCGGATCAGCGTGCCCGCGCCCATGACGTCCATCATGCTGCCGTATTCGCTTTTCGTCGGCGCAAAATCGAACTCCAGCGCGAGCGTGGCGGCATTGGTGTAGCGCATCGTGATCATCGGCGTGCGAAAGACCGCCACGCCCGCAGCCTCGGCCTCTTCGAGCAGGGCGGGCGGCGGTTTCGCGGAGCGCGAGACGACGACGCACGGGATCGGCTCCGCGCACAGCGCGCGAAACCGGGCGCGCACCTCGGCGTCGGTGAGGCTCTTGACGTAGGAAAGTTCCGCGCTGCCGAGCACCTGGATGCGCTTCGCCGCGAAGTAGCTGAAAAAGCCCGCGAGCGCGAGGCCGGGGCGGTTGATGGTGGGCTCGCGGATGCGCCGGTCGAAGCCGATGTCCGAGCCGAGCAGTTTCATCTGCAGGGACTCGGAGTGGCGGGTGTAAAACTCGCCCACAGTGACGGACGGGGTTTTGGTTTCGGGGGCACTCATCGGTTTCACCGGACTCTAGGCCTCCGCGAAAACCGCACGAAGCCGAAAATCAAGTTTTTTGTGCGGTGGGGGCGGTGGGGCCACAGACGCGCCCGCGGTGGCCCGCCGATCAAGGCGCATCCGTCTTCGCGGTGTGGCGGATGCGCAGGAGCTGGCCGGTTCGCGGCGTGAAATGCTCGTCATGGACATTCGTCCGGCGGACGAGGACGAGCAGGCTGCCATCGGCCTCCACGGCGAGATCGACGGGGTTCGGCAGACGCGTCGCAAACGGCGCGCTCTCCGCCGGCTGCGCGGGATCGAGCAGACGCAGCCAGCCCGCGGCGAAATCCGCGAAGATCAGCCTGCCGACAAACTCCGCGGGGAATTGCGGCTTCGGCGGGTTGTAGAAAACCACGCCGGAAATGCAGGTGCCGAGCGCGCGATTGTAGGTGAACAGCGGCTTCGTGAACTCCGGCCTGTTGCCCGCCAGCCCTTCCGCCACCGGCCAGCCGTAGTTCGCGCCCGGCACCGCTTCGTCGATTTCCTCAAACAACTCCTGGCCCACATCCGCGATCAACCCAATCACCACGCGGCGGGCGAGCGAAGGATGAGCCAAAGCCAAATCAACCGGCGCTTTCCCCATGGAAAGCCGGCGAAGGTCCGGCACGGCTCCGGGTGCGTCCGCTACGGCGCGAGGCGCTCGATCTGCCACGCGCCGTCGGGCTGGCGGGTGTAGCGGAGGCGGTCGTGGAGGCGGCTGCGGCGGCCCTGCCAGAATTCGATGGTCTGCGGCGCGAGGCGGTAGCCGCCCCAGTGCGGCGGGAGCGGGATTTCGGTCTCGCCGTATTTCTCCAGCGCGGCGGTGAACTGCGCTTCGAGCTGCGCGCGGCCGGCCACGACTGCGCTCTGCGCCGAGGCCCACGCGCCGAGCTGGCTGCTCGCGGGCCGCGATTGAAAGTAGGCGCCGCTTTCCTCGCGCGCGGTTTTCCCGACAGTGCCGGTGACATTGACCTGCCGCTCCAGCGCGCCCCACCAAAAGGTCAGCGCGGCGCGCGGATTGCCGGCGAGGTGCCGGGCCTTTGCGCCTTCGTAGTTGGTGAAAAAGGTGAACCCGCGCGCGTCGCAGATTTTCAGCAGCACCGTCCGCGTCCACGGCTGGCCGGTGGCATCCACGGTCGCCAGCGTCAGCGCATTCGGCTCGATGATCTGCTGCGCATGCGCCTCCGCGAGCCAGGCGTTGAATTGTGCGAACGGGTCGGGATCGAGGTCGCTGCGGCGGAGCCCGCGCTGCGCGTAGTCCCGGCGGAGGGCGGCGAGTTCTGAGGGAGTTAGCATTTAGGATTTAGCATTTAGGATTTGGGAAGGCAGAAGCTGCGGCACCACTTCCTAAATGCTAAATGCCAAATGCTAAATCCCAACTGCCCCTCACTCCTTCACCGGCGGCAGCTCCACGATCTCGAACCAGTACTTTCCCAGCGTCTGCAAAATGTCCACGAGCGCCTCGAAGGTGACCGGTTTCACGATGTAGCTGTTCACGCCGAGGTCGTAGCTTTTGTAGATGTCCTCGTCGGCCTTGGAGGTGGTGAGGACGACGACGGGAATCTGCCGCAGTTCGGGGTCGCTTTTGATCTCCTTGAGCACGGTGCGCCCGTCTTTGCGCGGCATATTCAGGTCGAGCAGGATGAGGCCGGGGCGCGGAGCCTCGGCGGGCGCGACGTATTTGCCCTGCTTGCGGAGGTAGTCCATGAGCTCCTCACCGTGCTCGACGTAGCGCACGTCATTGATGAGGCGTCCTTCCTCAAAGGCTTCCTGCGTCAGGCGGCGGTCATCCGCATCGTCATCGGCCATCAAGATGGTAATCGGCACGGCTGCTTTATTCATGGGCGGTATCAGAGGGTTGTTTCAGCGGGAGCGTGACGGTGAAGGTCGCGCCCTCACCCTCCGCGCTTTTTGCCACAATCAGGCCGCCGTGCCTATCAGTAATTTTCCGGCACACCGCGAGGCCGATGCCGGTGCCATCGTATTCGCTGCGCGTGTGCAGCCGCTGGAAGATGACGAAAATCTGCTCGGCGAAGCGCGCGTCGAAACCGATGCCGTTGTCGCGCACGGTGATCTCGCAGACTTCCTCGCCGGGTGCCGCGCCGGCGATGAGGCGCTCCGGCGCGGCGAAAATTTTCGACGAGACGCTGACCAGCGGCGTCTCGCCCGCGCGCTGAAACTTGAGCGCGTTGCTGATCAGGTTTTGAAAAAGCTGCCGCATCTGCACGGGGTCGCCCTTGATCACGGGCAGTGCGCCGATTTCCACGCGCGCGTTTTTCTGCTCGATGGCCACCTCGAGATCCGAGACCACCGCGAGGACGATCTCGCCGAGCACGCACGTCTCGAAAGGCAGCGCGCGGCTGGTCACGCGCGAAAGTTTCAGCAGGTCCTGGATGAGCACCTGCATGCGCTGCGCCGCGCCCTCCATGCGCTCGAGATAGTCCAGCCCCTGCGCGCCGAGCACCTCGCCGCATTTCACGCGCAGCCGCCCGCCGAAGGCCTGGATCTTGCGCAGCGGCTCCTGCAGGTCGTGCGAGGCCACGGAGGCGAAATTCTGCAGCTCCGCATTGCTCTGCTCGAGCTGCGCGGCAAAGCGCCGCAGCTTCTCCTCGCCGCTCTTCCGCTCGGTGATGTCCGCGGCGATGCCCACCAGCCCGATGATCCGCCCGCGCGCATCGCGCAGCGGCACCTTCGTGGTTTGCAGCCACAGCTCGCGGCCTTCCGCGCCGGCCACGGCGTCCTCGCGGTTGAGGATGCGCTCGCCGGTCTGCATGACAAAGCGGTCGTCATCGTCGTAGCGCGCCGCGGCCTCCGGCGGGAAGTAGTCGAAGACCGTGCGGCCCTCGGGATGCGCGTCGCCCTTCCGCGCGAGGAGCTGCCGGTGCGATTCGTTGTCGAGCAGGTAACGCCCGTCGGTATCCTTCACAAAGACGTGGTCGGGCAGCGTGTCGATGATGCTCCGCAGCAGATTGCGCTCATCGGCCAGCGCGGCCTCGGCGCGGCGGCGGGCGGCGATGTCGCGCAGGATCAGCACGCACGCCCAGACCAGCGCGCAGAAAGTGAAGAGACTCCCGAAGAGCACCGTCCCCGTGGTCGCCCGCCCGAGCAGCCGGGTGAAATCCGCGCGCTCCTTGAGCAGGGCCTGCTGCTCCCGGTCGAAGTCGGCGAGCAGCTTCCGGATGTCGCGCGTCGCCTGCTCGGTTTCGCCCTGCGAGAAAAGCTTCGCGCCTTCCTCGAAGCCCTGCGTCCGCCGGGTCTCGATCTCCGCGTGCTGGAGCGCAAAGCTGCGCTGGATGAGCTGGAGCAGCCGGTCGAGCTTCAGCGTCTGCTGCGGCGTGTCCGCGGTGTCCGCCTTGAGCGCATTAAAACTCTCGATGATCTGCCCCTGCGCCTCCTCGTAGCCGCGCAGCATCCGCTCATCGCCGGTGATGACAAAGCCGCGCCGCCCCGCCTCCATCTCCATGAGATGCCGCTGCGTGCGCTCCTCGATCTCCATGACCCCGCGCGTGTGCTGCACCCACTCCGCATTCTGGATGAAAGCGCGCGTGCTCCGGTAGCTGATGAGCGCGATGATCCCCAGCATCGCCAGCACCAGCCCGAACCCGAGCACGACCTTGCGCCGGATGGAAAAGCGGGGCGGCTGGGGTTTGAGGAAAGGCATTCGGGAAAAGGCGGAGCGGGAAAAAATCCGAATATCGAAATCCGAAATCCGAAACAAATTCCAAAGATCGGAAATCGGAAAACGAACGGCGGCTGCCTCCCCATCTATCCGCTTTTTCCCCGTTGCCGATTTGTTTCGGATTTCGTGCTTCGGATTTTCCGTCTTTCCGCGCGCAGCGCGGCGGAGGGGGTGGGATTCGAACCCACGGAACCTTGCGGCTCTCCGGTTTTCAAGACCGGCGCAATCGACCACTCTGCCACCCCTCCAAATCGTTCATTTAAAGATATTTATGACTATTTATTGGAACAGTATGATTTGTCTTGTAACCCATATAAGTAACCTGATACGCTTTGGGACATGAAAACAGAGCAGAAATCGCAGTCACTCAATCGGGTTGGCGAATGCCTTTATCGTAACGGCATCGGAATTTACTTTGCGCTCGTCAAAGTGGGAGGCAAGCAAATTAAGCGTTCACTCAAAACCAACGATGTTGCGCTTGCCAAACGCCGGTTGAGCGAATTGCGAAGGAAGGCCGAACGGATGCACGGGAAGGAAACGCGCGATATTCGATTCGAGGATTTGGCTGGGATGTGGATGGAAAGCATCAAAGGCGAACTCAAAGACTCATCCCACGACCGCCGACGGGTGGCCTTGGTCGGACTCACGCCGTTTTTCAGCGGGATGCCGCTTCGCTCCATTGGTTTTAAGGAAGTGGAAGCGTGGAAAAATCGGCGCGGCGCGAAAACCTCGGCGCGCAGTCACAATATCGAATTGGAGACGCTGAAACTGATTTTTGCCTACGCGATGAAGCGGGGTGTCCTTTTGGATAATCCCACGGACGATTTCAAACGGCGGAAGCAACCGAAGGCCATAGTCGAGATTCCGACTCACGGCGAGTTCTCTGAGATTGCCGCACAACTGCGCGCGTCCAAACAATCGGTGATGTCGGGAGCCGCCGATATGGTGGAGTTTCTGGCGTATAGCGGCATGCGGGTGGGGGAGGCGCGGGAAGTCCGCTTCCGGGACGTGAATTTTAAGTTGAACACACTGAATGTCACAGGGGGAGAAACGGGAACAAAGAACCACGAAGAGCGTCCAATCCCGCTATTCCCGGCACTGCGGAATTTGCTCGCGCGGATTATCGAGGCAAAAGGCACCGTCAACCCGGACGCCAGAATTTTCGCGATTGCCTCGCCACGGGGCGCGTTACGGCCCGCATGCACGCGCGCGGGAGTTAAGGCATACCACGTCCATTCCCTTCGTCATTTCTTCGCCTCCAATGCGATTGAGCAAGGCGTGACGTTCGCCACGATTGCCGGGTGGCTGGGACATTCAGACGGCGGAATCTTAGTGGCTAAGACGTATGGGCATTTGAGGAAGGAATTTAGCGAAGAAATGGCCTTGCGGATGAACTTCACCGCAACTCCCAGCGCCAATGCCGCGCCCAACTTCGCCGTAGTCCCCACGGAGCGAGCTGCGTGAACTTAGAGAGTGGGGCACAATCGGATTTAATCGGTTTCATTCGCACTTAATTGGTTTTTTCGAGGTGGCCTGCCCCCGGTTTTTGATCCACTCGCTATGAGAGTTTCTGTTGGTTTTCGGGGTTTGGGTTGGTGGTGTTTCGGTGGGCGGGAAGGGCGCAGC
>JAYWEP010000237.1:0-6390 GCA_043779205.1 Chthoniobacter sp. | reverse complement strand
CCGCGCAGCGGCCATCTGTAGGGGAAGCTGTCAGCTTCCCCTACAGATGCCGCTGCGCGGCCCCGGCGATAACCGTGACCTCACCCGCGATAAAGCGGCCGAGGGTGCCGTCGGCGTGGCGGAGGAGGAGGTGGCCGTTTTCGTCGAGTTGCTCGGCGAAGCCTTCGGCGGAGATTTCTCCGGCGCGAACTTCGATCCAGCGACCGAGCAGAAAGCTGCGCGCGGCGGCTTCGGCGATGATCGCGGGGAAGTCGTCGGCGATGTCTGCGAAACGATGGTCGAGCGCGCGCAGGATGGCGGCGGCGAGGGCGGTGCGGTCGAGCGGCTCGCCAGTCGTTTCGCGGAGCGAGCCGGCGGTGGCGCGGAGTTCGGCAGGGAAGTCGTCGGGCTCGTGGTTCACATTCACCCCGATGCCGACGACGGCGAAGGGCCGGCCTCGCACATCGCTGCCGCTCTCGGCGAGGATGCCGGCGACTTTTTTGCCGCCGAGAAAGACATCGTTCGGCCATTTGATCGCAGCCTTTGCGCCGATGCTCTCCTCGATCGCCGCCGCCACGGACACCGCGGCCCACGTCGTCAGCCGCGCCCACTCCGCCTGCGGCAGTGCGGGCCGCAGCAGTAGCGAAAACCACAGCCCGCGATGCGAAGCCGAGGCCCAGCGCCGGCCAAAGCGCCCGCGGCCCGCGGTCTGGTGCTCGGCGAAAATCCCGAGCCCGCCGGGCGTGCCCTGACGGCCGAGCTGCGTGGCGAGATCGTTTGTCGAATCGGTCTCGGCGAAGACGAGGATTTCGCGGATCAGCGGGCACGGGCCGAGGCGCGCGGTGAGGTCGTCGGCGACGAGGCGGTCGGGCGCGGCCGTGAGACGGAAGCCGAGGCCGGGGCGGTCTTCGATTTCAAAACCGGCCTCGCCGAGCGCGGCGATCCGGGCGCGGATGGCGGAGGCGCTGTCGCCGAGCTGCGCGGCGAGATCGCTGGCGGGCAGATGCACGCGCGTCTCGCGGAGCGCGTGGAGAAGGCGGGCGTCGAGCGCAGTCATGCGGACGGAGAGGGTCCACGAAAGACACGAAAGGACACGAAAATCTCAGCAGCCGCGCAGCGGCATCTGTAGGGGAAGCTGACAGCTTCCCCTACAGATGGCCGCTGCGCGGCCCCGGCGCTTCCACCGCCGCCCACGCGTAGTATTCCGGCACGCCGCCGCCCGCATCCACGACGCCGGAACGGATGAGGACGTTGCCCTCGGGCCAGTGGATTTGCAGGTCGCCGCGGGCGATGGGCGCGAGGAAAACGCGGCCGTCGAGCGTACCGATTTCGTTGTGCAGGCGGATGGGGTCGCCGTTGATGAGATGCAGCCCGGCGGCATCGTCGGCGTTCATGAAAACGGCGTCGCGCGCCGCGCCGGTGAGCGGGTCGATCTCGGCATAGATGAGCGAGTTGAACTGTTTCCCGCGCCGCGTGCTGACGCGGAATTTTCCGGGCGGTCGGGTGCTGTCGGGCAGTTCGACGGCGTGCAGGTGGCCCTTGCCGTCGGGCGTGGCAAAGTGGCCGTCGAGGCAAAGATGCGGGCCGCCGTATTGGATGGCCTCGCCGGTTTCGCGGAGGTGCTGGCTGCCTTCGTAAAAAGGGACCACGCGGGCGATTTCGGCGCGCACTTTCCAGCCGTCCTCGCAGCCGAGCAGATGCGCGGCCTCGGGCTTCACCGCCGCCGCGAGGTCGCGCAGGATTTTCCACTCGGCGCGGGCCTCGCCGACCTGGCGCGGCAGCTCGGGGCTGAAGGCGATGCGGCGCTCGGTGGTCGTCTCGATGCCGCCGTCGTCCTGCTCGTAGCGCGTCTTCGCGGGGAGCAGGATCACGGCTTCGCGCGCGGGGATGAACATCTGGTCGGTGAGCAGGATGTCCTGATGCACGCGCAGCGGCACATTGGCGAGCGCCGCGCGGACGCGCTCGGGTTCGGGCAGATTGCGGAGGAAATTTCCGCCGACGCTGTAGAGCACGTCGAGTTCGCCGCGGGCGGAGGACTCGAGCATCTTGGTGGTGCTGAGGCCGGGTTTTTCGGGGATGGGAAAACCGTACTGCGCGGCGAGCGCAGCGGCGTTTTGCGCGTTGATCGGCAGGCCGCCCGGAAAGGCCGTGGCGTAGCAGCCCATCTCCGCGCCGCCCTGCACGGACGAATGGCCGCGGATCGGCATGAGCCCGCATTTGTCGCGGCCCACCCAGCCTTTGAGCAGGCCGAGATTCAGGATCATCTGCACGGCATCCGCGCCGAAAGAGTGCTGCGTGATGCCCATGCTCCAGACGAGCACGCCGGTCTGCGCGTCGCGGATCAGCTCGGCAAATTCTCGCATCGCCGCGCGCGTCAGGCCGCTGCCTTTTTCGAGCGCCTCCCACGAAACCGCCGCGGTCGCATCGCGCAGTGCTGTGAAATTTTCGACCCGCTCGCGGACGAATTTTTCATCGAACCAGCCGTGCTCGAAAATGAGCTTCAGGACGCCGTAGAGAAACGCGATGTCACCGCCGTGCGCGACCGGGAACCAGTAGTCGGCGATGTCCGTGCCGAAGAGCGCGCTGCTCGCGGTGGACGGCACCCAGTAGCGCTGCATGCCGGGTTCGAGATACGGGTTCACCATCACCACGCGCGTGCCGAGCAGCTTCGCCTCGTGCAGATATTTCGTCGCGACGGGCTGATCGTTCGCGGGGTTTGAGCCGAAGAAAATAATCAGGTCGGTGCCGTACCAATCCTTGTAGCTGCAAGTGCTGGCGGCCACGCCGACGGTGCGCTTCATCGCGGCGGTCGAGGGCGAATGGCAGATGCGCGCGGCGTTATCCACGTTGTTCGTGCCGATGAAGCGCGCGGCTTTTTGCGCCACGTAATAGACCTCATTCGTCACGCCGCGCGCGGTGATGAAAAACGCCGTGCGATCCGGCGCGGCGGCGCGGATTTTCGCGGCGATGCGCGCAATGGCGTCGTCCCACGCGATGCGCCGGAAGCCGCGCGCGCCCGCCTCGCGGATCATGGGAAAGGGGATGCGGCCCAGCTCGCGGAGCTGCGCGTTGTCGAGTTTTTCGAGCGGCGCGAGGTCGGCGAGAATCGCGGGATCGAAGGCCGGCATGGTGTTGAGCCGGAGCAGATTCAGCCGGGTCATGCAAAGGTGCGTGCCCTTGATCGTCCAGTCGTGCAGGCCCGCCACGCCGAGCGCGCAGCCGTCGCACACGCCGCGGGTGATGACCTGCCACGCGTACGGCAGGTTGTCGCGGTTCTTCCAGACGATGCCGAGCATGTCGCGGAAATGCCGGGGCTTCGTCTGCCCGAGACCAAACGGCACGAGCCGTGAGAGGCGGCTTTTCCAGGTGGGTTCGATTTTGCAGGACATCGTGATTTCTAAAGCGCCTCGCATCTTACGCGGCGCGTGCTGAAGGGAAAGCGGTCAGCTTTCCCCGGCGGCGGCGCTTGACGAAACGCCGCGAAATCCCATCCTGCATCGCATGTGCCTCCGCCTCCTCCCCGTCTCACTTTTCCTCGCCACCCTCATGCTCGCCCGCGCCGACGATGTCCCCGGTGGACTCCCACCGGCCGCCGCTGATTCCAAAATCGCCGTCACCACCGGCAGCGGCGCGAACATCTTCAAGACGGTGCCGCTGTGGGGAGACATCCCCGACAAACTGAAAATCGGCCCGACCCACGGCGGCATCGTCGTGGACAAAAAAGGCCTCATCTACGTCAGCTCGGATTCCGCGCAGGGCATCTACGTTTTCCAGCCTTCAGGCGCGCTGGTGAAAAACATCGCGCCGGAGTTCAGCGGCATTCATGGACTCTGCATCAGCGAGGAAAAAGGCGAGGAGTTTCTCTACGCCGCGCACCTCAAAGGCGCGCAGGCGCTGAAGCTCAAGCTCGACGGCACCGCCGTGCTGAAAATCCCGTTTCCCGAGGAAGCCGCCGCCGGCTACCCGAACGGTGTGAAGGACTATCATCCCACGGCCATCGCCGTCGCGCCGAACGGCGACATCTTCGTCTCCGACGGCTACGGCAAATCGCTCATCCACAAATTCGACGCGGCGGGCAAATACCTCAAAACCTTTGGCGGCAAAGGCAAGGGCGACGGCCAGTTTGAAACCAGCCACGGCCTCGTCATCGACACGCGTTTTGCCAAGCCGCTCCTCCTCGTTTGCGACCGCGAAAACCGCCGGCTCGTGCATCTCGACCTCGACGGCAATTTCGTCGGCGTCATCACCACCGGCCTGCGCCGCCCGTGCTCCGCGTCCATTCACGGCGACAACATCGCCATCGCCGAACTCGAGGGCCGCGTCGCCATCATCGACAAGACCAACCAAGTCGTGGCCGTGCTCGGCGATAATCCCGACAAGGCGCAGTGGGCCAAGTTCGACGCCGCGCCCGAGACTTGGAAGCCCGGCATCTTCACCGCCCCGCACGGCGTATCCTACGACGCCGCCGGCAATCTCTACGTGCAGGACTGGAACAAAACGGGCCGTGTCACGAAGCTCGTCAAAGTCGCGCCTTAACCTCCCTTTCAACCAAACCAACAAAACCAAAACCCAACCCACCATGAGCACCTACGTCCCACTCATCAGCTCCGGCATCGCCGGCCCGCTCGGCGTCCTCCACCTGCCGCGCCTCTGGCTGAAAGTCTCCCTCGAAGCCGCCGGCAAACTCGCCGCGGGCTATCCCGGCATCGGCCACGGCTACGACGCCATGACCTGCGCCGCGCTCGGCCTCGATGAAGCCGCCGTGAAAGCCTTCATCAAGGCCAGCAAGCCCACCTACCCGCAGTTTGAAACGTGGGTGAAAGCCAACGGCAAAAGCGTCACGCCCGACGCCATCGCCCAGCACAACGCCGCCGTGACCGGCTACCAGCACGACGACGCCACCCGCCAGGGAATCCTCAGCGCGAACGGCCTCCCGGACGGCACGCCGACGGACGCCGTGAACCTGAACAATCTCGACGACTGGTTTGAGTTCCATCAGGCCGTCCTGAAGTAACTCCGTCTCAACTTAAAACCCCTGCCACGGCATCTGGGTCAGCACGCTGAACAAGGATCTCGAAGTGTACATCGCCGACCGCGCGAATGGCCGCTACCAGGTCTATACGCCGGAACTCGATTACAAGCGGACGATCAAGGGCGAGGCCATGCGTAACCCGTGCTGCTTTTACCAGTACGCGGGCCACCTCTACATCCCCGACCTCGCCTCGCTCGTCACCATCATCAACGCGAAGGATGAAGTCGTGGCGACGCTCGGCGATGGCCAAGGCATCGCCGGCGGCGGCATGGGCGCGAAGCCGGAAATGGACGCGCCGAACGCCGACAAGTTCTTCGCGCCCCACGCGCTGACCGTGGACTCGAAGGGCAACATCTACGTCCTCGAATGGGTCGGCTGGGGCCGGGTGCGCAAGCTCACGCACACGCCGGCGTAGGCGCAGGCTGGGCGAGCGCAGCGAGGTGGCGGGTGCCGGGGAACGCGTGCGTTCCGCACGTTGGTTTCGGCATTCTGCCGAAACGAACTTTCGCCACGGGTGAATCTTGGTGGACGCGTGTGCCCGGATGTGCGCGGTGGAAAGTTCGTCGCCGCGGAACGCGGCGACCAACGTGCGGAACGCACGCGCTCCCCGGAAATCCGCATCCGCGCGCTTTCTATTTCAGCGTTTTCAAATACGCGAAGAGGTCGGTGACTTGCGCGGGCGTGAAGGCGTCGAGCAGCCCTTCCGGCATGAGCGAGCGGCGGAGGTATTTCGTCTCACGGATTTCCGCGCGCGGGATGCGGCGGTCCTCCGCGCCGGGCGCGCGGACGATGACGGCGTCCTGGTCTTCGCTGACGTAGAGCGCATCGACGAGGTCGCCGTTTTTCAGCTCCACGCGGTAGATGCGGTAGCCGTTTTCCATCGCCGCATTCGGCTCAATGATGTTGCGCAGGATGCCCTCGGTGCCCATCGCGCCGACGCCGCTGAGGTTCGGGCCGATGTTTCCGCCCGCGGGGCCCATGAGATGGCAAGCCTGGCAAACGGCGGCGACGAGTTTGCCGCGCGCGGCGTCGCCAGATTGGTTCGCGAGGGCGCGGTTCTTCGCGTATTTCGCGTCGAGCGCGGCGGCTTCGCTGGCGTCGAGGATCGGGGGCAAGTCGCTGGTCTTGGTGATTTTCGCGCCGGCTTGCAGTTTGCCCCAGTCGCCTGCGGCGCTCGTGAAGACGAGGCCCGGCGTGCTGGCGGGCAGGCTGCGGTTGCAGGTCGCGCGGATTTCATCCACGGAGCGCTCGCGGTTCCAGATGCGGTATTCGGCAAACGCGCCGGCGGTGCCGCCGGGTGCGCCGGTCCAGGCGATGCGGGCGTTTTCGATTTTCTGCGGCGCGGGTTTGGTGCCGGCGTTGTCGGGTTCGCCGTCGGT
>JAYWEP010000236.1:0-12360 GCA_043779205.1 Chthoniobacter sp. | reverse complement strand
GCCATGCTGCCCGACACCTCCTTTTTTGAAGTGCTCCGCCAAAAGCTCAAGTGGAGCGGCACCGCCGTATGATCACCCTCGCCGACATTCTGCCCGCCGCGCACATCACGCTCGACGTGGCCGCGACCACGCCGCGCGCGGCCATTGAGGAAGTGGCGGCGCCGATGAAAAGCGATGTGGCCGTGGTGGATTGGAGCGCGCTGCTCGCCGGCGTGCATGCCGTGGCGCCGTGCCTGCCGGAGCCGGAGGGCGGCTTCGCCATCTGCATCCCGCACACGCGCGGCGAGTGCGTGAGCACGATGGTGATGAGCGTGGGCCGCAGCGCGGCGGGCGTGAGTTTTCCCGAGGTCGAGCTGCCGGTGCGCTACCTTTTCTGCATCGCCGCGCCGCGCGCGCTCGCGGCGGAGTATCTCCGCATCGTCGGTCTGCTCGCCCGCGTTTTCAAAGACCCCGCCGCCGAGTGCGAACTCCGCGACGCCGCGACGCCCGCCGAGTTCATCGCGCTGCTCTCCCGCCGGGAAGCCAAGCTGTGAAGCGCCGCGCGCGGCTGCCGCGCAACTGTAGGGGAAGCTGCCAGCTTCCCCTACAGTTGCGCCAGCCGCTCACTCAATTCGCCGCCGTCCCCACCTCATCCATCGCAGGCACGGTGAGCAGGCGTTTGCTTTCCGTGAGCAGCCACGCGGCGTCGCGGAAGGGCTGGTAGCCGATGTTTTGCCAGCGGACGAAGCCGTCGCCGTCGATGAGATACGTCCCGTGCAGCGGGATGTGCTCGAAATCGTCGAACGCGCGATACGCCTTGAACGTGCTGAAGCCCGCGTCGGCGACGATGGGGAAGGGGAAGCCTTTCGTGTCCTTCGCCTGCTCGAAAGTCTTGTGCAGGCCCGAGGCGGAGTCGGTGCTCACGGCGATGATTTGGATTCCCGCGTCGGCGAACTGCGCGGTGAGCGGGGCGAAAACATTGAGCTGCTCGATGCAGCCTGCGCAGCCGCTGCCGAGGTAGCAGACCACGAGCACGGGCTTGCCTTTGTAGTCCGCGAGGGTGTGCGCTTTGCCGTCGCCATCCGGCAGGCTCCACGACGGCGCGGCATACGGACGCCAGCGGAATGGGCCGAGCGCGGCGAGTTCAGGACGAACGCCGACATCGGCGGCGACGGTCGCGGGCACCCGCCAATCCTTGGCCAGCTTGAGTTCCGCGGCGATGGGCGCGAGCTGCTCGAAGACGGGAAGGTCGATTTCGATTTGCGCGGAGAGCTTGCGCAATTTCTCGAACGCCTCGCGGGCCGCGTCCTTTTTGTCCGCGCGCCAGAGCACCCCGGCGAGATTCGCCAGCGGCTGCACCTGCGCGGGATCGGGGTCGCTCGCCTGCTTCGCGAGCTTCACCGCTTCGTCCTTGTCGCCGATCGCGAGCGCGATGCGCGCGCGGCGCTCGGATGGGATGTCGCGCGCGGCTTCGAGCAGCGGCTTCACCGCATCGGGCCGCGCGTCGTTGAGCGCCTGGTAAATCTTCACCTCGGCAATCGCCGCCTCCGTCGTCGAAAGCGGATATGCGAAACTCTTCAGCGCGTCCGCCATCGCCTTCGCCGACTGATCCGCCGAGCCCTTTTCCTTCTTTGCCTTGGCCTCCGCGGCATCCGCCGCCGCCACGCGATCCGTCCGCGTCTTTTCCAGCAGCGTCTCCAGCGCCTTCAGCTCGCGCGCGCCTTCCTCCGTCTTCCCCGAGCTGAACCACGCCACGCCGAGCGCCGCGAGCCGCCGCGCCTCAATCTCCGTCTTCTCATCGCGCGCCAGATACATCGAGCCCTCCAGCATCGCGAGATCGCCCCACATTTCATACCGCACGAGCGTTTCCACCAGCCGCTCGCGCCCGAGGTTGTAAGCCTGGCTGTGCGTGGCATCGAGGCGCGGCAGCTCCACCATGTTCATCGCCAGATCGACCGCGTCCTGCACGCGCCCGACATAGGCGAGGTTCTTTACCAGCCACTCGTTGTTGTGCGCGTAGTTGTGAATCTGCTCCGGCATGATCCGCGACGCGGCCATGTAGGCGTGATCGGTGCGCGCCGCCGCTTCCTGCTGCCACGCCGCGTCGGCGTAGCGGTGCAGATTGGAAAATGTGTGCGTCGGCATGTGCCACATGTGCGCGATGCCCGGCGCCGCCTGCCCGCAATGCGCCGCGGCCTTCAGCGCGCGCTTGTCGGTGTCCGCGTTATTCCAGAGGTGGATGAGATAGTGGCTCACCGGATGCGCCGGATTCACCGCCAGGACCTGCTGCGCGAGCGCATCCACCGCCAGCCGGCTGGGCAGCGGCGAGCCGTGCTGCGAGTTGTCCCAGAGCTGGAAAACGAGGAAGGCCTTCGCTTCGAGATCGTCGGGAAATTCGTAGATCAATCCCTCCAGCGCCTTGACCAGCGCCTCGCGCTTTTCGCCCTCATCTTTTTTCGAGTCCGCGTAAAACGCCGCCCACGCTCCGATCCACAATTGCTCCCGCCGGCTGGCCTTGTCCTTCTTCGCGTCCGCCAGCTTGATGAAATCCGCCGCGCGCTTGGGATTGTTGATGTTCGCCATCGCCATGCCCCAGTAGGCCGCCGCGCAATCCGCATCCAGCGCCGCGACCTGCCGGAAGGACCGCTCCGCCTCGAAGTACCAGAACCCGTGAAGCTGCCCCACGCCCTGCGTGAAAAACTTCTGCGCCAGCTCGTTTTTGGTCGTCACCGGGAAGCTCACCGCGCCGGTCCCCGGCATCAGCACCGCCGCCTGCCGCGGCCCTTCATTGAAAGCTTCGCCGTTCAGCGAGTGGCCGGGGAGCTTGGATTCATCGGCCTTCGCGGGCGGTGCGTCCTCCGCGTGGAGGGCGGTGAAGGCGAGCGCGAAGGAGCAGGCGAGGGGAGTGAAACGCATGGCAGCGGCCAAGTGACTACGCGGGCGCGGGAGCGTCAAGAGGTAGGGATGGCACTCCGTGCCGTCTGTGGGCGAGCGCAGCGAAGTGGGCCGTGAAATGTGCTCGCCGCCGCCGCACCCCGCCTCGCTGCGCTCGCCCCGGACGGCACGGAGTGCCATCCCTACCAAGCCCGCGCCCGGCGCGGGCTTCTGGCGCTGGTTGAGGCTCGGTGCGGCGGGATGGAAAAATTGGCTATCGAAATGACTTTGGCTGATTATTCATCGTGCCCATGAACCCCGCCCGCATCGTCCCCGCCCTGCTGCTCTGCGCCGCGCGTTTCGCGTGGGCGCTTTCGCCGGAGCAGGCGGCGAAACTGCCGGCGGCGGCGGGGCGGGCGGTGGATTTTGAAAAGGACATCAAGCCGCTCTTTGAGTCGGCATGCATCAAGTGCCACGCGAAGGGGAAGGACAAGGGCGGGCTGAGCATCGAGACGCGCGAGGCCTTTTTGAAAGGCGGAGACACGGGCGCGGCGGCGGTCATTGGAAAAAGCGCGGAGAGTCTGATCGTGGAGGCCGTGAGTGGGCTGGATGCGGATACGGCAATGCCGAAGAAGGGGACAAAATGGACGCCGGAGCAGGTCGGGCTGCTGCGCGCGTGGATTGATCAGGGCGCGGTGTGGCCGGTGGGGATCACTTTTGCCAAGCCGCAGCCGCAGAACCTGCATCCGCGCGCGGTGGTGCTGGCGGAGCGGCCGAGCGTGCATCCGATCGACGATGTGCTCTCGCGCTACTTCGCGGCGAAAGGCCTGACGTTTCCCAACGCGATTGACGACCGCGCGTTTGCGCGGCGCGCGTATCTCGATGTCATCGGTCTGCTCCCGACGCCGGAGCAGCTCGCCGCTTTTCTCGCGGATACCGCCGCGGACAAGCGGGCGATACTCGTGACCACGCTGCTCGCGGAAAAGAGCAACTACGCGGATCACTGGCTCACGTTTTGGAATGATCTGCTGCGGAATGATTACAAGGGTGCGGGGTTCATCGACGGCGGGCGTAAGCAGATCAGCGGGTGGCTGCACCGCGCGCTCGTGGAGAATAAACCGTATGACCGCTTCGTGGCCGAGCTGGTGAACCCGGTACCGGAGAGCGAGGGCTTCACGCGCGGCATCATCTGGCGCGGCACGGTGAGCGCCGCGATGCTCCCGCCGATGCAGGCCGCGCAAAACGTCTCGCAGGTTTTTCTCGGCGTGAATCTGAAATGCGCGAGCTGCCACGACAGTTTCGTCAACGACTGGTCGCTGGCCGATGCCTACGGACTCGCGGCGGTCTATGCAGACGAGACGCTGGAGCTGGTGCATTGCGACAAGCCGACGGGCAAGAAAGCGGCGAGCCGTTTTCTGTACCCCGAGATCGGCGCGCTCGACGGTAACGCGACGAAAGCGGAGCGGCTGAAGCGGCTCGCGGAGATCATCACGAGTCCGAAAGACGGGCGGCTGGCGCGGACCATCGTGAACCGGCTGTGGGCGCGGCTGTTTGGGCGCGGGTTGGTCGAGCCGCTGGACGACATGGAAAAGGTGGCGTGGAGCCGCGACCTGCTCGACTGGCTGGCGGAGGATTTCGTGGCGCACGGCTACGACCTGAAGCACACCATCGGGACGATTTGCACGTCGCGCGGGTATCAGCTTCCGGCGGTCGAGGGGCCGGGGGAAAAGGAGGAGTTTGTCTTCCGCGGCCCGCTCGCGCGACGGCTCACGGCGGAGCAGTTCAGCGATGCGATCAGCGCGCTGAGCGGCGAGTGGGCGCGGCTGCCTTCGACGCTGGAGTTTGATTTCGGCACGGAGGGTTTGCGGATGCCGCAGTGGATTTGGACGAGCGAGCCCGCCGATCTCGGCCCGCAGCGCGCGGCGCTCCGCGGCCTCCAGCCGCAGCTCGACGCCGCGCAGAAAAAACTCACCGAGGCGCAGCAAGCCGCGAAGGACGCGGGGCTGCAAAATGATCCGCAGATCATCGAGCAGACGGGCGTGGCCGTGGCGCAGGCGACCGCCGCGGTGGACGCGGTGCAGCAGCAAATCGCGGCGGCGACCGCCCCGCGTCCTCCGGTGGAACTCGGCACAAACCATGTGCTGCCCGCGAGCGACCGGCACCAGGTCATCTTTCGCAAACGGTTCAGGCTCACGAAAGCACCCGCCGAGGCTTACGCGGCGGTGCTCGCCAGCCAGGGCTTCCAAGTCCGCGTGAACGACAAGGAGGCGAAGTCGATCCAGCGCGACGGTTTTCGCAACGGGCGTGTCGCCGTGTTCAATCTCCAGCCGCTGCTCGTTGCCGGTGAAAATGTCGTCACCGTCGATGTCTCCAGCCACACGGAAAAGCAGATCAACGATGTCGAGCGGGAGAAATATCCCGGCGCACCCACCCATCTGAACCGGCAGAGCGGCGTCGCTTTTTACACGCGCTGCATGCTGCCCGGCGAAGCGGGCGCGGTGGAAATCACGAGCGATGAAACGTGGCGCGTGCGGCGCAATCCCGACGGCGCATGGAACGCACTGGCCTTTGCCGATGAGGATTGGAGCGCCGCGCAACCGCTGCCGCCGGGCGTCGCGCCGGTCGATGAAGGGCCGGGCCTCGAACCGCTGCTTCGCAAAGACTTCGCCAACATCCCGGTCGAACTCGGCCCCGCGCTCAGCCCAGCGGTCAGCACCGCGGCGCACGTCGGAAAAATCCGCGCGTCGCTCCTCGCCGCCGATCCGCTGCAAGTCGCGCTCGACCGCCCGAACCGCGAGATCGTCATCCCCGTCCGCGCCAGCGCGGCGACCACGCTGCAAGCCCTCGAACTCACCAACGGAGGCACGCTCAACGCGCGCCTCCAGCGCGCCGCCGCGAAATCCGCGCCCGACGCCGCGCGTGATCCCGCCGCGTGGCTCGACCGCACTTTTCTCACCGCACTCTCCCGCCCGCCGGGCACCACCGAGCGCGAGGTCACGCTCGGCCTGCTCGGCGCGAAACCCACGCCCGAAGCGCTCGCCGACTTCCTCTGGGCGCTCGTGAACCTCCCCGAATTCCAAATCCTCCGCTGACCTTGAGAGTCCCTCCAACCGTGACTAAACTGCCGCCATGAGCACCGCCGAACTCAAACGCCTGATCGACGAACGCAGCCCGGACGAACGCCGCTGGATGAAAGAGTATTTGCTGGAGGAGATGAGCAAAGTCCCGGAACTCGTGCAGACGGTGGAGGAGCTGACGGATGAGGTTCGGCGACGCCAGTGGATCAGAAGACTCACGGAACATGCGGACAGCGCGAGCACCGGCAAAAGCGGCGGGCCGACGGTAGAGGAAATCCTCGAAGACAGCCGCGCGGAACGATGCTGATGAGCTATTGGGATACATCCGCCCTCGCAAAACTCTTCGTCACGGAAAGCGACTCGCCGCTCTTTCGGAGCCGGGCGGGCGAGGGGACTGGGAAATTAAGGACATTGGAATTCACGAGGCTGGAGTTGTGGAGCGTGTTTCGGCGAAAGGAAGCTGAGGAAATTATTCAACGCGGCGAAGCGAAGAAGTTACTTGCGGACTTTGATGATGACGTGACGGACGGCTTCTGTCTTTTGATTCGCGACTCGGTTGCACTCCGTCGGGCATTTGAAGACATCATCGAGAAGTGCCTTTCGCAGCGGCCTCCGGTTTTCATTCGTACGCTCGACGCGCTTCACCTCGCGGCAGCCACCGTTGCGGGCGAAAAGGAATTCGTCGCCACAGACAGACGCCTCCGCATGGCTGCGGCGCTGCTCGGATTCGCGCTTTTTCCTCCCGACGCTTCCATTCTCCCATGACCAACCGCCGACACTTTCTCAAGACCGCCTCCGCCGCCACGCTCGGCGCGCTCGCTGCACGCGCCCCACGGCTTTTCGCCGCGGGGGAGCTGGAAAAAATCGCGCCGACGGCGGACACGATCATCGTGCTGTGGATGGCGGGCGGCATGGCGCACACGGACACGTTTGACCCGAAACGCTACGCGCCTTTTGAAAAGGGCATGGACTCCAAAGGCGTGCTCTCGACTTTCCCGAGCATCCCGACGGCGGTCGATGGCGTGCGCTTTTCCGAGGGGCTGGAGAAGATGGCGGCGGTCATGGATCGCGGGACGCTCATCCGCACGGCGCAGGCGGAAGACCTTGGGTTCATCCTGCACTCGCGGCATCAGTTCCACTGGCACACGGGCTATGTGCCGCCGCAGTCGGTGGCCGCGCCGCATCTCGGGGCGTTCCTCGCGCGGGCGCTCGGGCCGCGCGATCCGGCGGTGCCGGCGTTCATCAATATCGGGCAGCGCTTCGACCTCGGGGAGGCGGAGGAGCTGAAGGCTTTCACCACCGCGGGTTTTCTCGGAAGCGAATTCGGGCCGTTCAACATTCCCTTTCCGCACGACGCCGCGCGCGCGGTGCAGCCGCCCGCCGGGATGACGCCGGGGCGCTTCGAGGATCGCGACAAATTCTACCGCCGGCTGCTCGACGCCAGCCCCATCGGCCAGCACGGCAGCGAGTATCAGCGCGACTCTTTTCTCCGCGCGATGGACAACGCGCACCGGCTGCTCAGCTCACCCGCGGCGAAGGCGTTCGACCTTTCGCTCGAACCAAAGGAGTCACTCGCGAAGTATGTGCCGGCGGGCTTTGACCCGTCGCGGATCGACGGCGCGAAGCAGAATCGCGACGGCGATTATGAGGCGGGGACGATCGGGCGTTTCGGGCTCGGGTGCCTGCTCGCGCGGCGGCTGGCGGAGGTGGGCGCGCGGTTCATCGAGGTGACGACGGAATACATTCCGTTCCTGAATTGGGACACGCACGAGAACGGTCACGCACGCATGGTGAACATGAAGAAGATGATCGATGCGCCGGTCGCGCAGCTCATCCTCGATCTCGAACAGCGCGGGCTGCTCGACCGCACGCTCGTGGTGCTGGCGAGCGAGTTTTCGCGCGACATGATGATCGAAGGAAAGGAAGGCGCGCAGGTGCGGACGCAGGCGAAGGTGCCGGACAAGATCGAGGTGCCGCTGCACTACGGGATGCACCGGCATTTCACCGAGGCGGGGAGCGTGCTGCTTTTCGGCGGCGGGATGAAACGCGGGCACATCCACGGCGAGACGGCGAATGAGCGCCCGTGCAAGACGGTGCGCGATCCGGTGACGATCACCGACCTGCACGCCACGCTCTACCGCGCGATGGGGATTTCGCCGAAGCTGTCCTACACGATCGAGGAGCGGCCGTTTTACGTGACGAAGGACGGGCTGGGAAAACCGGTGATGAGTTTGTTTGCGTAGGCATGCGTGGCGCGGACGCCCTCGTCCGCGGCGGGGTCTGCCGAACGCCTCGTTCGGCGGACGGGGCGTCCGCCGGACTGACGCGGACGAGGGCGTCCGCGCCACGCGGCGTGGACGCTGCGCGTCAGCCGATGATCCAGGTGACCGCGCCGGTTTCCGGACGGATGCGGCCAGCGGGATACGCACTTCCGCCCGCGACGATCTCCTCGACGAGCGCGTGCTTGCCCGCGCCGGTGACGAGGAAGCAGACGTGGCGCGCGGCGTTGAGCAGCGGGAAGGTCATCGTGATGCGCTGCGGCGGTGGCTTCGGGCCGGTCGCGGGGATGACGTTGCGTGCGGTTTCATCCAGCGCGGGTGAGCCGGGGAAAAGGGACGCGGTGTGCCCGTCTTCGCCGAGCCCGAGCAGCACGAGGTCGTGGACGTAGCGCGGCTCGCCGCAGCGCGCGGCGACGGCGGCGAGCTTGTCCTCGTACTCCTGCGCGGCGGCGGCGGGGGCGATCTCGCCGCGGATGCGGAAGACGTTGCCGGCGGGAATCGCCACCGCCTCGAGGAGCGTCTCGCGGGCCATGCGGAAGTTGCTGTCCGCGTGGTCGGGCGGGACGCAGCGTTCGTCGCCGAAGGTGATCTGCACACGATTCCAAGCGAGATCCGCGCCGAGCCGGGCCAGCTCCGCATGCACGGCGCGCGGGGTGTTTCCCCCGCTCAGCGCGAGGCGGAAAAGGCCGCGCGCGGCGATCGCGTCGCGGGCGTGAGCGAGGATGAAGCGCGCGGCTTCGGCGGCGAAATCGGCGGGATGGATTACATCAGTTTGCACGGCAGGGAGAATTGCAGCCGCCCCGCGCCGGCGCGGAAGAAGTCGAGTTCGATGAGCATGAGCGAAGCCTTGCGCACATGGAGCGAGGTATTCGTCGCCACGCCGAGGAGGTGCGCGGAGAGCTGGCTGAAATCCGGCTCGTGACCGACGACCATGACACTGCCCTGGCTGCGGTAGGCGCCCAGCTCCACGAGCGCCGCCTGCGGGTGCATGCCGCACGCCAGCCACGGCGCGATGAGCATTTCCGCCCGCATCTTTGCGACCACGATCTGCGCCGTCTCATGCGCGCGCCGCACCGGGCTGGTGAGGACGAGCGAGAGGTGCATCTCGTGCGCTTCGCAAAACCGCGCGACCTTCTCCGCCTGGGCCTTGCCTTTGTCGGAAAGCGCACGCGCTTCGTCGCTCGGCGCGGGCGTGTCGGCGTCGGCGTGGCGGAGGAGGTAGAGCAGCATGGGGAAAAATTGAGAGTTGTTAGTTGAGAGTTGAGAGCCGGGCCGTTTTGGGAAGGAGCGCGGAATAGAAATCTCGCGGCTCTCTACTCTCAACTAAAGACTCTCAACTTTTCCGCCTCACATCACCATCCCGCCATCCACCGTCAAGACCTGCCCCGTGATGTATTTCGCCTCCGCGCTCGCCAGAAAAGCCACCGCGCTCGCGATGTCTTCCGGCTCGCCAAATTTCCCCAGCGGAATCTGTTTCACCACGCCCGTCTTCAACTCCTCCGGCAGCCCGCTCGTCATGTCCGTGGCGATGAAGCCGGGCGCGACCGCGTTGCACGTAATGCCGCGGCTCGCCAGCTCCCGCGCGATCACTTTCGTCAGCCCGATCAGCCCCGCCTTGCTCGCCGCGTAATTCGCCTGTCCGGCATTGCCCATGATCCCCGCCACGCTCGCGATATTGATGATCCGCCCGCTGCGCTGCCTGAGCATCGGGCGCTCGACGGCCTGGATGAAATTGAACGCGCCCTTCAAATTTGTATCCAGCACCACGTCCCAATCCGCCTCGCTCATCCGCATCGAGAGCCCGTCGCGCGTCAGCCCGGCGTTGTTCACGAGGATGTCCACGCGCGAAAAATCCGCGAGCACCCGCTCGGCGAGCGCCTTCACCGCCTTCGTGTCGGCCACATCCACGGCGTAAGCCACGGCCAGGCCCGCGTGCGTGGCATTGATCTCATCGGCGGTGCGCACCGCGTTCAGCTCCGTGCGGCTGACCACGGCCACGCGCGCGCCTTCGCTCGCGAGCCGCAGGGCGATGGCGTGACCGATTCCGCGGCCGGCTCCGGTGACGATGGCGACTTGGTTGGCGAATCTCATGGCTGGGTGTGTCTGGGGTTTTTTGAAAAAACGGAGCGCAGGCTATAAAGCCGCGCCGCCCGCGTGTCCAGCGGGGAAGGGCGGCTCCATTTTCCCCGTGCAAAGCCTTGCATTGCCGCCGAAACCGGCGAATGTCGCCGCCCCTCCGCGCGGCGCAGTGTGTCCTGCGGAGTGCTTCTCGGAAAGCAGTGCCACCCGGTCGGAGTTGAATCCCGCCACCACCAACCCACATCGCCCGGCCCGCGCCGCGCCGCAGTCGTCCCCATTATTATGGCAGTTGAAGAAGTCATCGAAACCGACGGAACCATCACCGCCGTCCTCGCCGGCACCATGTTTCGCGTCGCCCTCGCGAATAAACACCAGGTGCTCGCCCACATCTCCGGCAAAATGCGCAAGCGTTTCATCCGCCTCACCCTCGGCGACCGCGTGAAGATCGAGATGTCTTCCTACGATTTGAACAAGGCGCGCATCGTCTATCGGCTCGGGTAGTCATGTGGCGGGTTTCTCGGGAAGGCCGGTGATTTTTCTCGTCAAGCGGGTCGTTTGCCTATTCATCCTCGCCTTCCCAAACTCTCCAATCCCATGAAAACGACCCTCCCGCTGCTCCTCGCCGCACTCTCCGTCAGCGCGCTCGCCGACGACCTCGGCTACACCGACACGCCGATCATCCCCGGCACGAAATGGCACGTCCACGACAGCGGACGCCCGCAGCCGGTCATCATCACGCCCGGCGAATTTCCGACGCAGGAAAAAGCCAGCACCGCGCCGAGCGACGCGACCGTGCTCTTCGACGGCAAGGATTTGTCCAAATGGAAAACCGGCGGCGGCGAGGCGAAATGGAAATTGGAAAACGGCGCAATGGTCGCGAGCGGCGGCGACCTTCAGACGAAGGACGAATTCGGTCCCGACTTTCAACTCCACGTCGAGTGGACCGCGCCCAATCCGCCCTCCGGCAAAAGCCAGGGCCGCGGCAACAGCGGCGTCTTTCTTTTCGGGCGCTACGAGATTCAGGTGCTCGACAACTACGAAAACCAGACCTACCCCGACGGCCAGGCCACCGCGATCTACGGCTACATGCCGCCGCAGGTGAACGCCTCGCGCAAGCCCGGCGAGTGGCAGACCTACGACATCATCTGCGAAGGTCCGCGCTTTAAGGAAGGCAAGCTCGAGAAGCCGATGGTCGTGACCGTGCTGCACAACGGCGTGGTCACGCAAAACCACACCGTCCTCATCGGCGAAACGCCGCACCGCCAGGTCGGCACCTACCACGCGCACGCCGAGAAAGGCCCGCTCCGCCTGCAGGACCACGGCAACCCCGTGCGCTACCGCAGCATCTGGATTCGCGATCTCAAAATGCCCACCGCCGAAGACATCGGTGCCGGCCCGCAGCTCGGGAAGTGAGCCGCGCGCAGAGCATTCACACGAAAGGGCGATCCGGGTTTGGATCGCCCTTTTGTTTTAAGAAAGGAAGGCATCTCGCGCGCTTTGCCACAGGCCTCGAATCGCGCGACAGCGTTTCGCCCCCGCCTGCGCCCGCGGCGAAACTCCGCTCAAGAATGACGGCATGTTTTTTCGACAGCGCTCCGCGCACCTACGCCTTCGCCGCCGCCGCCAGCGGAAGCACAAACGCGCCCAGCTTTTCCACCAGCGCCGCATCTTTCCCAAACTCCGCGATCTGCTTCACAATCGCGCTCCCCACCACCACCGCGTCCGCGTGCTGCGCCACCTGCCGCACCTGCTCCGGCGTGGAAATGCCAAACCCCACGGCAATCGGCAGCGCCGTCGTCGCACGAATCTCCGCGACCCGCTCCGCCAGCGAATCCGCCACCTCCGCACGTTCGCCCGTCACGCCTTCGCGCGAGACGTAATAGACAAAACCGCTCGCGCCCGTCGTGAGCTGCGCGATGCGCGCCGGTGGCGTCGTCGGCGCGATGAGCCGGATGCGCTTCAAGCCCGTATGTTCCGACAATTCCGCATTCTGCGCGTCCTCATCCGGCGGCAGATCGAGGATCAGCAGCCCGTCCACACCCGCCGCCTCCGCCGCGCGATGAAACGCCTCG
>JAYWEP010000235.1:0-24762 GCA_043779205.1 Chthoniobacter sp. | reverse complement strand
CTCGGCGCGGCCTTTGGCGGCGGCGTGACGGACAATCTCTTCGGCGCGCAGACCACCAACGTCCTGCAAACCATCACCCGCTGGCTCGGCTGCATCTTCTTCGCGCTCTCGCTCGGCCTCTCGCTGCTCTATGTGAAAGCCCCGCACAAGAGCGGGCTCAAGGACCGTCTCGGCTCGCTTCCGGCCCTCCCGGCGGTGCCGGCCGCGCCCGACGCCGTGGATCAGGAAAAATTGCAGGAAGCGATCAAGAAGGCCATCGAGCAGAGCAAGGATGGCGCGGCTCCGGCGGACGGAAAGCCCGCCGCGCCGGAAGCGGCATCCGCGCCCGTGAAGCCGGGTGAGCCCGCGCCCGCTGCACCGGACGCCCCCGCGCCCGCCGCGGAAAAACCGGCGACGCCGGAGAAAGCGCCCGACGCGCCCGCGAAGTAGCGCGGCACCTTGGAGTGCGGTGGCAGAGCGAAAGCGAGCCTCCCCGGCGAGCTTTCGCGGCGACACCGCTTTCGGAATGTCCTCGGGTGGGTGAGCGCCCACCGCCGCCTGCGCCCCGCCCTCCGAAAGCGGTGTCGCCGCTCGCGGACTCGCTCTGCCACCGCACTCCAAAATAGCTCACGCGAAATGCGCAAAATCTCCTCCCGCACGCCGGATGATTCGCTACCCTCTCCGCCCCGCCATGAAAAAACTGCTCACCCTCCTCGCGCTCCTCACCCTCACCGTCCACGGCCTCGCCGCGGGCCGCCGCATCGAGATGCTCTTCCTCGGCGATCAAGGCCACCACCAGCCCGCCGAGCGTTTCTTCCAGCTCATGCCCGCGCTCGGCACGCACGGCATCGACCTCACTTACACGGAAAATCTCGCCGACCTGAACCCCGCGACCCTCGCGAAATACGACGGCCTGATCCTTTACGCGAACTGGACGCAGATCACGCCTGAGCAGGAAAAGGCGCTCATTGATTACGTCGAGAGCGGCCACGGCTTCGTGCCGCTGCACTGCGCGTCGGCGTGCTTTGGAAATTCGCCGCGCTTTCTCGCGCTCGTCGGCGGGCGCTTCAAGAGCCATCAGACCGGCGAGTTTGAAACGAAGATCACCGCACCCACGCACCCGGTCATGGCGGGCTTCACCGGCTTCAAAACGTGGGACGAAACCTACGTCCACGACACGCTTTCCAATGACCGCACCGTGCTCCAGGTGCGCGAGCAGGAGCCTTGGACATGGGTTCGCACGCAGGCCAAAGGCCGCGTTTTCTACACCGCCTACGGTCACGACGAGCGCACTTTCGGCAACGACGGTTTCAAGGAACTCGTGCGCCGCGGCATCATGTGGGCCATCGGCGATGCCGCCGCGCAGCAGCTCACCGCGCTCGCCATCAAGCCCTACCAGTACGACCCGTCGAAAAAAGTCCCCAACTACGAAAAGCGCACGCCCGCGCCGCAGTACCAGCTCCCGCTCGATCCCGCGGAATCGCGCAAGCACATCGCCATTCCCGTCGATGCCGAGCTGGCGCTCGCGGCCAGCGAGCCGACCATCGCCAACGTCATCGACATGGACTGGGACGAGCGCGGACGGCTTTGGGTCGTCGAAACCGTGGACTATCCGAACGAGCGCACGGACACCGGCGGCCATGATCGCATCTGCATCCTCGAAGCGAGCACGCCCGGCGGCCGGCTCGACAAATCCACCGTCTTCGCCGACGGCCTCAGCGTCCCCACTTCGCTCGTCTTCGCGAATGGCGGCATCATCGTCCAGCAGGCTCCGCACACCCTTTTCCTCCGCGACACCAAAGGCACCGGCCACGCCGACGAACGGCGCATCCTTTTCTCCGGCTGGGGCACGCAGGACACCCACGCCGAGCCCTCGAATCTGCACGCCGGCTTCGACGGCTGGATCTACGGCTGCGTCGGCTACTCCGGCTTCGACGGCGAGGTCGGTGGCGAGCGGTTGCAATTCTCGCAGGGCTTCTACCGCTTCAAACCCGACGGCTCGAAACTCGAGTACCTCGGCCACAGCTCGAACAACACCTGGGGCTTCGCGTTCGGCGAAAACGGCGACGTCTTCGGCAGCACCGCGAACAACCAGCCGTCCATCTACCTGCCCATCGCGAAGCGCTACTACGACATGGTCGATGGCCTCGAAGCGCCGACCATCCCCGGCATCGACACCAACAAAAAAGCGCCGCTGCTCATGGAGCGCATCCGGCAGGTCGATGTCATGGGCGGCTTCACCGCCGAAGCCGGCCACAACATCTACACCGCGCGCGCTTTCCCCAAGGAATTCTGGAACCGCGTGGCGCTCATGTGCGAGCCGACGTGCCACATTTTGTACAAAGGTCTCCTTGATCCCGTCGGCACGAGCTTCACCACCGGCAACGGCTGGAATCTGCTCTCCAGCGACGACGAATGGGTCGCGCCCGTGCAGGCGAAAACCGGCCCCGACGGCGCGATCTGGATCAGCGATTTCTACAGCTTCCTCATCCAGCACAACCCCACGCCCAGCATCGAGCACGGTGGTTTCAAAGCGGAGACCGGCCACGGCAACGCCTTCATCTCCGATCTCCGCGACACGCAGCGCGCGCGCATCTGGCGGCTCGGGTGGCGCGGGATGACGCCCTCGAAACAATTCCGCCTCTCCAAAGACGACGCGCCCACGCTCCTCGCCGCCTTGAAAAGCGACAACCTGCTCTGGCGTCAGCACGCCCAGCGGCTCCTCGTCGAGCGCGCGAAACCCGATGTCGTCCCCGCGCTCAAAGCCCTCGCCGCCGAGCCCGCGATGGACGAAATCGGCATCGCCGGCGGAGCCTTTCACGCGCTCTGGACCTTGCATGGGCTCGGTGCCGCCGATCTCGAAACGCTCACGAAAGCGCTCAAGCATCCCGCGTCCGGCGTCCGCCGCGCCGCGCTGCAAATCCTCCCGCGCTCCATGCAAAGCGCGCAGGCCATCCTTGATGCCGGCGTGCTGAGCGACAGGGAGCCGCTCGTCCGTCTCACCGCCCTGCTCGCCCTCGCCGACCAGCCGCCGAGCGACCTTGTTGGCGCAGAACTTTTCAAACTCAAGGACGACCCCGCGCTCGCGAAGGACAAATACCTTCCCACCGCGCTGACCATCGCCGCCAGCCGCCACGCCAATGGCTACCTCGCCTCAGTCCTCACTGGTGCCACTCCCCTTGCGGCCGATCCCGCATCAGCCCCCACCGCACCCGCGCCGAACTTGATCAAGAACGGCAACCTCGAAACCGCGCCCACCGCCACCGAGTGGCAGTCGCGCACCTACGTCGGCACCGCTGAGCACGCCGTCGCCAAGAAAGGCCGCGGCACCGGCTCGTGCCTGGAAATTTCCAGCACCGCCGGAGCCGACACCAGTTGGTATCAGGACATCGCCGTCGAGCCCGACAGCGACTACCTGCTCTCCGGCTGGATCAAAACCGACAACCTCAAAGGCGCCACCGGCGCGCTCCTCGAACTCCACAGCCTCAACGGCGCGCAACCCAAGTCCATGCCAGTCACCGGCACCAGCGACTGGCAGCAGGTGTCCTTCAAAATCAGCACCGGCAAGCAGGACACCATCTCGCTGAATCTCCTTTTCGGCGGCTGGGGAAAAAGCACCGGCACCGCGTGGTTCGACGACCTCGCCTGCGTCAAAGTCGGCAGCGGCGGCACCACCTCCGCCACCGGCCCCGGCGACCTCACCGCCATCGCGCGCACCTTTGCCCGCCTCGCCACACCCACCCAGCTCACCGCGCTGAATACGCTCCTCGCCTCCAAACCCAGCGCCCCCGCCCGCACCATCGCCGACGGCCTCCGCAACCCCGCCAAACCCAAGGTCGCCGAAAATCTCGACGCCCTCGCGAAGACCCATCAGGTCGTGAAAATCAAAGCCGAGGAGGGTCTCAAATACGACGTGCTGAATGTCACCGTCAGCGCCAGCCGGCCCATCGCCCTCGTCTTCACCGACGCCGACCAGCTCCAGCACAATCTCGTCATCGTGAAGCCCGGCAGCATCGAGAAATGCTGCGCCGCCGCCGACGCCCAGGCCACCCAGCCCGACGCCATCGCCAAGAACTACATCCCCTCGATCGCCGACATTTTGCAGGCGACGAAACTCCTCAACCCCGGCGAAACCGAAGTCCTCAAATTCGATCTCAAAACGCCCGGCGACTATCCCTACTTCTGCACCTTCCCCGGCCACTGCCACATCATGCGCGGCACGCTGAAAGTGCAGCCGTAAAGGAGCGGCGCGCTTCCAGCCGCCGAACCCACCCACCGCGCAGCGCAAATTTTTTCTGCGGGACCCGCCCGTGAAGGATGGCGCTGCGCGCGGTGTTTGGGTCGGCGGCTGGAAGCACGCCGCTCCTTTATGCCTTCGTGCATCGCGCACGCTGACTTCGCGGCTCGACAGTCCGGCGGGGGTTTGGTGGCATCGCGGGTTATGAGTTCACTTTGGGATCGCTATCAGCAGTATTTTCTCCGGGACGCGGCGCTGGGCTTCTCGCTCGATATTTCGCGCATGCGGTTTGCGGACGATTTTTTCCCGAAGATGGAGCCGCTCGCGCAGCGCGCCTTCACCGCGATGACGGCGCTGGAAAAAGGCGGCATCGCCAACCCCGATGAAGGCCGGATGGTCGGGCACTACTGGCTGCGCGCGCCGCTGCTCGCGCCGCTGCCGGAGCTGACGGCGGAGATCGAGGACTGCAATGCGGCGATCCAGGAATTCGCCGCCAAGGTGCATGCCAGCGGGCGCTACACGGATGTGCTGCTCATCGGCATCGGCGGCTCGGCGCTCGGGCCGCAGTTTCTGAGCGATGCGCTGGGCACGGCGGACGACCGGATGCGCCTGCACTTTTTCGACAACACCGATCCGCAGGGCATGGACCGCGTGCTCTGCGCGCTGGCTCCCCGGTTCGAGCACACGCTCGTCGTCGTCGTCTCGAAAAGCGGCGGCACGGCGGAGACGCGCAACGGCATGCTCGAGGCGGAGGCGGCTTACCAAAAGGCCGGGCTGGATTTTGGGAAGCACGCGGTGGCGGTGACCGGCGCGGGCTCGGCGCTGGACAAATACGCGACCGCGGGCGGCTGGCTGGTGCGCTTCCCGATGTGGGACTGGGTCGGTGGGCGCACGAGCGTGATGAGCGCGGTGGGTCTCGTGCCGCTGTGGCTGCAAGGGCTCGACATGCAGGCGCTCCTCGACGGCGCGGCAGCGATGGACGCGTGGACGCGCTCCACCGACACGCTCAAAAATCCCGCGATGCTCCTCGCGCTCATGTGGCACTGCGCCGGCAACGGGCGCGGCGAAAAGGACATGGTCGTGCTGCCGTACAAAGACCGGCTCGTGCTGTTCTCGAAATATCTCCAGCAGCTCGTGATGGAATCGCTGGGCAAGGAACTCGATCTCGATGGGAAGAAGGTGAACCAGGGGATCGCCGTCTATGGGAACAAGGGCTCGACCGATCAGCACGCCTACGTGCAGCAGCTTCGCGACGGTGTGCATAACTTTTTCCTCACGTTCATCGAGGTGCGCAAAGGGCGTGACGGCGCGTCCATCGAGGTCGAGCCGGGCGCGGCGACGGCGGATTTTCTGCAAGGCTTTCTGCGCGGCACGCGGACGGCGCTCTACGAAGGCGGGCGCGATTCCATCACCGTGAGCATCCCCGAGGTCACGCCGTTCAGCGTCGGCGCGCTGATCGCGCTCTACGAACGCGCGGTCGGCTTCTACGCCACGCTGGTGAATGTGAACGCGTATCATCAGCCCGGCGTGGAGGCCGGGAAGAAAGCGGCGGCGGGCGTGCTGAAACTGCTCGCGCGTGCGAAGGGCGCGCTCTCCGCGCAGCCGCAGACGGCGGGCCAAATCGGCGCGTCGCTCGGCGAGGATGCGGAGGCCGTCTGGCATGCGCTCACGCACCTCGCCGCGAATGACGCGCGCGTGCAAACCGCACCCGGCGCGACGCCCGCGGCGGACAGTTTCGCGCTCGCCTAAATGGAAACCGCGGAACCCCCAGCCGCGGAAGTGACGGTGCCCTTCGAGCGCGTGGGCGCGCTCGTGCGCCAGCTCACGCACGACGTGCGCAACGGTCTCAACGGGATGGAACTCCAGGCCGCCTTCGTCGCCGAGCTGCTGCGCGATCCCGAGGACGCCGCGGACGCCCTGCTCGCGCTGCAGCGGCTGCGCACGCTGATCGCGGAGCAGGGAAAAATGCTCCAACGGTGCTCCGCACGATTCCACGTCCCGCCGCCGAATTTCGTGACCTACCCGGCGAAACATTTCGTCGAGGATTTCCGCGCGCGGCTCGCGAAGACGCTGCCCGACTTCGCCCCGCAAGTGGCCTGGACAGAGGATCTGGCGGACGAGGCCATCCCGGTCGATGTCGAGATGATCTTTGCCGCGCTGGGCGAGATTTTGCAAAACGCCGCGCATTTTCAGGAGCGCGGCGAGCCCGTGGCCGCGCATGCGAAAGTGGACGGCGAGATTTTCCAAATCGAACTCCGCGAGCACCGCACCGCGCTGTCGTCCGCACCGGCGACGTGGGGCCGCGAGCCGCTCGTCTCCACGCGCCCCGGCGGCTACGGGCTCGGGATTTTCCACGCGCGGCGGCTCCTCGCCGCGCACGGCGGCGGCGTGGAATTCACGCACGACCCCGCGTCCGCGCAGCTCACCACGCGCATCTTTCTCCCCCTCGCCCGATGACCCAGCACGCCAAAGCCAAGATCGTCGTCGTGGATGACGAGCGCCCGATCCTCCTCACGCTCGAGGCCCTGCTCACCCGCCACCATTACGAGCCGCACATGGCCCACACGGCGACCGAGGGTCTCGCGATGATTCGCAAAGTCGTGCCCGATCTCGTGCTGCTCGACCTCGGCCTGCCGGATCGCGACGGGCTCGAGGTGCTGCGCGAAGTCCGGCGCGAACTGCCGCAGACGCAGGTCATCATCCTCACGGCCAATGACTCGCTGGCCAACGCCATCGAGTCGATCAAGGAGGGCGCGTTCCATTTCATCAGCAAACCCTACGCGCCCGAGGAGCTGCTGAGCCTCATCGGGCGGGCGCTCGAAACCGTCACCCTGCGCGTGGAGAAGCAGCACCTCTCCCGCGCGCTGGAAAAGGCCGAGCGGCAGCTCACGCCGGTCGCCAAGAGCCGCTCGATGCAGGAGGTGCAGGGCTTGCTCGAACGCGTGGCCCCGACCGAGGCCAACGTGCTGCTGCTCGGCGAGAGCGGCGTGGGCAAGGAGGTGCTCGCCAACCAAATCCACCGGCTCAGCAAGGCCGTGCGCGGCCCGATGGTGAAGCTGAACTGCGCGGCCTTCCCCGCGAATATGATCGAGGGCGAGCTGTTCGGTTACGCGAAGGGCGCCTTCACCGGAGCGGTCGCGGATTTTCCAGGGATGATCGCCGAGGCCGCGGGCGGCACGCTTTTTCTCGATGAAATCGCGGACATGCCGCCGGAGCTGCAGACGCGGTTTTTGCGGGTGCTCCAGGAGCGCGAGTTCCGCCCGCTGGGCAGCACAAAAACGGTGCCCGTGGATTTCCGGCTCATCGCCGCCACGAACCGCCCGATCGCCGAAGCCGTGCGCACCGGCGCGCTGCGGCAGGATTTGTACTACCGGCTGAACACCTTTCAGATTCCCATCCCGCCGCTCCGCGAGCGGCGCGAGGACATCCCCGCACTGATCACACTCTTCGTGGGCCGCTTCGCCCGGCAGGTCGGCAAACCCGAGCCCACGCTGACGCCGGAGGCGCTCGACGCGCTGATCAACTACGGGTGGCCGGGCAATATCCGCGAGCTGCAAAACGCCATCGAGTACGCCGTCGTGCTGGCCGACAACAACACCATCACGCTCAAGCAACTGCCGCGCGAAATCCAGCTCCCGCCCGCGCTCCAGGCCGCCGCCGTCGCGTCCGGCGCGACGGTGCTGAATCTCGAGGATCACGAGAAGCAGACCATCCTCCAGGCGCTCGCGCAGACGCATGGAAACAAGAAAAAAGCCGCGCAAATCCTCGGCATCCACCGGCCCACTCTTTATGGGAAAATGAAGCGGCTGGGGATCGAGGTGTGAGGCGCGCGTGCCGCGCGCAACTGTAGGGGAAGCTGTCAGCTTCCCCTACAGTTGCGGCGCTGCGCGCCGCGCTACGGCAGCGTGAAGGTCTGGCCGATTGCGGTGAGCGCGAGGCGCTGCGGTTCGTGGGCGAGGGCCGCGCGGAAGCGGGCGAGGGGTTCGTCCATCGGCTCCCAGCTCAGCTTGAAAGTCTGATGATGGATGGGCATGACGAAACGCGCGCCTGCTTCCTCGGCCATGGCCGCGGCTTCCTCGGGCGAGCAGTGCGCGTGGATCCACGGCCGGTATGCGCCGATGGGCGCGCAGAGCAGGTCGATCGGCCCGCGCGAGGCGATGGCGCGGGCGTCGGTGCGGGCGGTGTCGCCCATGTGGCAGAGACGGCGTCCGCCGCGTTCGAGCACGTAGGCGTTGTAGCGGCGGAAGTCGTCGTACTGCATCCGCGCGCCCCAGTGACGGAGCTGAAAGGCGCTGATCGTGACGCCGCCGCCCGCAGTCTGAATCTCCCGCGTTTCGCCCCAGTCGAGCTCGATGACTTCGCGGAATTTCACCCGCCGGAAAATATCCGCCGTGCGCGCAGCAGCGACGACCACGGTGTCGCGCGGCAGGGCGCGGAGCGAGCGGAGATCGAGATGATCCATGTGCGCGTGGGTGAGCAGCACGAGGTCGATGGGCGGCAGCTCGGCGGGCGTGAGCGCGGCGGCGATGTAGCGTTTCGGGCCGATGGTCAGCGGCCCGAGCCGGAAGCCGCAGCGCGCGAAGAGCACCGGGTCGGTGAGGATGCGGACGCCGAAAAAATTCACGAGCACGGTGGCGTGCCCGAGCCACGCGGCGGTGACTTTTTCCGCCGGCCACGACGCGGGCTGCGGGCGCTGCGGCGCGGGCCGCACGGCGCGGCGGAAGTCGCCGCAAATCTGCCGGAACAGGCGGAGACGGGTGGCGGTGGGCACAGCGCGCCGGGCCTGGCGCTCTTCGGAGGTGTCGGACATCCCCGTGGGTAGCAAAGCGGCGGCGTTCGCACGATGGGAAAGCGCGCTCGACTTTGTGCGGCGCGTTCCTACCTTCGCGCACCCTCACCCATGCCGACGCCCCACGAAATTTTCGCCCACATGCCGCCCGCCGTGGCGGACCAGCTTTTCAGCTTTCTCGAGAAAAACGAAAAGCCGCTCTACCAGACGACCCTCGACACCCTCGCCAAGCAGCGAAAGCTGCGCCTGATTTTCGTCACGCGGAAGCCGCGCCCGGAGCGGCACGCGTGGATGCGCGACGTGCTGGGGCGCGCGGTGAACGACGCCATCGCCGCGCACCTGCTGCAAATCTGGCTCGTCGGCGCGCACGCGAAACTGCTCTGCGATTTCCTCGACGGCCTCGGCATCGCGCATGACGCGAACGGCACCATCGAGGCGCTCCCGCCCGCGCCCGCGAAAGCCGATCTCGTCAAAGCCATCGAGCCGCTTTTCGCGACGCACGATCCCGCAGTCGTCGCGGTCTATCTCCACGCGTTTCAGGCGCTCGATGACAAAGGCTGGGACTCGCTCGCCGAACTGCTCGGCGAAGATTCGCGGCTGAAACTCGCCGCCGGATAACCGCCGTTTTCCCATTCCGTTAATTTGGCAAAATCCCGTTAATTCCGTCTGAAAAAACAAAACGGAATTAACGGAATTTGACCAAATTAACGGAATGAATTTTGAGCAGCCGTTTTTGAAATTTTCACCCACACCCATGAACACCCGCCGCCAATTTCTCACCACCTCCGCCGCCGCGTCGCTCGCGCTCGGCGCGCGCACTTTCGCCGAACCGCCCGCCGCTCCGAAGACCCCGATCAAGCTCGGCATCTCCTCGTATTCGTACTGGCATTTCACGGCGGAAAAAACATCGATCGAAACGGTCATCAGCAAGACCGCGGCGCTCGGCGTGGAGGGCGTGGACATTTTGCACCGGCAGATGGATTGCGACGAACTCGGCCCGCTCGACGCCGTGGTGCATGCCTACTGCCAGCGGTTGAAACGCCACGCGTTTCGCTCGGGCGTAGCCCTCGTCTGCCTGTCGATCCATCAGGATTTCGTCTCGCCGAATCCGGCGGAGCGGCACAAGTGGGTGGCGCATACCGAGAAGTGCATCGAGCTCGCCTACGCGCTCGGAGTGCCGTGCATCCGGCTGAACAGCGGGCGCTGGAAAACGATCAAGGATTTCGGCGACCTGATGAAAGCGCGCGGCGTGGAGCCGATCCTTGATGGCTACACGCTCGATGACGGTTTCAAGTGGTGCATCGAGGCCACGCAGAAGTGCGTGGAGCTGGCGGCGCAGCGCGGCGTGATCCTCGCGCTGGAAAATCATTGGGGGCTGACGAACACGCCCGAGGGGCAGATGCGGATTTTGAACGCCATCGAATCGCCGTGGCTCGGCGCGCTCATGGACACGGGGAATTTTCTCGAAGACCCGTACGAAAAGCTCGCGGCCATCGCGCCGAAGACGGTCTTTGTGCAGGCGAAGACCTACGAGGGCGGCGGGGAGTTTTACACGCTCGATCTGGACTACAAACGCATCGCGAAAATCCTGCGCGACGCGAACTATACCGGCTACGTCTCGCTCGAAATGGAAGGCAAGGAAGCACCCGACACCGCCGTGCCGAAAAGCATCGCCATGCTGCGCGCGGCGCTGGCGTAAGGGCGCTCGTCGGAAGGGAACCGGTGCGGGATTGCTTCCGGCCAAGTCCGGCACCGGCGCGACGCAGACTCTTTCTAGGTTTTCCCGGCGTGCGGCGTTATCAGTCTTGCACCCTCCACCAGTTCTCCATGCGCTCTCTGCCGTTCCGATTTGTCCTCGCCTTCGCCGCCGCGTTTCCGCTGGTGGCGCGCGCTGCTTTGCCCGTCGCGGAGATGGCGAAACCCGCGGTGCCGGAGGCGCTGCCGCCGGGCGCGCAGATCGCGGGGCTCGAGGTGCAGCCGGCGAAAGTGACGCTTGCCGGCAAGTACGAGGGCGCGCAATTGGTCATCACCGCGAAGCTCGCGGACGGGACGACGGCGGATGTCACGCGGCTCGCGGGCTATCGGATTTCCGGGGACTGCGCCGAGGTTTCGCCGGCCGGACGCATCGCCGCGCGGACGAATGGCGCGGCCTCGCTCGCCATCGAGATCGCGGGGCAGAAAGCGGTCGTGCCGGTGGAAGTCGCGGGCGTGGCGGAGAATCAGCCGGTCGATTTCATCCGCGATGTGAACCCGGTGATGACGCGGCTCGGCTGCAACGCCGGGACGTGCCACGGCGCGAAGGATGGGAAGTTTGGCTTCAAGCTTTCGCTGCGCGGCTACGATCCGATCTTCGATGTGCGCTCGCTCAAGGACGACCTCGCGGGCCGGCGGCTGAATGTGGCATCGCCGGACGATTCGCTGATGCTGCTCAAGGCGACGGCAGGCGTGCCGCACGAGGGCGGGCAGCGGACGAAGCTGGGCGAAAAGTATTACGACCTGCTGCGGAGGTGGATCGCCGACGGCGCAAAGCTCGATCTCGCCGCGCCGCGCGTGGTGAAGATCGAGGTCACGCCGCACGATCCCGTGGTGCAGCAAATCGGCGCGCACCAGCAGGTGCGGGTGGTGGCGACTTTCAGCGACGGGAAGACGCGCGATGTGACGGCGGAGGCTTTTCTCGACAGCGGCAATACCGACGTGGCGAAGGCCGAAGGCGGCGGGCTCGTCGAGACACTGCGCCGCGGCGAGGCTCCGCTGCTCGCGCGTTACGAGGGCAATTACGCCGCGACCACGCTCACCGTCATGGGCGATCGCACGGGTTTCGCGTGGCAGACGCCGGAGACGTGGGGACGCATCGACGAACTCGTGGCGGCGAAATGGCAGCGCATGAAAATCGCGCCGTCCGCGCTGTGCAGCGACGCGGAGTTTCTGCGCCGCGTTTCGCTCGATCTCGCGGGTCTGCCGCCGACCGCGGATGAAGTCCGCGCCTTCATCGCCGACCCGCGGCCCGTGCGCGAGAAGCGCGACGCGGTGACGGAGAAGCTGCTCGCCTCGCCGGAGTTCATCGACCACTCGACGAACAAGTGGGCCGACCTTTTGCAGGTGAACTCGAAGTTCCTCGGCGGCGAAGGCGCGCGCCTTTTCCGCGAATGGATTCGCAAGGAGATGGAGGCGAACACGCCTTACGATCAGTTCGTGCGGAAGATCCTCACGGCCAGCGGATCGAACAAGGACAACCCCGCCGCGAGCTATTGGAAAATCCTGCGCGAGCCGGCGGAGACGATGGAGAACACCACGCACCTTTTCCTCGCCACCCGCTTCAACTGCAACAAGTGCCACGACCATCCCTTCGAGCGCTGGACGCAGGATCAGTATTACCAGACCGCGGCGTTCTTTTCGCAGGTCGCTTTTGATCCCGATCCCGCGAGCGGCGCGGCGAAAATCGAGGGCACGGCGGTGGAGAAAGCGCGCCCGCTTTACGAAATCGTGCATGACAAAACCGACGGCGAGGTCACGCATTTGCGCACGAACAAAGTCGCCGCGCCCGAGTTTCCCTTTCCCGCGCAGGCCGAGACGAAAGGCACCCGCCGCGAGCAGCTCGCCGCGTGGATGACCTCGCCGGACAACCGCTATTTCGCCACGAGCTACGTGAACCGGCTCTGGGGCTATCTCACCGGCGCGGGCGTCATCGAGCCGCTCGACGACATCCGCGCCGGCAACCCGCCGACGAACCCCGAACTGCTCGACTACCTGACGCGCGAATTCGTCGCGCACGGCTTCGACGCGCGGCAGGTGCTGCGGCTCATCTGCCAGTCGCGCACCTACCAGCTCGGCATCGCCACGAACCAGTGGAACGCCGACGACAAAATCAACTACTCGCATGCCCTCGCGCGGCGGCTGCCCGCGGAGGTGCTCTACGACTCGGTGCTCAAAGTGGTGGGCTCCGGCCCGCGGCTGCCGGGTGGATTGCGCGCCGGGCAGCTTCCCGATTCCGCGACGGATTTGCCCAGCGGCTTCCTCGCCAATCTCGGGCGGCCCGCGCGGGAGAGTTCGTGCGAATGCGAGCGCAGCAGCGACCTGCGGCTCGGCAGCATCATGGCGCTGCTCGGTGGCCCCGCCGTTTCGGAAGCGATCGGCGACGCGGCCAATGAACTCGCGAAACTCACGACCGCGCAACCGGACGATCGCAAGCTCGTGGACGAGATGTTTTTCCGCGTGCTCAACCGGCCCGCCAGCGAGCAGGAAATCGGGAAGGTGCTGGAAAACTGGGGCGTGATCGACGGCGACAACGCCGCGCTCCTCGCGCAACTCGACGCGAAGGAAAAAGAGCAGGCCCCGCTCATCGTCCAGGCGGAGGCGGAGCGCGTCGCGGACATCGCCGCGGCGAAGGCGGAACTCGCGCGCTACGAAGCCGAGATCGCGCCGAAGATCGCGGAGGCGGAGAAAAAACGCGTCGCGGACATCGCCACCGCCGAGGCTGCGGTGAAGGACTACGAGGCGAAGAACCTCGCCGCCGCGCAGACCATTTTCGAGAACACCGCGCCCATCGCCCGCACCTTCACCGGCTGGACCCCACTCGACATCGTCGAAGCCCGCGCCACCGGCGAGATCACGCTCACGAAGCAGCCCGACGGCTCGTTCCTCGCCAGCGGCGCACGCCCGAGCACGACCGATTACGTCGTGAAAGCGGATACGAAACTCGCGGGCATCACCGGCATCGGCATCGAGGTGCTGCCCTCCGGCGAGGAGGCGAACTTCGGCCCCGGCCGTTTTTCCGACGGGAATTTCGTCCTCGGCGAACTCGCGTTGAAAGTCGGCGAATTTGGCACCGACGCCACGCCCGGCGACGTGAAATTCACCGCCGCCGTCGCGGACTTCAACCAGGGGAATTTTGAAATCCAAAAAGCCATCGACGGCCGGAAGGGCGACGAGAACAACGGCTGGGCGGTCTCGGGCAGCCACGGCGTCCCGCACTTCGGCGCGCTCACGCTCGAAAAGCCGATCGGCGACGCGGAGAAGGGCGTGCGCCTGCGCTTCGAGATGAACCAGCCGCGCAAGGGCGGCTTCGCCATCGCGCGCTTCCGCCTGTGGGTCACGACCGGCACCGCGCCCGTGCAGGTCGGCTACCCGCAGCCGGTCATCGACGCCCTCAAAAAAATCCCCGCCGCCCGCACCGACCCCGACAAAGCCGCGCTCGCCGCCTACTGGAACGCCTACGACCCCGAACTCAGCAAACGCCGCCTCACCCACGCGAAAACCCAGCTCCCGCTCCCCACCGATCCCGGCCTCATCCAGCGCCGCAGCGCCGCCGCCACCGCCGAACTCCCCATCACCCTCGACGCCAAACTCATCCGCCTCCGCCAGGACGCCGACCAATCCAAAGCCCAGCTCGCCAACCGCCGCCTCACCGGCGTTCAGGACCTCGCGTGGGCGCTGATCAACAACCCGGCGTTCCTTTTCAACCACTAGCCGTGAGGATTTGCAGGCAGAGGGCACTTTGGTAATCTTTCGCCATGAGCACGCTTCACGAAATCGAAGCCGCTGCGGCCACACTCCCGGCGGAGGATCGCAGCGAATTGGTCGCATGGCTGAGTGAAGCGAAAGACGTGTGGAAAATCCAAGTGGGTCTGGATGAAATCGAGCGTGGCGAAGTCGCACCGCTCGACATGACTGAGATCAAGCGCAAAGCCCGCGCGCGCTTCGAAGCCGAGCGCCGGGACTGATGGCCACGGTCCACCGCAGTTCGCGCGCGGAAATCGACCTCATGGAGATCTGGGGTTACATCGCGAAGGACGATCCGCTCGCGGCAGACCGCCAACTCGACCGGATCAATTCAGCCTGCGATATGCTTGCTAAAAATCTTCAGGGTGGGCCGCGGTCTTTGTTTTTCTTTGTTGGAGTGCCGTCTTTGCGGATTTGAACTTTCCAAAGAAGCGGGGGTCTATAAAACCCACTGCGTCCATGAAGCTGCCACTCTCCATCACACCGTGCCCGATTGCCGAAGCAGTGGTGGAAGTGCGTTTTGACACAGATGCTCCCGAAGACGCGGTATTCGGTTTGGTTTATCACGCGCTCAAGGCAGACTTCCCAAAGAGTTCAGCGTTGCCGATGGCATCTCTGCCTCCCGAGGTTCGCAAAAGTGATCCGGGCCTAGTTCATCAACCGCTGCACCGACTGATCGGCGAGCATCTGACAGTGTTGGTCGGCGCTCAGGCAGTCACTGTGGGTATTCGAGGTGCGTATCCGGGATGGGCGGCGGCGGCGGAACGCTTTCGCGCTACTTTTACGCGCATCGCTGACACGGGCCTGATTGGTAAACCGCGCCGGTTCGGGCTGCGCTACATCAGCTTTTTCCCAGGCGACATTTTGCCGAATCTCACGCTCGCCATCGCCATCGCCGGCAATCCGATACGCGGCGCAGGAACGCATTTGAAGACTGTTATTGAAGTGGAAGGATGCCAACTTTTGCTACAGGTGGGTAAAGACCTCATGCTCGTGGGTGAACAGAAGAAGACCGGTTCGGTCATCGACATTGATTCGTTTGTGACGGAGCCGGAAGTTGATGGTGAATTTGACACCGCGCTTGCCGATTTTCTCGAAAAGGCGCATCTGGCCGAAAAACAGCTTTTCTTTGAACTCCTGAAGACTGAGTTTCTCGACACCCTCAGCCCTACTTACGCGGATGCAGACTGAATATTACCGTCCTACCAGCGACCTCATTACGACCATTTCGATGGCGCTCGCCTCTTGCATTGGACTCGCGACTCCCCATCCTGAGCAGCATCGGGAGGCGGTGCCCGCTTGCTATAGCGTGATGTCGCCTGAGTGCGTGAATACTACGGAGACTTTTTACACAGCGGCCACCGGCTCGCTTGATGAAGCGGCTCAGCTTGCCGCGCTTGAAAATTTCGGCAGCAAACTGCTGGGCGAGACGGTGGAGCCGCCACAAGCGGTGGTGGATCTACTGAACGAACGGTTTTGGGATCTGGTGTGATTGCCCATGGCAGATTGGTTCGAGGAATTCCGGACGTATTTGCCGAAATATCTCTCGGCTGAGGCGCAAGAGCGCCTTTTCAAGGAATTGGGGCAATTTCCGGCGAACATCGATTCGCGTCTCTATACGACCAAGTTGAAGGACGAGCGGACTGTGTTTCAAGGCGATGGGTTGGCGCGGGTCTGGGTATCGAATCTACCGGATCCGACAGTGCGCGAAGCACGCGTGATGGTCTTATCCAATACCTGCGATACAGCGCCCGAAAACGAGCGCCTCATCGGGCCGCGACTCATATACTGCCCGATCATCAGTCTGACGAAATGGGAGGAGAGCTTACGGAACCAAGACCGCATTCCACCTGCCGAGCATCTCGCCGACATTCGAGCGCAAAAGGTGAGCACCATGTTCTACCTGCCGAAAAACAACGCGCTCGGTGAAGAAGCGATTGCTCTGCTTGATCGCATTAACAACTGCGACCTGCAAAAGCTGAACCTCGATGAGTTGACCAAAACGCGCCTTTTCACGCTGAGTGACTACGGCTTCTACATGTTCCTCTTCAAACTTTCCATTCATCTCACTCGCATCCGCGAGGGCGTGTTGAGAAACTAAATCGTTCCCCTCGCTCTCAAGTTAGGGATAGCCTTTGCTTGCGCAGTTGCACTTCGTCACCGCCACCATCGTGGCGTGGCTGCGGCTCCGCCAGGACGCCGAACAATCCAAAGCGCATCTCGCCAACCGGGTGCGCAATCAGCGTGAACGCGCGCTGGAAATGGGAAGACTGCGACTTACTCGGCGCGCTTGAGCGACATGTGCGAGGTCATCAGCGGCTTGCCGTCTTTCCAGCCACTCCAGTCGGACTCGATCTTGTTTTTGCCGAGGATGCGGATGGTGCCGTTGTGGACGTGCATGTCCTGTTTCGGGTTCACGTCGCCGCCGTCGAACTTCAGGACCAGCGTGCCGGGGCTGCTGTGTTTGCGGTCGTATTCCATCTGCGGCTGGTTGCCCGCGGAGCAGTAGTGCTGCATCACCAGCTCGCCCTCGCGGTCGAGGTGATACATCGAGACCATCTCCATTTTCGTCCCCGGATTCAGCGTCTCCATGACCGTGCTGCCCCCGGAGATCACGCGGTAAACGACCGTGGCGGTCTTGACACCCTGGCAATCCGAGTGCCCGCGCCACGTCCCGGCGAGCGATTGGAGTTGCGCGAAAGCGGCCTTGTCATCGGGCGGCGCGACGGGAGCTGCGGAGGCGGTGATGGTGGTGGCGAGGAGGGCGAGGAGGATGGAGGTGGGTTTCATTGTGGGGCGATTTTGCAAATCCACTGAGGGGCGGACAAGGCGCAAAACTGGATGCGGAACAGCACTGGCCGGAGCGCGGGCGGGCTTCCGCTCGGAACGTCGCTTGGGCTTCAGCCCGCACGGGCCGCGCGGAGCGCGTGGAAGAATTGGCTGAAGCCCAGGCTGCTTTGGGAGGATCGCCCTTGGAACGGGCGCGGGGTTTTGGCTAGGTTCCGCGCTTCATGGTCGGCCCCCGATTTTTCATCCGCGCTTTTGCGGCCGGCGCGCTGCTGGTCTTCGCCGTTTGCGCCCGCGCGGATGCGCTGCGCGCGGATTTCTCCCCGCTCACCCTGCGCCCGCGCTCGAATGCGCCGGCCCTCTTCGACCTCAAGCTCCACCGCGCGGGCGCGGGCCTGCTGGAAGGCGCGCTCGAAATCACCTTCGAGGCCGGCGGCGAGGTAGTTCTCCGCCAGCGCACGCAAGACCTCACGCTCGCGGCGGGGACACAGTCCTTTCGCATCGTCGCGCCGCCGCTCCCGCATCATGAGTCCTACAGCGGCACCGAGGCGCGGCTGCGCTTTGTCGCGAAAACGGCGGCGGTCGATCTCGGGCGTTTTCCCATCGAGGCGGCCAGCCGCGGCACGCGCAATTTCGTCATCGCCGTCTGCGACTCGCACGCCGCGGGCGCGCGCGACGTGGCGCTTTGGCAGAGCCTGCGGCTGGAAAGTTTTTTCCCCGCCGGGACGAACGCGGACCGACTCATCGCCACCTCGCCCGCCTTTCTCGCGCCCGAGGATTTTCCCGCCAACCCGCTCGCGCTTTGCGCGCGCTGGTGGCCGGGCTGGATGTGGTGCGGGAGCCGCACGCGGTGCGGCGGAAGATCGGCTACATGCCGGATTTCTTCGGCGTCTATGACGACCTCACGGCGAGCGAGTACCTCCATTTTTTCGCCGCCGCGTACAAAATCCCGTCGGCGAAACGGCGCGTGCTCATCGGCGATGTACTGGCGCTGACCGACCTCACGGAAAAGCACGACGCCCCGGTGGACGCGCTTTCGCGCGGGATGAAGCAGCGGCTCGGCCTCGCGCGCGTGCTCCTGCACGACCCCGACCTGCTGCTCCTCGACGAGCCCGCGAGCGGCCTCGATCCGCGCGCCCGCATCGAGATGCGCGAGCTGCTGAAGGAGCTGCAGACGATGGGCAAGACGATCATCGTCTCCTCGCACATCCTCCATGAGCTGGCGCAATTCTGCACCCACATCGGCATCGTCGAGCGCGGGCAGATGGTCGCGAACGGCTCGCTGGCGGACATCTACCGCGCGCTCAGCCTGCGCCGCACGGTGCATGTGCAGCTCGCGAATTCGTCGCCCGAGCTGATCGCGAAAATCCGCGCGCTCCCGCATGTCGCCAGCGTGGACGAGCAGCCGGACCGCCTCGGCATCCAGCTCCGCGAGGACGAGATGAGCGTGGAGGAATTGTCCGACGCGCTCCACGCGCTCGGCGCGCGCATCCGCATGTTTCAGCCCGGCGCGATGGACATGGAGACGGCGTTTATGAAGCTGACGGAAGGGAAGACGGCGTGAGCGAGGAAAGCGCGCACGGCAGTTTCCGGGGAGCGCGCGCGTCCCGCCGCCGCGAACTTCCGCAGACGTGCATTGGAGAAAGTGCGTGCGTCGTTCCTGCGGCCACGTCTTGGGAAGTTCGTTTTGCCGGGACGACAAAACCAACACGCGGGACGCGTGTGCTCCCCGGCGGGGACGCTGCGCGTCCGCCATCCCCATGACCGCGCTGCTTCGCCTCTTTTCATTCCCGCTGCTCGCAAAGGAGCTGACGGAGGCGGCGGCGCGGCGGCGGACCTATGTGCTGCGGGTGGTTTATGGCGTGGCGCTTTTCGCGGTCTTTGCGGCGATGGCTCCGCGCTGGCTGTGGCGCGGAACCTACGATCCGCTGTCGGTCATGGGCGCGGGGCGGGGGATGTTTGAAAACATCCTCCTGCTCCAATTCATCGGCATCGCGCTCTTTCTGCCGGCGATGATGTGCGGGCGCATCGCGGAGGAAAAGGAGCGCGACTCGCTGGTGCTGCTCTTTCTCACGGACCTGCGCCCGTGGTCCATCGTCCTGCAAAAATACCTCGGCGGCCTCGTGCCGATGCTCTCCTTCCTCCTCCTCGCGATGCCGCTCGCCGCCATCGCCTACGCCTTCGGCGGCGTGACCACCGACACGCTCGCCACCGGCCTTTACGCGCTGCTCCTCGACTGCCTGCAAATCGGCGCGCTCGCGCTGATGTGCTCGGCGTGGTGCCGCACCACGGTCTCGGCGCTGCTGTCCACGCATCTGCTCGCGGTCGTGTTTTACCTCGGGCCGATCCTCCGGCTCGCGCTATTTCGCGTCGTCACGAGACACGGCCCCGGGTCTGGGCCGTCAATAGCGTTCTTGCTCCACATCCCTCCGGCTCTCCTTGAACTCAGCGGACGCCACGCGTCGGGGAACATGCTTGTTTACAGCCTCCCCATCCTCGTCTCCATCGCCGTCTTCCTCCCCCTCGCCCGCGCCGACCGCTACCTGCGGCGGTGACCTTTGGAGTGCGGTGGCAGAGCGAGGGACGAGCGGCGGCACCGCTTTCGGAAGGGCGGGCGCAGGCGGCGGAGCGGAGCCGGAGCACGCTTCCTGGTGCCCACCCGTGCGAAAGCGGCGTCGCCGCGAAAGCTCGCAAAGCCTCGTTTTCGCTCTGCCACCGCACTCCATAGGTTCGCCCTTGGAACGCGCTCAGCCTTTCGCCTACGCTCGCGCGCACATGTCCGGCCCCCGCTTTTTTCTCCGCGTGCTTTTTGCGCTCCTGCTGCTCGGCGCAGGGCGGGCGGCGGCGCTGGAGGTGCAGCAGGTGCTGTGGGGTTTCGATGGGCGGGTGGTGCCGGGGCGGTTCAATCCGGTGTCGGTGCTGATGGCGAATCCGGGCGGCGGGGCGTTCGACGGGCCGATGACGCTCGCGCCGACGCTGGGCTACGGCGGGCCGCGCGGGGCGGCTTACGTGCAGCCGGTTTTCATCGGGCCGCAGAGCGCGCGGTGGGTGCAGTTCGAGGCGTTCGCGGGCTCGGGGGTCGAGGAGTTTTCGCTCGTCTGGGGGCGCGGGGCGAAGGATCGCGAGGCCTTTGACCGCCAGCTCCCGACCGGCCCGCCGGCCTGCGTGTGGCTGGTCGATGCGAGCGACGCCTTCGCGCGGCCCGGCGCCTTCAAAGCCTTTCCCGATCAGCTTTTCCCGACGACCGTCGCGGCGACCGACGGGCTCGATGCGGTGATCCTCGACTACGCGCCGCGCTGGGAGCCGGCGCGGCGCGAGGCCTTTCTCGACTGGCTGCGGCGCGGCGGCACGGTGCATCTCGTGCAGGGCGCGAAGGGCGAACTGCCCGTCTTCACCGACACGCTCGCGGTGCTGAATGGCGACGGCGAAACGGTGCGCGTGGGCGCGGGGCAGGTCGTGCGGCATCGCGTGGCGCGCACGGAGCTGCGCCCGGAGACGCTGACGGCGCGGGGCTTTCCGCCGCGCGAGCTGCAGACGCCGCAGAATCCGGTGGTCCATAATTTCGAGGAGACGCTTTACCAGCGGCTCGCCTCGCTGACGCGGCCGAACGTGAGCTGGTGGCTGCTGAATTCGCTGACGTTTCTTTATATCGCGCTCATCGGGCCGGTGGCGTGGCGGCTGGCGCGGCGGATGGATTTCCGGTGGACCATCGCGGGTTTCCTTGGCGTGGTCGCGCTGTTCGGGCTGGCGTTTTCCATCGTCGGGCGGCGCGGCTACGGCGAAAGCCAGACGGTGCATTCGCTCAGCATCGCCCGCTCGCTCGGCGGCGCGCGCTGGGACGTGACGCAGTGGCTGAGCGCCTTTGCCACGAGCAGCGGCGAGTACACGCTCACGCACGCCGCGCCGGCGAATTTGTATGCGACCTCATCGAATGACGACGCGGCGCGCGGGCAGATTCTCAGCGGGAAGGACGGGAAATTTCTCGCGGAGATCCCGCTCTTTTCGTCGCGCACGTTCACGCACCGCGGGGTGATGCAGGGGGATGACGCGAGCGTGACGGTGGAGAAGTGGGAGAGCGGGAGTGAAAACAGCGGTTGGCCACATGGCAGATTGCTCAAGGCGCTGGTGCTCAAGACGGGACCGGGTTTTCCGCGCGATGTCATCGAGATGTCCGCGCTCTACGGTGACCGCATTTACGCGCTCGCGCGGGTGGGTGACCGCTATGAGTTGAAAGACGGCAGCGGCACGCCGATCGGGGATTTATTCGAGGTCAATAAGCTCCGACCGCTCACCAATAACTTTACCTACGGCGGCAACAATACGCAGCCCGCCGAGCGGCTCCGCGAAGTGCTCCCGCTGCTCCAGGCGCGCGCTCTCGGCACCGACGCAATCACCCCGCGAATCCCCGAGCGCCCGCTGCCCGCGAATCAGCTCCAGCTCTTGATCGCCGCGCCGGCCCCGCCCGGCTTCCACATGCAGGGAAAAGGCTTCGGCCACGAAAACGGCATGGTGCTTTACGTGCAGGACATCTTCCAGCCATGAGCGCGCCTTCCACCAACTCAACCATGGACACCGAAACCGTCATCGACATCGAAAACCTCTCGCACCGCTACAAAACCCACCAGGCGCTGAGCGGCGTGAGCTTCACCGTGCGGCGGCAGTCGATTCACGGCTTCGTCGGGCCAAATGGCGCGGGCAAAACCACGACGCTGAAAATCCTCGCCACCCTGCTCAAGCCGCAGGCCGGCAGCCGCGCGGGCGTGCATGTCTTTGGCCAGGACATCGTGCTCCAGCGCAACAATGTGCGCCGCCGCATGGGCTTCATGCCGGATCATTTCTCGATGTACCGGCAGATGAGCGTCTTCGAGTATCTCGATTTCTTCGGCGCGGCCTACGGACTCGGCCAGGCGCAGCGCGACAAGATCATCGGCGACGTGCTCACGCTCACCGACATGGCCGGGCGGCGCGACGACCTCATCAGCGGCCTCTCGCGCGGCATGCAGCAGCGCGTCTCGCTGGCCCGTGTGCTCGTGCATGACCCCGATCTTTTGCTGCTCGACGAACCGGCGAGCGGCCTCGATCCGCGGGCGCGCATCGAACTCATGGAGATTCTCGAGGAGCTGCGGCGGCTGGGAAAAACCATCTTCATCAGCTCCCACATCCTCAGCGAGCTCGCGACGCTTTGCGACCATGTCACCATCCTCGATCGCGGCGCGGTGAAATACACCGGCACGATGCGCGGCCTCATCGCCAACGCCGACGGCGCGAGCGCCATCTACCGCCTCACCCTCGCTGCCGAGCACCAGCCCACGGGCGATGCGCTCGCGCGGCTCCCCGGGATGCAGCGCGTCACGCCGCCGCTGCCGAATGAAGCGCGCTACACGCTGACCTTCGACCGCGCGCAGCTCCCGCTGAACACCATCCTGCAAACCGCGCTCGCCGCCGGCGCGCACGTCGTGAGCTTCGCCGAGGACGTGAAGCACTTGAACCAAGCCTTCATGGATCTCACCGAACCCGGAGTCGGCGGCTAGGAAAAGGATGAAGGATGAAATCCGAAAGCTGAACTCCGAGCTGCCGCCCATCTTCCGCCTTCCCTCTTCCGCCTTCCGCCTTTCCCCATGCCCTCCCCGCTGCTCGCTCTTTTCATCCGCTCCCTGCGCGAGGATTCGCGGCTGAAGCTGACCTACTTCGCGCGCGTCGGGCTGGTCGCGGTCATCCTGCTTTTCATGTTCAGCGTGGAGGCGGAAAGAGGCTGGAGCAATGGGCCGGGGCTGACGTTTTTCAGCATGGTCATCGTCATTGATTGCGTCTTCATCGTGCTCGCGGGGTGCGGCTGGTTCGCCTCGGCGATCACCGAGGAAAAGGAGGAGATGACGCTCGGGCTGCTCCGCATGACGAACCTGAACCCGCTCTCGATCCTGCTCGGCAAAGGCACGAGCCGGCTCTGCGGCGCACTGCTGCTGCTCGCGGCGCAGGTGCCCTTCACGGTGCTGGCGATCACGCTCGGCGGCATCTCGCTCGGGCAGATCGCGGCGGCCTATTGCACGCTTGGCGCGTTCCTCATTTTCCTCGCGAATCTCGCGCTGCTCTGCTCCGTGCTTTGCAAACGGAGCACGGGAGCCGCGGCGCTGACCGTCGTCGCGCTGGTGTTCTTTTTCGCCATCGTGCCGCTGCTGAACTGGATCGCGCACCTGCCCGCGCAGCTCGGGATTATTTCCGCGGACGCCGCGTGGGTCACGGCGCTCGATCGACTCGCCGAGTTCGCGCTCGTGGCTTCGCCGTTTTTCCGGCTGACGCAAATCCTTGGCACCGGGTTTAACGAGGGCGCTTTCGGCTGGCAGGCGGGCAGCAATCTCGCGCTCGGAGCGGGTTGCTTCCTGCTGGCGTGGCTGGTCTTCGACGCGTTCTGCGACGAGCAGCAGGAGAGCGTCCCGCGGCGCGGCGGCGTGCTCCGGCGGCGGCGCTTCCTGCGCCGGCTCGGCGCGGGCCGCGCGTGGCCGCGGGCGCTGGCATGGAAGGATTTTTATTTTCTCGCCGGCGGCAAGGTCTGGATGCTCGGGAAGTATCTCATCTACGGCTTGCCGCTGCTCGCGATGGCCTGCTGGCCAAAGCGTTGGGGCGGCGGGCCGGATCAGGAGGAGTTTGGCTACGTGACGATGTCCGTCATGTGGGTGCTCTTCGGCATCGAGCTGGCCTTCGCCGCCGCGAGCATTTTCAAAGTCGAACGCCAGGCGCACACCCTCTCCACGCTCGTCGTGCTGCCGATGTCCTTGCAGCGCATCGCGCTGCACAAAATCCTCGGCATCCTCCCCGCGCTGCTGCCGACGGTCACCTATTTCGCCCTCGGCATGCTCTGCGCCGCCGGGCCGATTTTGAAAACACTCGGCGACATCAGCTTCCGCGGCGAGACCAAGGCGCTGATCGTGTTGGGCTACGTCTTTGCCCAGAGCATCTTTTTCCTCTACCTCACGGCCAATCTTTCGCTCCGCATCAAACGCGGCGCGCTCCCGCTGGCCATCGGCATCCAGTTCGTCCTCCAGTTTTTTCTCGGCATCACCGTCGCCGCTGCGATTCACGACGAGTGGGGTTTCGCCCCGCTCATCGTCGTCACGATTTTCGCGATCCTTTTCCTCCATCACGCCATCTTTCAGCGTCTCGAAAATCTCGCCGCCGAGGAGTGAACCGCCGGTCACGCCGCCGGGGCTGGGGATGGCGAAATGAGGATCCGGACCGGCGATTTGAATTGTCGGACTCGCGCGCTACTTTTTCTCGCGCCGCGAACCGCGCGTGCGGTATGACCTGCGGCGCTCCGCTCCCCCAAACCCCGCGCTTTTCCAAAAACCAAAACCGGTACCAACCAACTATGGCCCAAGCAATCATGGATCCCGAGGAGGTGCGGCGCTTCGCCAAGGAGCTGAAGCGTTTCAACGAGGACGTGCAGAACAAGGCGGGCTCGCTCCAGGCGCGGTTC
>JAYWEP010000234.1:0-4056 GCA_043779205.1 Chthoniobacter sp. | reverse complement strand
CATGGACCGGCCGCAATCAATGAAAAGCTCTTTCTCAAAAGGACCGTCTGGAATTGGCAAAGCGCATTCTGTGTCCCCGCTTTTTTTTGTTCCATCAATCGAGATTGCCACGAAAACGCCGCGTCTTTTGCTTTTTGCGTAGCCTCGGAAAGAGCCTCCAGGCTGAATCCCTGGGCGCCGTACAAAATTGATTGCGAATGGGAATATGGCGGATCGCAGTAAATTAAATCGCCTGCTTCTGCATCCGCGAACGAATGCAAATAATCCTGATTCAGAAAATGAGCGCCAGCCAGCCGCTTTTTCCATTCCAGAACGAAATCAGCAAAAGGCAGATTATTTTGCGATCACGGTGGATGATTCGGCGAAGGTGGGCAAAGAGGCGGCGCAATTCACCGCAAATGCCCTGGGCAAGCCCTTTACGGTCTGGACAGCTTGGCGCAAAGCCCTGGGACGTTCAACGCTCCAGCGGTATTACGCGTGCGTTGAAATTGAGAACCAGAAAGACCTCGGTGAAACTTTGGTCAGCGCCGGTCTTGCCAAAGTTTTTGGCGTTCGCATCACTCGCCCGGATGGGATGATTTCAAGGACACGTCTTTTGAAACTGAAATTTCTGGAAACAGAAGCTGCCGAAGACCGCCGCGGTGCCTGGAAATATCAGGTGGAAGCGCCCGCTGATGCCGCCGCCGCGGACGCTGCAAAATAGTCCTTTTTCGGTTGCTGATACGCCTTTTTGTAATGGTCATAATGCGCTTTGACAACGGCGATTCCATCACCCATCCATGCCGCGATTTCCAACTCCCCCTTTTCCCCTTCTTCGTTTTGTGACATGCAGACTGTGCAAAAAGAATGGCGCATGGAGTGAATTGTGACTTTTTTCATGCCCACTTTTTCCCGATGATTGTGAAAAATCTTTCTGAAATCGTAACGCATGGTGCCTTTTGTGGCGTCCGCCCGGCATCCTGAAATCATGTAATCGGTGGTCGTCCAGTCCCTCCATTCATGCAGCAAAAAATTCCTAAATTCTGGGAAAATATGTGTATGGCGCGAGGTACCGTTTTTGGGTTTGAACCCGCTAAATTCATCGAATTTTGGGATGAAAATGGTGTTGTGTTTCAAATCTATCCACGTCCCGCGGCAGTAGGAAATTTCAGCTTTTCGCATCCCCGCGAAAAATCCTGCATACAAAATAAATTTCATCTTCATCCCCTCTGCATTGGGTTCACAGGCGGCAATCATCTCACGGATTTCATCCATGGTGGAATACACACAGCGGGCTCGTTCCCTGCCCTTAACTTTCTTGATTTTCAGCGCCTTCCCCTGATTCCAGCAGGACTTGGCGGAATACTCTCCCTGCAAGAACTTCAAAAATGTGGCGAGCCGCTGAACGTAATCCGCGGAAGAAATATCCCGCAAGGTTCCGCTGCTTTTCATGGATTCATACCACCGTTGGACATCGGTTTTTGTCACGTCCAGCGGGTCTTTCGGTGAAAATGCGCGGAATCTTTTTACGATTCCCTCAAGTGCGGATTTCGTCTGTTTTCTCAACCCGCCGCGGTGGATGGCGACTTGTTTTAGGTATTCAGCGATGAGCGTTTCCCAGTCATGCGCCGCGGCTAGGCTTATGCGGCGCTCCGCCAGGAAGGCGCGGGGACCAGCCTTGATGCGACGTCCGAGTAAAATCGCTGCATCAAGGTCTTTCCCAGCCCCGATTTTTTTCCAGTAGCCAGGACGAACTTGAACCCGGATTTTCCAGCCAGGGCGACCCGCCTCTTGGAAAAGATGATAGTCCTCAATGTCTTTTTTGGTTTTTGAATCGTATGCCATAGGGGTGCAGATACGCGAACGCCGTGCCGGCGGGGACACGGGCACGGGGACAAATCGCGGGGCAATGAGGGTCAATCAGGGGCAATAAAATGCAAGCCCACAGAGGATTCGCGATTTTACTCTAGCCCCGATTTTCGACCCGAACGAAGCGCTCTACCAAGCTGAGCCACAGCCCGTGTGACAAGGCGCGCAAAGTAGGGGAGGCGCTCCGCAGGGTCAAGCGAAAGGTCGGCATATCTCGCGCGGCAAACGAAGGCGGGCGGGAGCCCCGGCTATTCCTCCGCCTTGTCGTCGTCCTCGTCCTCATGGTCGCTGTCTTCGAGCGGCGGGAGGTCGTGGCTGCTGAGAAACTTGCGCTTCCGTTTGGCCGCGGGGAGCGGGGCGAGCGTCATGTTCACGCTGCGGCCCATGAGCTTGGGCTCGGTCTCGACGTGCGCCATATCCACGAGGTCGGTTTTGACCCGCGCCATGACGGCCATGCCGAGCTCTTGGTGGGCCATCTCGCGCCCGCGGAACTGGAGCTGCACGCGCACTTTGTTGCCCTTGTCCAGAAATTCCTCGGCGTGCCGCAGCTTCGTCTCGTAATCGTGCGCGGCGCAGTTCACGCGGAATTTGATCTCCTTGAGCTTCGAGCCGGAGTTCTTTTTCTCCTTCTCCTGCTTCGACGCCTCGTACTTGAACTTCCCGAAATCCACGATGCGGCAGACGGGCGGGTTGGCGTTGGCGGCGATCTCGACCAGATCGAGCCCCATTTCCTGCGCCCGGCGGATGGCGTCGGACAGCTTCATGACACCGAGCTGCTCGCCGGTGGAAGCGAGGATCACACGCACCTCGCGGGCGCGGATCCGACCATTGACACGATTTTGGATGAGAATAAGGAGACGGTTTTCTTCGGCTCGGGCGGGGAGCGCCGCACGCGCTGGGATTGTGGTTTCGGGGTTCGCCTGACTTGTGATTTTGCGGGAAAAATCCCGCTCCATCACGGCTCCGGCATCACCGCGCTGGCGAAGGCGTTTCGGCAATGAGGATCGCAGGCTGGCCCGCTCTCCCACGCGGGGATAAGAGCGTGCGACCTCCGCGCGGGCAAGGTGAATCTTGGGGCCTCGGTCGGCGGAGCGGCGCGCACTCCGCGCGGTGCGTGGCATCGCATTAGCTATCTCAGGCGGGTATGGCCCGCATTGACTCGTTTTTCAAATTCATGAAGGAGCAGAATGCTTCTGACCTTCACCTCTCGACCGGCAATCCGCCGATGCTCCGCATCCACGGCGAACTCGTGCGCGTGGACATGCCCGCGCTGGAAAACGACGACCTCAAGGCGCTCGTCTATGAAGTCGCGGCGGAGCAGAAGATCAAAATTTTCGAGGAAACGGGGGACGTGGATTTCGGCTACGAGTATCCCGGCTTCGCCCGGTATCGCGCGAATTTTTTCAACCAGAAGAACGGCATCTCGGCGGTCTTCCGGCTCATCCCGAGCAAGGTGTTGACGGCGGAGGAACTCGGCCTGCCGCCGGTGCTGAAGCGTTTCTCGATGCTTAAAAAAGGGCTCGTGCTCGTGACCGGGCCGACGGGTTCGGGCAAATCGACGACACTCGCGGCGATGGTGGATTACGCGAATTTGCACCGCAAGGATCACATCATCACGGTCGAGGATCCGATCGAGTTTGTGCATCGCTCGCAGCAGTCGCTCATCAATCATCGCGAAGTCGGCGTGCATACGAAGTCCTTCGCCTCGGCGCTGCGCGGGGCGCTGCGCGAAGACCCGGACATCATTCTCGTCGGTGAAATGCGCGACTTGGAAACCATCGAGCTGGCGCTCACCGCGGCGGCCACGGGGCATCTCGTTTTCGGCACGCTGCACACGCCGAGCGCGCCGAAGACCATCGACCGCGTGATCGACGTTTTCCCCGCCGGCCAGCAGAACCAGATCCGCGCCGGCCTTTCGGAATCGCTCAAAGGCGTGGTCGCGCAGAATCTTTTCCGCCGCATCGACAAACCCGGCCGCCTCGCCGCGCTCGAAGTGCTCGTCGTCGATACGCCCATCGCGAACCTCATCCGCGAGGGCAAGACACACCAGATCACCGGCATGATGCAGGTCGGCAAGAAAAAGGGAAACCAGCCGCTCGACGACGCGATCATGGAACTGCTCCGGGCATCGAAGATCGCGCCCGAGGAAGCCTATGAAAAGGCGATGGATAAGAAAAAATTCCGCGCCTTCGTGAAGAACGTGGATGA
>JAYWEP010000233.1:0-20451 GCA_043779205.1 Chthoniobacter sp. | reverse complement strand
AGCATGAAGCGCATGTGGACGTGATCGCGGAACCACGCGGAGAGGCTGATGTGCCAGCGCGTCCAGAACTCGCGGATGTTTTGCGAGAGAAAGGGCAGGTTGAAATTCTCGGGCGTGCGGATGCCGAAGAGCCGGCTGAAGCCGATGGCGAAGGCGCTGTAGCCCGCGAAATCGAAGAACAAATAAAACGTCTCCCCATACATCAGGCTTAACTTGGCGAGTGCGCCGGAGTGTTTCGCCGCGGGGCCGACCCAGTGCGCGTGGATGAGCGCGGCGAGGATGAATTTGTAAAGAAAGCCGCGAAAGATGCGCGCGACGGTGAAGTCGAGATCGTCGAGAAACTCTGTGCGGGTGCGGGTCTTCAGCCAGTCCTGGCCGAAGCGCCGGTAGCGGTCGATGGGGCCGGAGGAGACGGCGGGGAAGAAAAAGAGAAACGCGAAATACTGCGTGGGCGGGAGTGTTTTCACCACGCCGTCGTGAATGCTGAAGACGACATCGAGCGCGCGAAAGGTGACGTAGGAAATGCCGAGAAAACCGAACGCGGTTTCGGCGGTGAGAAAGGGCAGCACCTTCGCGGCGACGAGTGGGAGCAGCGTGAGCGCGAGCGCGGCGTAGAATGTGGCGCGTGTTTTCCAGCGGAGAAAGGCGAGCGCGACCGCGCCCTCGTAAGCCGCATAGCCGAGGACGATCCAAATCTCGCGCAGCTCGAAGCCGGGGCGCACGAGGAGGTCGTTGCTGAATTGCAGGCCGAGGACGCCGAGCGTGACGAGGAGCGTCCACCAGCGCCCGGCGCGGCCGAGGAGCCCGAGGAGGATCGTCGGGATGACCGCGTAGAGCAGCAGGCCGAAGAAAGGGAAATCGCCGAAGGGGATCATGGGTGGTGGGACAGGCTTCCCAGCCTGTCGGAGTGCGGCGGGCATCCTTGCCTGCCGGAGGGAGCGGGCGCTTTCTGCTGGCACTCGGGCAGGCTGGGAAGCCTGCCCCACTCCGACAGGCTGGAAGCCTGTCCCACAACGGCAGCCTGTCTCACGACGCGTGAAGCTCCTCGACCTCATCACCTCGCCGGACGCGGCGGTGCGCGACCGCTCGCTCGACGACATTTGCGCAAAGGCTTCGCTCGATGAACTGCTCGCGGAGTGCGATGCGCTCGACGCTTTCCGCCGCGCCTCGCCGAACCTCTACGAGCGCGTGCGCGCGCTCTTTTTTCTTTACGCGATTCACCGTTTTCACCTGCCGACTCGGGCGGAGCTGACGACGAGCGGGCTCATCCCCTTCCCCGGCTACGAGCATTTGCTGGAGCGGCGCTTCGAGGAGGCAATCGAGGTTTTTTTACAAAAGCAAAAAGCCGACGGGCCGAGCGACGCGCTCAGTTCGGCGCTGGCCGCGGCGTATCACCGGCTCGCTTTCCAGACGCTCGCGGATCAAGTGCGGCGCAGCGTCCGCACGGTGCGCGGGAACCAGTGGATGTTTCGCATGGGCCACCCGCACGACCAGCCGCTGCGGCTGCGGCCCGAGCTGCTGCGCGCGGATGCGCACGGCTCGTATCCGATCCTGCGCGAGCGCACGCCGGTGCGCATGGACCTCACGCATTCGGCGTGGAGCGACATTTTTTTCCTCGGCATGGATTTCCCCGAAGGCGCGAAGGTGCTGAACATCTCCGTCGATCTCGGCGTGCATGGCCGCGACGCCGAGCCGCAGCCGCCGGTGAGCGCGTGGCTGCGCGTGATCGACCAGCCGGTGCTGCGGCTCGTCTCGGTCGATCTCGGTGCGAGCGCGGAGATTTCGTCGCTCGGCGAGGTGTTCGATTTTGCGCGGGACTATCTGGGCTTGTTGAAAGCGGCGGTCATCGCGAGCGGCATCGTGCCGCCGGGGATCGAGGGCTCGGGGCAGTCGCTCGCCGACCTGCTCGCGCTGATGCTCGGGCCGGGGCGCGGGCTGGAGCTGGTCTCGAGCGTGAACGACATCCCGAAAGGTTCGCGGCTCGCGGTTTCCACAAATCTGCTCGCCGCGCTCATCGGCGTGCTGATGCGCGCGACCGGGCAGGCGGAGTCGCTGACCGGCCCGCTGCGCGAAAGCGAGCGCCGGCTGGTGCTCGCGCGGGCGCTGCTCGGCGAATGGCTCGGCGGCAGCGGCGGCGGCTGGCAGGACTCGGGCGGCGTGTGGCCGGGGATCAAGCTCATCGAGGGCGTGGCGGCGCAGGCGGGCGATCCCGAGCACGGCGTTTCGCGCGGGCGGCTGATGCCGCAGCATCACGTTTTCACGCGCGACGAGATTCCCGAAAAGGCGCGGCAGGCGTTGCAGGATTCGCTCGTCGTGGTGCATGGCGGCATGGCGCAAAACGTGGGGCCTATTTTGGAAATGGTGACGGAAAAATATCTGCTGCGCAGCGCCGCCGAGTGGCGCGGACGGCAGGAGGCGCTGGGCTTCCTCGACGAAATCCTGGACGCGCTGCGCGACGGCGACATCGCGAAAGTCGGCGCGGCGACGACGCGCAATTTCGACGGGCCGATTCAAACGATCATTCCGTGGGCCTCGACGCACTACACCGAGCGGCTCATCGAGCAGGTGCGCGCGGAGTTCGGCGCGGATTTTTACGGCTTCTGGATGCTCGGCGGCATGAGCGGCGGCGGCATGGGCTTCATGTTTGCACCGGCGCGCAAAGCGGAGGCGCAGGAGCGGCTCGGCGCGATCATGCGCGCGACGAAGAAGGAACTCGCGGCGTCGCTCCCGTTCGCGATGGAGCCGGTGGTCTATGATTTCCGCATCAATGAAAACGGCACCTTCGCCGACCTCCTGCCCGGCTCGACCGCGCTGATGCCGAAAGGCTACTACCTGCTCCGCGCACCCGCGCTGCTCCGGCTCGATCCGAAATCGCTCCCCGCGCTGGACCGCGCTGAGCTGGACAAATTCGCCGCCGCCTGCCGCACGCAGCCCGAGCTGCGCGGCGTGGTCCAGGAGCTTTTCGACGCGCTGCTCCCGCGCGGCCGCGAGGACCGGGCGGGCGCGCAATCGCTCGACGAACTGCTCGCGGAAAACGGCTTCGATCCCGAGGCGCACGCGCAAATCCGCGCGGACATGAAAGCCGGCCGGATCGGCCTCGCGCAAAACCGTCTGCCCGCGAACACCGTCATCGAAGACGTGCGCGCCGAAGACATCACCGACACACGCGCACTCCCGCCGCGTGGCGCGGACGCCCTCGTCCGCGTCTGTCCGCCGGACGCCCCGTCCGGCGAAGCCACGCCGCTCTTCCAACCCTTCGACCCCAAATCCCCCTACGCCGTCCTCCACCGCCGCCTCCCCCACTGGCGGCAATCCGGCGCCACCTATTTCGTCACCTTCCGCCTCGCCGATTCGCTCCCCCGCGCAGTCGTTGCGCGCCTTCGCGCTGAGCAGGAAGCGCATCTGCAAGCGCTGCCCCATCCCGTCACCGCAGCCGACCTCGACGAAGCGAAGGCGCTGTTTTCCGCCAAGATCGAGGCGCAACTCGACGCCGGGCGCGGTGCGTGCGTGCTGCGCGAGGCCGCAGTCGCGGAAATCGTGGCGACAACCTTGCGCCACCGCCATGGCGAGGATTACTGGCTCGGCGATTTTGTCATCATGCCCAATCATGTGCATGCGATCGTCATGCCGGGAGAAAGGTTTGATTTGGCGAAAATCGTGGGCGCGTGGAAGTCGGTCGCGGCGCATCGGATCAATCCGCTGCTGAAACGCTCGGGAACGCTTTGGCAGGAGGAGACGTTCGACCACATCGTGCGGGATGCGGCGCATTTGCGGAGGTTTGAAATTTACGTGCAGGATAATCCGGCGAAGGCGGGGTTGAGGGAGGGAACTTTTGTGCTCGGTGACGGCGGACGGGGCGTCCGCGGGACAGACGCGGACGAGGGCGTCCGCGCCACGCAGCCGCGGGGCGCGGCGGGCGCAGCGCGTGGCGCGGACGCCCCCGTCCGCGAAGAACGTGGCGCGGACGCCCTCGTCCGCGGATTGGCTGCATTGCGCGCGGGGGAGGCGGCGGTGGTGACGCTGGCGGCGGGCGCGGCGAGCCGGTGGACGCAGGGCGCGGGGGTGGTCAAGTCGCTGCATCCGTTTTGCAAACTCGGCGGGCGGCACCGCACTTTCCTCGAAACGCATCTCGCGAAGTCACGGCACATCGCGCGGCTGGCGGGCACGGCGGTGCCGCACATTTTCACCACGAGCTATCTCACGCACGGGCCGATCTCGGCGGTTTTGGCGGCGCGGAAAAACTACGGCTACGCCGGGCCGCTGCTCCTCTCGCGCGGAAAAAGCGTGGGGCTGCGGCTGGTGCCGACGGCGCGGGATTTGCGGTTCGCGTGGGAGGAGATGCCGCAGCAGGTGCTCGATGAGCAGCAGCAGAAAGTCCGCGACTCGCTGCGCGCTGCGCTGCTGCGCTGGGCGGAGGCGACGGGCGAGGCCACCGACTATCGCGACAATCTCCCGCTGCAATGCCTGCATCCGGTCGGACATTTCTACGAAGTGCCGAATCTGCTCCGCAACGGCACGCTCGCCGCGCTGCTCCGCGAGCGCCCGCAGCTCCGCACGCTGCTCCTGCACAACATCGACACGGTCGGCGCGAACCTTGATCCCGCCTTGCTCGGACAGCATCTCGAAAGCGGGGCGGCGCTCAGCTTCGAGGTCATCACCCGGCGGCTCGAAGACCGCGGCGGCGGGCTGGCGCGGGTGGACGGGCGGGTGCGGCTCGTGGAGGGGCTGGCCGTGCCGCGCGAGGAATTGGAATTCGGGCTGACCTATTACAACACGCTGACGACGTGGATCGACATCGACGGCCTGCTCGCCGCTTTTGGCCTCACCCGCGGCGAACTCGACGACGAGCCGCGCGTGACCGCCGCGATCCGCGCGCTCGCGGCGAAGGTGCCGACCTACATCACGCTCAAAGACGTGAAGAAGCGCTGGGGCCACGGGCAGGAGGATGTTTTTCCCGTCGCGCAGTTTGAGAAGCTGTGGGGCGATCTCACCGCGCTGCCGGAAATCGCGAGCCAGTTTCTCGTCGTCCCGCGGCTGCGCGGGCAGCAGCTCAAGGAGCAGGCCCAGCTCGACGGCTGGCTGCGCGACGGCTCGGCGGCCCACGTCGAGGCGATTTGCGATTTCGCGTAGCGCCGCGATAGACAAGCGGCCTGCACGCGTTCACATTCCGCGCCCATGTTCAAACGCTCGTCCTCGTCGCCCATTTCCGTCGTCACCGGCGGCGCGGGTTTTCTCGGCTCGCACCTCACCGACCGGCTGCTCGCGGAAGGCCACCGCGTCATCGCCATCGACAACTTTCTCACCGGCTCGACGGCCAACATCGAGCACCTCGCAGGGAACGAAAACTACCGCTTCATCAAGCACGACGTTTCCAATTTCATCTTCCTGCCGGACGACGTGGATTTCATTTTCCATTTCGCGTCGCCCGCGTCGCCCATCGACTACCTCGAGCATCCGATCCCCACGCTGAAAGTCGGCTCGCTCGGCACGCACAACGCGCTCGGTTTGGCGAAGGACAAAGGCGCGGCGTTTCTCCTCGCATCGACCAGCGAATGCTACGGCGACCCTCTCGTGCATCCGCAGCGCGAGGACTATTGGGGCAACGTGAACCCCATCGGGCCGCGCGGCGTTTATGATGAGGCCAAACGTTTCGCCGAGGCGATGACCATGGCCTACCACCGCTTCCACAAACTCAACACGCACATCGTCCGCATCTTCAACACCTATGGCCCGCGGATGCGCCTGCGCGACGGCCGCGTGGTGCCGGCCTTCATCGGCCAGGCGCTGACCGGCGAGCCGCTGACGATTTTCGGCGACGGCTCGCAGACGCGCTCGTTCTGCTATTGCTCGGATCTTATCGACGGCATTTTCAAACTCTCGCAGTCCGCTTTCCACGAGCCGGTGAACATCGGCAACCCGCGCGAGATGACCATCCGGCATTTCGCCGAGGAGATCATCCGCATCACCGGGACGACCTCGAAAATCGAGCACCGGCCGCTGCCGGTGGACGATCCGAAAGTGCGCCAGCCGGACATCACGCGGGCGAAAACCGTGCTCGGCTGGGAGCCGCGCGTGGACTTCGACGAAGGAATCCGGAAAACGATTGATTACTTCCGAACCCGCATGAAATAAGGATTTGCAGCCACCCGCGATTTTTTCCTTCCCAACCCCGGCCAAATCAACAACAAGAACGCGCGCCCCCGTCGCTCCAAAAAAACCTAAGAAAAACCTCCCATGAAAATCCTTTCCCTCTCCGTCTGCGCCGTCCTCGGATTCGCCCTCCATGCCGCCGCCCAGGTGCCCATCGGACCCGGCGCACTCAAACTCGGCAAGATCAAGCCCGAGATCGTCAAGACGCCCGATTTCACAATCAAATCAGGGCCCGAAAAACGCTCGAAAGCCGGGGACTGGCTGGAGATCGAGGTCGATTTCGAGACGAAGGCCGAAGAGATCGACGAGATCATGTTTCAATACACGATCCAGTTTGAGGGCAAGCTGCTCGACGGCCAGGTCACGCACGTCAATATCCCGAAAGGCCGGGAGCACTACTCCGTGATGTATGTCTCGCCGCGCACCCTCGAAAAGCTGACCGGCGGCAAGACCGTCACGGCCGGAAATGTGCAAAACGTGTGGGTCGTCGCCTCGAAACAAGGTCAGATCATCGATCGGGAAGCGATCAAAAAAGTGGAGATACCCAACCTGCCCCACCTCACCGGGATGATCCTGAACAAAATGGAGACTCCCTTCGCGCCGCTCTACTTCGACCGCTACGAAGCCATCAAGACCGCGAAGTAAGCGACAGACGCTGGAGCTTTCATGGCCGCACCCACCCGCATCCTCAGCCTCAGTCTGGGCAACCAGACCCTCGGACTCGCCGAATTCAAAACCGGGCAAAACGGAGGGCTCGTCCTCGCGTCCCACCAGACCCGCGAGTTGCTCGCCGACCCCGCCGCCGACTCGACCCGCCTCGCGCAGGCCAAGCTCGTCCTCGACGAGATGATCCAGGGAGCCGGCCTGAAAAACGCGAAGATCAACTACGCGGTCTCCGCGCAATCCGTCTTCACCCGCTTTGTCAAACTGCCCTCGGTCGGCGAAGAGCAGGTCGATCAGATCGTCACCTTTGAGGCGCAGCAAAACGTCCCCTACCCGATCGACGAGGTGGTCTGGGACTACCAGCTCGTCGATAGCGGCGACCCGGCCCAGGTCGAGGTCGTCATCGTCGCGATCAAGTCGGATTTGCTCGACGACATCAACGCCGCCGTCGAGGACGCCCACCTCCAGACCAGCCTCGTCGATGTCGCCCCCATGGCGCTTTACAACGCCTACCGCTACAACTACGCCGACGTGGAGGGCTGCTCGCTGATCATCGACATCGGCGCGCGCACCACGAACCTCATCTTCATCGAGTCGCACAAGGTTTTCAGCCGCTCGATCCCGAACGGCGGCGCCGCCATCACCCAGGCCATCGCGCGGGATTTCAACGAGCCCTTCGGAGCCTCGGAGGAGCGGAAAAAGCGCGACGGTTTCGTGAGCCTCGGCGGAGCCTACGCCGAGCCGGAAGACCCGGATGTGGCCCGGGTCTCGAAGATGATCCGCAACTCCATGACCCGCCTGCACGCGGAAATCGCGCGGTCGATCAGCTTTTACCGCGCCCAGCAGGGCGGCGCGCAGCCGCAGCGCGTCTATCTCTGCGGCGGGAGCGTCACCCTGCCCTACATGCGGGAATTCTTTCACGAGAAATTCCAGCTCCCCGTCGAGTTCTTTAATCCGCTCCGCAACGTCACCGTCGGCAGCGGCCTGAATCTCGAGGAGATCGGCAGAAACGCCCACCGCATGGGCGAACTCGTGGGCCTCGCGCTGCGCGGCACGAGCAATTGCCCGATGGAGCTGAACCTCCGCCCGGTCAGCGTGGTCAGGCGCCACCAGCTCGCCGAGCGCCGGCCCTACATCCTCCTCGCCGGCATCTGCACGCTGCTCGCGCTGACCGGCTGGTGGCTTTACTACGACCATGCCGCGGCGGTCACCGATCAGGTCAGTGAAAAACTCAAACCCACGGTCGATACGCTGAAGAGCTTTGAGAAGCGGATGAACGACGCCCGCGCCGACATCAAAGCCCAGCAGGAAACCGCCGCCCCGCTGCTCACCGCCGTGGATGAACGCAGCTACTGGGTGAAAATCATCGAGGACATCAATACCCGGCTCCCGAAGGACTTCGTCTGGATCACCTCCTTCGACGCCAAAAACCCGAAGCCCGAGACCGCCGACGCGAATGCACCGGCCGGCGGGAAAGGAAAAAGCAGCGCGTCCGGCGGGCCGGTGCTGATGCTCAAGGGACTCTGGCTGTTCAACGAACGCGGACCGTTGGTGGTCGATGACTTCAGCAACAAGCTCAAGGAATCGCCGCTTTACGAGGTGGTCATGGACAAAGACCGCGGTTACGTGCGGGCCTCGGACAACGACTCCGAATGGGCCTATGAATTTGCCATCCCCCTCGTCTTGAAAAACTCGATCACCCTCCCCGCCAGCCGCAAATGAACTGGATCAAAGAGAACAAATTCCTCACCGGATTCTTCGCCACCATGCTCGTCGGCGGCGGCGTCCTCGGGTATTTTCTATACAGCGCGATGGGCCGCTGTGAGGAAGCCACCACGCGCTACACCGGCCTCGCGGGTGAACTCAGCCGGCTGCAAAACCTGCCCGTTTCCCCGAGCGACAAAAATCTGAAGGCCCTTGCCGCGCAGAAAAAGGAGGCCGTCGAAGTCATCGCCGCCTTCCAAAGCTCGCTCGCCGCCAAAGCCTTTCCGCCCGAGCCGATGACGCCCGAGCAGTTTCAGGACAAGCTCAAGGCGACCAAGAACGCCGTCGCGGAAAAAGCGCAGGCCGTCACCAAGCTGCCGGACAAATTTTTCCTCGGCTTCGACCCCTACGAAACCCGCCCGCCGGACAGCAAGGAAGTCGCCGCACTGCTCGGCCACCAACTCAAGGCCATCGAGTGGCTGTTTGGACAATTGATCGAAAGCCATATGACCGAAGTGAAATCCATCAAGCGTGAGCTTCTGCCCGAAGAAGGCGGCAAGGTGCGCGGGGCGGAAAAAGGCGACAAGAAAGGGAAAGCTCTGGTCAATTCGCACCCCGTCGAAATCACCATCCAGTGCCGCCAAAGTTCGTTGGCCCCATTCCTGAACTCCCTCGTCAGCCCGAAGGCTCCGCAGTTCTACATCGTGCGGACGATCTCCGTGAAAAATCAGAGCGAAAAGGGCCCGCCGAAAGTCGTCGCCGCCGCTCCGCCGCCTCCCGCCCCAGTGGCCGCCGGGACTCCCGCCGCCGTCGGCACACCACCGCCTCCGGCCCCGCCGCAGGCCGCCTCGACCTATATCGTCGGCGAAGAGCAGATCGAGGTGGCCATGCAAATCGACATCGTCGATTTCGCCGAACCCACCCTCACCACCGCGAAATAACCTATGGACTGGATCAAGAAACATTACGACCAGTTCGCGCTCGCCCTCCTCGCGGTCGCCCTCCTGGCCCTCTCCGTCCTGCTCATCCTGCGCGCCCAGAGTTTTGGCGACGGATTCTCCGCCGCCACCGCAAAAGCCGAACCCCGCGACAAGGTGCCCCCGGTCGTCCTGGATCGGGTCGATGAAGCCAAGAAAGCCCTCGAAAACCCGCCGCAGTGGGCGGAAGCGGACTCCCACCCGGAAGGTGCCGCGGAAAAGGATAAGAAACGCGGCCAGCTTTTCGTCTCAGACCTTTACGTCATCGGCAGCGACGGCACACCGAAAAAGCCCGGCGTCGAGGCCTTCTACAAAGACACCCTGACCGGCAACCCGATTCCGAACATGTGGTTCATGAAGAACCGCCTCCCGCTTTTGGATCCCACGGTCCCGCTGCAAGACGCGGACAAGGACGGTTTCTCCAACGAGGACGAATTCCGCGCCAACACCGATCCGAACAACAAGGAATCGCATCCGCCCTACTACTCCAAGCTGTTCATCAGACAGTTCATTCGCGTTCCCTTCCGCCTGCTCTTCAACGCCTACAATGGCGATCCCAAGAAGGACAAACTGGAAACCTTCGAGTTTCAAATCAACACCATCGACCTCCGGCAGCCGAGCGAGTTCCTGAAGATCGGCGACAAGGTTTCGCGGACGAATTTTCAGCTCAAGAAATTTGAGGTCAAGAACCAGCTCAATCCCAAGACCGAGGAGCAGGAGGACGTCTCCGAACTGACGCTCTACAACGCCGAAACCAACGTCACCGTCGTCCTCATCCTCAACCGCGTCACCGACTCGCCGGATTACTTCATGGACTTCATCTACAAGTGGGAGAATCCGCCTCGCGTATTTAGAGTGAAGAAGCTTCAGGAATTCGCGCTCAAGCCAAATGTCACCGAAAAGTACAAACTCATTGACAGCGGGGAAGAGAAAGCCCTAATACAGCTCCCCAACGGCACCCAGGCCACGATTGTCCGCGATCCGCGCGACAAAAAATAAAGGCGCCTGTCGCTCCGTCCCGCCCCCCGAGTTCCCAAGCTGCGACCAGCCAGCCGGTCGCAAAACATTACCCATTCACTTCCAACCAAAATAACGCACCCATGACCAAACCCCCACTCGCCACCACGATCTCCTCGCTGCTGGTCGCTTCGATGATTATCACCCCGACCCTCGCCTTCGCCGCCGGCGGCGTGGAGAGCGCCGCGGAGCGCGAAAGGAGCCGCCGTCAGGAATACGAAAACCGCGGCGGACAGATGATCGAGAACGGCGACCGGGCGATGAAAGTCCGGGACTACGAGAAGGCCACGGCTTTCTACAAGACCGCGTGCGACCTCATTCCCAATGCCTATCTCACCCGGGGCTCCTACAACCGCGCCCTCCAGGGCTTCTGCAATGCGAGTTGCAAGCTGGCCGAGCAGCGGATCACCGAGGGCCGCTACGCCGATGCCGAGAACACCCTGCGCATCGTGACCTCCGAGCAGTACGCGCCGCGCTGCCGGGACGCCATCCTCATCCTCGCCCACCTCGAAGACCCGACCTATTACAACCGCACCATCGGGCCGCAATTCCGCGGCAACGTCGAAAAAGTGAAGCAGCTCTTTGTCGAGGCCCAGGGGTTTTATGACACCGGGCGCTTCGACAACGCCCACAAGCGTTGCGAGCAGATTCTCAACATCGACAAATACAACATGGCCGCGCGCGCCATGGAGGAAAAAATCGCCCGGAAGATGAGCGACTTTGACGTGGTGGCCTACAATTACACCCGCGCGCATGCGATTGAGCAGACCGACAGGGCGTGGGCGGTGCCCGTGCGGCGTTTCAATGTCGATCCTTCCCTCACCAACATCGAGCAACCCAACAAGGAGCTCGGCAACACCGCCAGGATTCAGCGCAAGCTGGAGCGGATCATCATCCCGAAACTGGAATTCAAGGAAGCGACCATTCGTGAGGCGGTGGAGTATTTGAAGAGGAAAAGCGTGGAACTCGATCCCGATGACCCCAAGACGGGTGTCAATATCGTGCTCCGGCTCGAAGGCGGGTCCAACGTCGTGGTGCCCGACGCCGCCGGCGCTCCGCCGGTGTCCGCCATTCCCGGCCTCGACGCGGCTCCCGCTCCGGCGCTCGCGGCGGCCCCGGCGGCGCTCGGCAATCCCGCCGACGCCCGGATCACGGTTTCGCTCTCGAACATCCCGATGATCGAAGCGCTGAAATATGTCACCGGCCTCGCGAACCTGAAATTCAAGGTCGAGCCGTTTGCCGTCTCCGTCGTGCCTCAGAGCATGAATACCGAGGTCGTCATCACCAAGGAATGGAAGGTTCGCCCGGACTTGATTCCGCGCTCCGCGACCCCAGGTGAAGGCGGAGGCGGTCTGGCCGCGCCGGCCTTCGGTGCCGCCAAGGGTGCCGGTGCTGGCGATGTCACGAAAGGCAGTTCGGGAATCGCTGACCGCGAGTCGGCGAAAAACTGGCTCATTTCCAACGGTGTGCAATTTAACGGCCAGGCCTCGGCGATCTATATCGTCAGCAGCAGCCGCCTGATCGTCCGCAACACCCAGGATCAGCTCGACCTTATCGACACAATCATCAATTCCGGCGTCGTCGGCGGACCCAAGCAGGTCGAGATCGAGGCGAAGTTTGTCGAAATCTCGCAAAGCAACCTCAAGGAACTCAGCTTCGACTGGCTGCTCGGACAGGCCAACATGGCCGGCAACCATAACGTCTTCTTCGGCGGAGGAACTTCCGGGACTTCACCGGCAACCAAAGCGGCCGACTTTCCCTTTATCTCGCCCGGTGGCATCCCCGTCGGCACCAGTCCCCTCACCGCAGGAAACCGCAGCGGCAATATTGCGCTCAGTGCCAACGCCGTTGACGCCCTCCTCTTCGGAGCCCCCGGAGCCAGCGCCCTCGCCCCGGCCATCGGCGCGCTCTCCGGCGTCTTCACCGATCCCCAGTTCCAACTCGTCATCCGCGCGCTCAACCAGAAAAAGGGCGTCGATCTCCTCTCCGCACCGCGGGTCACGACCAAGAGCGGCCAGCGGGCCGTCATCGAAGTCATTCGCGAATTCAAATACCCGACCGAGTTCAATCCCCCGCAAATCCCGCAGAACGTCGGCTCCGGATTCAACAACAGCGGCGGCGGCTTCATCAGCCCGCTCACCGGACTCCTCTCCGGCGGCGGCAGCCAGGGCAGTTTCCCGGTCACGCCGACCACCCCGACCGCCTTTGAAGTGCGCAATACCGGCGTCACCCTCGAAGTCGAACCCGTCGTCGGGCCCGATGAATACACCATCGACCTCAACCTCGTCCCGCAGGTCGTCGAGTTTGAAGGCTTCATCAACTACGGCAGCCCGATTCAGACGACCTCGACCAACGCCCTCGGCATTTCGACCGTCAACGTCATCACGCCCAACGTGATCAACCAGCCGATCTTCAGCACCCGCAAGATCACCACCAGCGTGAGCGTCTATGACGGCAATACCGTCGTCCTCGGCGGCCTCATGCGCGAGGACGTGCAGAAGGTCGAGGACAAGGTGCCGATTCTCGGCGACCTCCCGATCATTGGCCGTCTCTTCCGCTCCAGCGTCGATCAGCACCTGAAACGCAATCTCGTCATCTTCGTCTCCGCGCGCCTGATGAAACCCGATGGCGACCCGGTGCGGTTCGACGAGGAGAAAGAGGAAGTCATCGAGACGCTGGCCCCGCCGGATCTTGGAATCTCCGATCTCCCACTGTTCCAAAAATAGGGCTGTGCCCGTCCTCGGCGTCACCGGCGGAATCGCCACCGGGAAGTCGTCGTTCACCGGCCTGCTGCTCCGCCATCTTCCCGCCGAGCTTTTCGACGCCGATCAAACGGCGCACGATTTGCTCGCGGGCGATGACGCCATCCGGCAGGCGGTGGCGGAGGCTTTTGGCGATGTCATTTGTGACCCAGAGGGAAATCCCGACCGCACCAAGCTGCGCGCACTCGTTTTCGATGATGAATCGAAACGGCGGCAGCTTGAGCGCATCCTGCACCCGGCCATCCGGGCGCGCTGGACCGCCCGCGCCGCGCAGATCGCCCTCGAGGGCGGCTGGTTCGTCGTGGACATCCCGCTGCTCTTTGAGACGCAGGCCGAAGCGAACTTCCACCGGATCGCCGTCATCGCCTGCTCGCCGGCCACGCAGCGGCGGCGGCTCACGGAGCAGCGCGGCCTGAGCGCCGCGCTGGCCGAAAAAATCATCACCTCCCAGCTCGATCTCGCGACGAAAATCAACCACGCCCATCATGTCATCTGGAACGACTCCACCCTCCCCTGTCTCGAACGGCAGGCCCGACTCCTCGCCGCCTGCCTCCGCCGCTGACGCCCCTCGCGAAACGGTCTCCGCCACACCGCCAGCCGCGCCCGCGCCGCCGCGGCAACTCTGGATCGACGAGCTGCACTCCGAGCCGCTCGCGGCCCTCCTCGCCCGCGCCGAGGCCCTCCATCTCCGCCTCAATCCCGACCGCACCCGGCATCACCTCGTCTGCGATTTGCTCAAAGCCTACGCCGGTCGCGGCATCGAGCTTTTCGCCGACGGCGTGCTCGAGCTTTCCCCGCAGGGCAGCGGCTTCCTCCGCTGGCCGTGCTACAATTTCCGCTCCCTCCCGCAGGATGTCTTTGTCCCCCAGCAGGCCGAGCGGCAGTTCGGCCTGCGCAATGGCAATCGCCTCAGCGCCCGCATCCGGCCCCCGCGCGACCGCGAAAAATTCCTGACCCTCGACCGCGTGGTCAGCATCGAGGGCATCCCGGCGGATGACTGGAAACCGACCAAGGAATTCGACCAGCTCACCGCGCTGCACCCGACCGAGCGCATCGTCCTCGAAAACCAAAAGAGCGATTCGATCACCGGCCGCGCCCTCGACATCATCGCCCCGCTCGGCCGCGGCCAGCGCGGGCTCATCGTCGCGCCGCCGCGCACGGGCAAGACGATTCTGCTCAAAGACATCGCGCAATCCATCCTCGTCAATTCCCCCGAGACCCACGTCATCCTCCTCCTCGTGGATGAGCGCCCGGAGGAAGTCACCGACTTCCGGCGCAGCGTGAACTGCGAAATCTATTCCTCCACTTTCGACGAAAGCCCGCAGCGCCACACCGCCATCGCCGAACTCGTCAGCGACCGCGCCAAACGCCTCGTCGAACTGCGCCGCCACGTCGTCATCCTGCTCGATTCCATCACCCGCCTCTCGCGCGGCTACAACAACCTCCAGGGCGGCGGCGCCCGCAGCCGCACCATGTCCGGCGGCGTCGATTCCAAGGCGCTGGTGAAACCCAAAAAGTTTTTCAGCAGCGCGCGCAACACCGAGGAAGGCGGCAGCCTCACCATCCTCGCCACCTGCCTCATCGAGACCAACAGCCGCATGGACGACCTCATTTTCGAGGAATACAAAGGCACCGGCAACATGGAGATCCGCCTCGACCGCGGCCTCAGCGACAAGCGCGTCTTCCCCGCGATCAATTTCCTCCAGTCCGCCACGCGCCGCGACGAACTGCTTTACCACCCGCAGGAATTCGAGCGCATCAGCGTCCTCCGCCGCCAGCTCGCCATCCTCCCCGCCCTCGAAGCCACGGAAGTCCTCGTCCACGCCCTCCAGGCCACAAAAAACAACGCCGAACTCCTCCTCACCGGCCTCCGCGGCTAAGAAGGTGCCTGAAAACTCCAAGCCTCCGACCTCTTCCTCTTCCTCTTCCTCTTCCTCTTCCGCTTCCTCTTAATCTTCCGCTCCATCATATTCCCTCGGCGGGAGGAAGATTAAGCGGAAGAGGAAGAGGAAGAGTCCCGCGAAAACCGCCCTTTAAGACACCCTCTGAAGCCATGCAGCCCCTCATCGACACCCCCGACGCCCTCGCCAGCGTCCTCCCGCTTTTCGCCCCGCACGCGCGCATCCCCATCGACACCGAGGCGGATTCTTTGCACTGCTATTTTGAAAAGCTCTGCCTCATCCAGATCAGCGTCCCCGGCCACGACCTGCTCATCGATCCCCTCGCCGCGATGGATCTCGCGCCACTCTTCGCCGCGTTCGCGGGCAAGGAACTCATCATCCACGGCGCGGACTACGACCTGCGCCTCCTCCGCCGCGTCGGCTACGCCGGGCCGGCCTCCGTTTTCGACACCATGCTCGCCGCGCGGCTCGCCGGCATCACCCAATTCAGCCTCGCCGCGCTCATCCTGAAATACTTCGGCGAAACCATCGCCAAAGCCTCCCAGAAAGCCAACTGGGCGCTGCGCCCGCTCCCGCCGCAGATGAGCGACTACGCGGTCAAAGACACCCACTACCTCGCCGAGATCGCCGGCAATCTCGAAGCCGACCTCATCCGCCTCGGGCGCACCGAATGGTTCCGCCAGTCCTGCGAAAAAGCCATCGCCGCCTCCGCCATCACCAAAGAGCGCGACCCCGACGAAATCTGGCGCATCACCGGCAGCCACGAACTCCGCGGGCGCTCCGGTGCCGTGCTCCGCGCGCTCTGGCACTGGCGCGATCAGGAAGCCGCCGCCGTGGACAAACCCGCCTTCCACATCCTCCACAACGAGCAACTCCTCCGCGCCGCCGCCGACTTCGACTCCGGGCGCGACGTCAGCTTTCACCACCTCCACGGCCCGCGGAAACGCCGCTTCTACGAAGCCGCCGAGCAAGGCCTGGCCCTGCCCGAGAGCGAATGGCCCTTCCGCGAACGCACCCCGCGTCCGCGCCCCACGCCCGACTTCGACCGCCGGCTCAAGGACCTCAAAACGCGCCGCGACAAACTCGCCGCCGACCTCCAGCTCGACCCCTCGCTCATCGCGCCCAAGACCATCCTGGAAAATCTCGCCGCCAACAACCCCGACATCCTCCCCCGCATGATGCCCTGGCAGCGCGAACTGCTCGGCGTCTAAAAAAGCGCAGCGCAAGCCTCCGGCTTGTGCCCAGTCCACTCCGCAAGCCGGAGGCCTGCGCTACTGCGGCTTCACCGGCGTCTTCGCCTGAATCGCGTTGATCTTCTGCTGCTCCCGGCGCTCCCGAAGTTCCTCATCCACCGGTTTGCCGCCCTTCCGCCACGTCCCGTCGTCGAGCGACTGCGTGTAGGGGCCGGAGGCGCGGGGCGGCGAATACAGGCTCCGCCGCGTGGCGTTCGTATTGGAGCAGGCGGTGGCGAAAAGGGTGAGCGCGAGGAGCGGGAGGAGGAGTTTCACGGCGCGCACGGAAACAGATTCGCGAAGGGCTGTCAACCGCCCGCGCCGGTTAAAAAATGCCGTTGCCGAAGAGCGCCCGCCGACTACGCTCCCCACCCTTTGCCCATGATCATTGTCACCAAACCCGACGCCACCGAAGAGCAGCTCCAGCACCTCCTCGACCGCATCAAAGAATGGGGCCTGCGCGCCGAAGTCTCGCGCGGCGCCCAGCGCGTCGTCGTCGGCGTCATCGGCGCGGAGGACATCATCCGCGAGAAGCCGCTCGCCGCCATTCCCGGCGTCGAGTCCGTCACGCCCGTGCTCAAGCCCTACAAGCTCGTCGCCCGCGAATTCCGCGGCCAGACCGGCATCGTCAAAATCGGCGACGTCCCCATTGGCGGAAAAGAAATCGTCATCATGTCCGGCCCCTGCTCCGTCGAGAGCCGCGAGCAGATTGTCAGCATTGGAAAGGACATCGCCAAAGCCGGCGCGCGCGTCCTCCGCGGCGGCGCTTTCAAGCCCCGCACCTCGCCCTACAGCTTCCAGGGCCTCGGCGTGGAAGGGCTGAAACTCCTCGCCGAAGCGCGCGACGAAACGGGCCTCCCCGTCATCACCGAAGTCATGGACACGCGCGACCTCGACATCATCGAGAAATACGCCGACTGCCTCCAGGTCGGCGCGCGCAACATGATGAACTTCTCCCTCTTGAAAGAAGTCGGCCGCAGCAAGCTCCCCGTCATGCTCAAGCGCGGCATGAGCGCCACCATCAAAGACCTGCTCATGTCCGCCGAGTACATCCTCGCCGAGGGCAACTTCAACGTCCTCCTCTGCGAGCGCGGCATCCGCACCTTCGAGACTTACACCCGCAATACCCTCGACCTCAACGCCGTCCCCGTCCTCCAGGCCGAGACGCACCTGCCCATCGTCGTCGATCCCACCCACGGCATCGGCCTCCGCGAGCACGTCGTCAGCATGGCCCTCGCCGCCGTCGCCTGCGGAGCCGACGCCATCATGTGCGAAGTCCACAACAGCCCCGAAAACGCCAAGAGCGACGGCGAGCAGGCGCTCCTCCCGCACGAGTTCACCGACCTCGTCCAGCGCGTGAAAAAAGTCGCCGAAGCGGTCGGGCGAACGGTTTGAAACTCGCAGCGCACCGCCCCAATCGTCCGTAATTTTTGACCACGGATTTCACGGATTTCACGGATTGGTTTTTTCTGAAAAATCCGTGTAATCCGCGAAATCCGTGGTCAAAAAAACCTGACGAATTTCGCACCACGTTTTCATCGCCGCACATGGCCATCATCGGCAAACGCAACTCCCTCCCCATCCTCCGCCAGGCTCCGCCCGGCCTCTATCTCGACGGCGGCACCCACGGCGAAATCCTCCTCCCTGGCCGCTACATCCAGCCCGGCTGGGCGGTCGGCGGAAAGATGGACGTCTTCGTTTATCGCGACTCCGAAGACCGCCTCGTCGCGACCACGGAAACGCCGCGCGCCGTCGTCGGCGAGTTCGCCCATCTCCGCGTCGTCTCGCGCAACCCGAGCGTCGGCGCGTTCCTCGATTGGGGTTTGGAAAAAGACCTCCTCCTCCCGCTCCGCGAGCACGCCGCATCCCTCCGCCCCGGCGATTGGGTGCTCGTCCGCGTCGCGCTCGATGAGCGCTCCGACCGCATCATCGCCAGCGCGCGCCTCAGCCGCTGGCTCGATCTCACCCCGCCCACCTACACCGAGGGGCAGGCCGTGAAACTCATCGTCGAAAGCGAGACCCCGCTCGGCTACCGCGCGATCATCGACCACGCGCACACCGGCCTGCTCTACCGCGCCGAACTCTCCGCCCCGCTCATCATCGGCCAGGCGCTCGACGGCTTCATCCGCACCCTCCGCCCCGACGGCAAAATCGACCTCGGCCTCGACCCCGCCGGCCACCGCCGCATCGCCCCGCTCGGCGAACAGATCATCGCCGCGCTGCGCACCGCCGGCGGCCACCTGCCCTATCACGACGGCAGCGCGCCGGAGGAAATTCGCGCCGCCTTTGGCATGAGCAAAAAAGCCTTCAAGCAAGCCATCGGCGTCCTCTACCGCGAGCGCCGCATCCGCATCGACCCCGACGGCATCCGGCTGCTTGAGGGTATAAAATAAACCGAAGTGCGGGTGGATGGCGTCGCTCCGCGCGCCATGCGAAACACCTGCGCGCAGCGCCCATCTTTTCCACGCGCGGCTAAAAAGTGCGCCTTCGGCGAGGCTTTCGCATGGCGCGCGGAGCGACGCCATCCACCCGCACGCACAGCCCCCTAGCTCCCCCGCTTTCGCGTGAGCATGAATTCATTCCCCTCCGGGTCCACGCACATCGCGAGATGCGGCGGTTCGTCGTCTTCCGGCTGCGGCTCGCGCGTGAGCTGCCCGCCGCCCGCCACCACTTCCTGCGCGCCGGCGATCACGTCCGGCACCTGGAAAGTCAGGCCCGTCCACGTCCGCTTCCCCTCGCCGCCGCCGTGGATGCCGATCGTCGCGCCGCAGACCACAACCTCGCTGATCACGTCCGACTCCTTCACCACCTCCCCGCCGAGCACGTCGCGGTAAAAGCGCACGGCCCGCCGGATGTCCGCCGCCCAGATCACATATTTCACACGTTCTACATTCATGCGCCGAGCGTAGCTGCTGATCCCGACACCGCCAGCCTCACCAATCCGTCGGCACGTAGTCTTTCAAAAACTTCCCCCACACATGCTCGCCCGTGTTCACCCCGGCGATGATCGGGTCCACGATCCGCGCCGCGCCGTCCACGATGTCCAGCGGCGGATGAAAGCGATGCTCCTCCACCTTGCGCGCCGCGATTTGCACCGGGTCTTCGTCCGTCACCCAGCCCGTGTCCACGCTGTTCATGTGGATGCCATCGCCGTGGTAATCCGCCGCCGCCGTGCGCGTCATCATATTCAGCGCGGCCTTGGCCATGTTCGTGTGCGGATGCCGCGTGGTCTTGAATTTGCGGTAGAACTGCCCCTCGACGGCCGAGACGTTCACGATGTGTTTGTCGCGCTCCGGCGTGCGCGTCAGCAGCGGCTTCAAGCGCGCGTTGAGAATGAACGGCGCGACCGCGTTCACGAGCTGCACCTCGAGCAGTTCGACGGACGGCACCTCGGCCAGCCTGAGCCGCCACGAATTGCGCTCGCGCAAATCCACCTGCTGCAAATCCTGATCGAGCCGGCCGGCGGGAAACAAATCCTGCTGCGCCTGCAATTCCTCCGGCAGCAGCGGCACCTGCGACAACGCTGCCGCGTGCGGCAATTCCGCCACCGTGCTCCCCTGCCCTGCCAAGCCCGTCAGCGCCACCGACGGTCCCGCGCCCTCGGGCAGCATCTGGTAGCCGCGCAAGCCTTCGTAAGCCCCGAGCAACCGCGCGACCCGCTCCGGCATCGCGTGCAGCGACGCGTTTTCGAGGTCCATCATGTGCCGGTAAAAATCCGGCGGCCGCCGCACCGTCTGGCACGCGTTATTGATGATGAAATCGAGCCGGTCGCGCGTGGTGAGCAGATGCCGGCAGAACGCCTCGACGCTCGGCGTGTGGCGCAAATCCAGCCCGAAGATTTCCAGCCGCTGTCCCCAGTCCGCGAAGTCCGGTTCCTGCGCGTACCGCGCCGCCGAGTCGCGCGGAAAGCGCGTCGTCACGATCAACTGCGCCCCCGCCCGCAGCAGCTTGATGCCGGCCTGGTAGCCGATTTTCACGCGCCCGCCGGTGAGCAGCGCCACGCGCCCGCGCAGGTCGGCCAGCTCGGTGCGTTTGCGAAAATTCA
>JAYWEP010000232.1:0-3510 GCA_043779205.1 Chthoniobacter sp. | reverse complement strand
GATGCGCGACCACGCCGCGCCCTCGATCAGTTTTTCGAGGACGTTGAAAATGATGCTGCAACCGATGCCCCAGATTGAGGACGAGAACTTGATCGTCAGGCCATTAACAAGCGTTTGAATGCTTGCCTCCGTCTCTCCCGGCTGCGGGTTCACGAACCTCAGCAAGCAAGAAGAAATCGCCAGCGCCCTCAAGGCGCAGGATCAAAACAGCGCGCGGCTCAACGGGCGCGTGGCCGAAATCAGCAAGCTCATCCAGCAGGAAAAGGAAGCTCGCGTCGTCACGCTGCGCTTTCCAAAAGAGCGCGCCCGCACCAAGCAGTCGCTGGCGGTCATCTGCAAGTTTGGCAAAATCTACCCGATTATGGACGCAGACGGACGGAAGAACGACACCGCCATTGCGTGGACAGGGAAAGGCGACGGGGAACTCTCCCGTCCGGTAGAGGCGCTGGGCTGGACGGTGGCCGGCAACAAAGCCGCCATCGACCACCTTCTGCGGAGCGTCCTGAGGGGTGAAATCTATCTCGCGCTTTACGTGTATCCCGACTCTTTCGACGCGTTCCACTCCCTGCGCGACCAAGCCGCCGCTGCGCAAATCGAGTTCGGCGTGGAGTTGGATCGCGCTGGCAGCGACCTGATCTGGGGCTCCGAAGGCTCCTCACCACCTCCGCTATGAAATGCCTCGTCGTGTGCCGCGGCGCAGACAGGGGGAATTTGCATCCGTCGCGCGCGGCGAATCCGGTTTGACCCAACCCCGGAGGCCCAGCGCTTTTCCGCACAGGAAAGCATCCGTTGCACGCGCGGAGGCGATACTTTAGTCTCCACGGCTCTTTCCCGCACCACCGACACCTATGGCCCAGCCCGATCCTCGTTCACCGAAACCCAACCGCCCGCCGAATGGCGCGGGAGGCGACCCCAATTTCAACTGGCGCGGGCTGGTGCTTTTCGCCATCGCCATCGCCATGCTCGGCGGGGCCTACGTTTTCAACCACAACGGCCCGATGATGGGCGGCGTGAAGGATCTGCCGTATCCTGATTTTGTGAAAACCCTGGATGCGGATCGCCTCATCAAGGACGACAAGGGCATCGCCTCGCTCGAACTCATCTCGGAGCCGGGCAGCGCGACAGATTTCGTCGCGGGCGTGCGGCTGGGGGAGAAAGAAGGCGCGCCGGCGGAGAAGTTCAAGACGCAGGTCAACCTGCAGTACCAGCCCCACCTCCAGTGGATGCTCGAGGAAAAATACAAGATCAAGGTCACGCCCAAAACGGACAGCACCATCCTCGCGTCGGCGCTGCTGAATATCTTCATGCCGCTGCTGCTCTTCGTGGTGATTCTCTATTTCTTCTTCCGCCAGCAAATCCGCATGGCTGGCAAAGGGGCGATGAATTTCGGCAAGTCGAAGGCGCGCATGATGTCGCGGGACAAAAACAAGATCACCTTCAAGGACGTGGCGGGCGTGGACGAGGCGAAGGAGGAGGTGCAGGAGATCGTCGAGTTTTTGAGCGACCCGAAGAAATTCCAAAAGCTCGGCGGGCGCATTCCGAAGGGCGTGCTCATGGTCGGTTCGCCGGGCACGGGCAAGACGCTGCTCGCGCGCGCCATCGCGGGAGAGGCGGACGTGCCGTTCTTTTCGATCAGCGGTTCGGACTTTGTGGAGATGTTCGTCGGCGTCGGCGCGAGCCGGGTGCGCGACATGTTTGAGCAGGGGAAAAAGTCCGCTCCGTGCCTCATTTTCATCGACGAAATCGACGCGGTCGGCCGGCATCGCGGGCACGGGATGGGCGGCGGCCACGATGAGCGCGAGCAGACGCTGAATGCGCTGCTCGTGGAGATGGACGGCTTTGACACGCAGGAGGGTGTCATCATCATCGCCGCGACGAACCGCCCCGACGTGCTCGACCCCGCGCTGCTGCGCCCGGGCCGTTTTGACCGGCAGGTCACGGTCTCGCTGCCCGACGTGAAAGGCCGCGAGGAAATCCTCCGCGTGCATGCGAAGAAGGTGAAGCTCGCGGAAAACGTGGACCTCTCCATCGTCGCCCGCGGCACGCCTGGGTTCTCCGGCGCGGAGCTGGCGAACGTCATCAATGAAGCGGCGCTCATCGCGGCGCGGCGCGGCTTGAAGGCGATCACGAACGACGAATTTGAAGAAGCGCGCGACAAGGTCCGCTGGGGCCGCGAACGCCGGAGCCTGGCGATGAGCGACAAGGAGAAGAATTCCACCGCGTGGCACGAAGCGGGGCACGCACTGGCGAGTGTGCTGCTCGAACACACCGACCCGCTGCACAAGGTCACGATCATTCCGCGGGGCCGCGCGCTCGGGGTGACCATGTCGCTGCCCGTGGGCGATCAGTATTCGCTGGGCAAAAAGGAGGCGCTCGACAGCCTCGCGATGACTTCCGCCGGACGGATCGCGGAGGAACTTTATACGCACGACCTTTCCACCGGCGCGTCGATGGACATCAAGCAGATGACCCGGCTCGCCCGGAAGATGGTTTGCGAATGGGGCATGAGCGAGAAGATGGGCATGGTCGAATACGGCCAGCACGAGGACTACGTCTTCCTCGGCAGCAATCTGGGCCAGGGCCGTGAGTACAGCGAAGCCACCGCGCAGGAAATCGACGCCGAAGTCCGCAAGCTTTGCGACGAAGCGTATCAGCGGGCGCTGAAGCTGGTCACCGACCATCGCGACAAGCTCGAAATCATCGCCAAGGCGCTGCTCGAATTTGAGACGCTCGACGGCCAGCAGATCAAGGACATCCTCGAACATGGGCGCATGCTGACCCCGCCGAGCGCGCCGACGAAACCGCCGCGTCCCTCTTCCGAACCGCCGCCTCTCAAGCGCGAGGAAGGCACGATTATTTCGCCCGACTATCCTCCCGGCTTGAGCGGTGTGCCGGCGTAGAGATTTCGCAAAATGCCGCGCGGTGGCGGCGAAGCCATGCCCGGTCCGGTTCCCACACCCGTCACGCCCGAAGAACTCCCCGCGCTCGCCCGCGCGGTGATCGCCCGCGCGAAGTTTCCGCAGCTCGCGACGGTCGATGGCGACCAGCCGCGCCTGCGCCCCGTGTCGCCGGTGCGCGTGGATGGCTTCACGATCTACGTCGCGAATCTCCGCAGCTACGGCAAGACGCGCGAGATCGCCGCGAACCCAAAGGTGGAGCTGTGCTATCTCGACGAGCACCACGATCAGGTGCGCATCACCGGCGTCGCCGAAGTGCTGATGGACGCGGCGCTGCTGCGCGAGATTTGGGAGAGCAATGCGCTCCTGCGGCGCTACCTCGGGTCGCCGGAAAATCCCGCGCTCATCATCTACCGCATCCGCCCCGAGCGCGTGCGGTTCATGCGCGAGTGGGCGCTGGAATACCACGAAGTGCCGCTGGGCGGCTGACCGCGGAGCGCCGCCGTCCCCGTGCGGCTGGCCTGCCCCCGGTTTTTGATCCACTCGCTATGAGAGTTTCTGTTGGTTTTCGGGGTTTGGGTTGGTGGTGTTTCGGTGGGCGGGAAGGGCGCAG
>JAYWEP010000231.1:0-52104 GCA_043779205.1 Chthoniobacter sp. | reverse complement strand
GCCGCCGCCGGTGAAGACCTGCTTCACCTCGTAGCGGTCGAGAATCACGTCGCCGACCTGCCAGACCGGCGGCACGTTTTCAGGATCGTTGCAGTTCATAACGGGCCATACGGATGAGAGCGAAAATCGTCAACCTAACGACCGCTAAATGTGGAGGCTCAACACGTTGTTCATGGGCAGGCGGAGTCTGGAGATGGGAGAGCGGAGCTTGAGAGAGTGATGAGGACGATGCCAGTTATAGTTGTGGAGGAAGAGCGGAAGGCGATCTGAGCGTTGGGCGGAGTGGGCGTAGGCGTGAGCGTAGGCCCACTCGCGCAGCGAGGTTTGGATGAAGCGCTCGGCCTTGCCGTTGGTCTTTGGCGTGTAGGGCCGAGTGAAGCGGTGCTTGAGACCGAGCCGCGCGACGGCGTCGCGCATGGCGTGGGCGCGGTAGCAGGAGCCGTTGTCGGAGTAGATGCGTTTGGTTTTGACGCCAAGCTTTCCGAAGAAGGCGAGCGCGGCGTGGAGGAAGAGGATGGAGCTGCGGGCGGTTTCGTCCGGGAGGAGTTGGGCGAAGGCGAGGCGGGAGTGATCGTCGATGGCGATGTGGAGGAACTCCCAGCCGGCGCCGCGCGTGTGGTCGCGCTGGCGGTCGCCGGTCACGCGATGGCCGGGGCGCACGATGCGGGCGAGCTTCTTGATGTCAAAATGGATGAGATCGCCGGGGTGTTCGCGCTCGTAGCGGCAGACGGGCGGAGGGGGCGAGAGAGCCGCGAGCTTGTCGGCGTGGCGGTGCAGGAAGCGGGAGACGGAGGCTTTGGAGAGCTTGGCCGCGCGGGCGATCTGGAAGCCTGGGAGCTTGCGGCGGCGCAGCGCCAGCACCCGGGCGACGCGCAGCGGGTGGGTGGTTCGAGGGGAACATTGGGGACGCGAAGAGCGATTTTGGAGGCCGGCTGCGCCCTCGGTGCGGAAGCGCGCGAGCCACTTGTAGGCGCAACGCTCCGAGAGGCCGAAGCCCGCCGCCACCTCCGCGACGGGCTGGTGAAGATCGACGATGCGTTTGATCATCTCGGCTCGACTCAGCGCCGTGAGCTTGGCTTTACTGTGGGTGTTCATGCGGCGCTGGTTCTTGGGCTGGTGTTGATTTCACAACCCCACCTTTCCAAGTCCTCGCCGCATGAACAACCTATTGGAACTTCACATCTAGCCGCCATCTGTCGGGGAGTTTGTCGAGGAAAACACCCTGCGCCTTGGCCCATGCGGCGAGAGCTGATTCCTGTCCTCCCGCGCCGACGCCCTCGCCTCCGCCAAGGTGCGCCCCGGCATCGCGTAGCGCAGTGCGAGAGAGCGCGCTGGCGTTGAAATCTTCGGCTTTTTCGGGTCCATAAAAGTGTCGTAAATATAGAGTGTATCCCTCACGGCCCATGTCGTCCACGGCGCGAATCAGCGTCGCGCCCTTGGGAACGCTTATTACTTTTCCCAGGTCGCGGGCGGTGGTGTGGGCGAGTTCTTCCGCAGTTCGCGATCCAGCCACGGGCCGTGCGTCTTGTGGTCGAAGTCCTGCGGATTTTCCTTCCTTATTTTTTGGAAGCTCTCCACCAGTTCCGGGCTTGCTTGGTACTTCTTCTTCATGGGTTGGAATATAGCTTTTCTGCCACCGAGTATCAGTAAATTTTCGACGGTATGCCTCAAAAACTCCTTCCTCCAGCGGGTCCGCCGGAACATCCCCCGAACGGCCCCGGCGTCCGGTTGAGGTAGCCGCTCCCGCGACGCTCACCACCGCATCATCTGTGCAATCACCGCGTCTCCGTAGCTTGCCGCCCGCTCGGCAATCGCCAGCAGCCGCGCTCGGCGCTCTCTGGCTTTCCTCCCCCGCGCCGGTTTGTATTTCAGATGCGCCCGCTCCACATAGTCGTCGTGCTTGTCGCACACCTCCCAAAACTTATTCCGATGATTGCGGCGAGACTCGTAGGTGAGCCGCTGGCAGTCCCGGCATCCAAAACGCTCCGCGCTACCGGCGAGGTAAAGCAACCGGCAGCGGCGTCCGCAGGCCCGGCCATCGTCCGACAGCGGGCAGATGAACCAATGGCGCAACCCGCCGAAGTGGCATCGCGTCGAAACAATCCCGACAGGATATTTCACCGGACGCCAATCCCCGCCGTCCTTTTGCACATTGTAGGAGAACCAAAGAAAGAGAGGCTCCCCTTGGTCATCCTCCCGCCAATAGTTGACCGCGCCCGATGGTTCGCCCCGACTCGTCCAGGAGGAAGTCCAAAGCATCTCCGCTCCGGCTTTGAAAAACCCCTTTGCCCGCAACACGCCTGCGTCAATCGCCTTGGCTTCTTCCGCCAGGCTCTTTCGACAGCGAACGGCGCGTCCGGTTAGCGGCATCGGGAGGCTGTGGTTTCCGTAATCATTAACACTTTCGCATTGTCGCCAACGATGGCCCGTCGCTTAGGTGTCGGCGCGAAAAGCGTAGATTTCCCGCTTTCCATTCTTCGCCGCGATGACTGCTTTACCTTGCCGGATGAGCGCGGGAATTAGCCGGTTGTAGAGGTCGTGGGGTCTCAGTGCGCCACGCCGCCCGGAATCGTGGCAGTAGGCCCGCGTGAGGTCGCTGCGCGCGGCATAGATCGTCTGGCCGTGTCGTTGGCTGGCAAAGTCCCGCATGATGCGCTCGAAGATGACTTCCGCATCTTCCGCGATACTGACTCGATGGGCGATGCCGTCGAGCCAGCCCGCTGCCTCCAGACATTCGGCGACGTGCGCCATCGCGCACTCCAGCGGCTCCAGCGAAAGCACGCCCCGCCATGTTCCGCCACGCTTCGCCCACATTGCCGCCTCGAAGATCATCGCCACGGAGAGCGTTTGCGCCGGGGCGGATGCAAGCCGCGAAATCAGGTCTTCCGCCAGCGGATTTGCAGCATCCATCTCCGCTCGATTCTGCGCTTGATACGCCAGCCAGCACCGCCGGGCTTCGGGTGCAAACTCCATTGCGCCTTCGATTTCAAGACAGCGCCGAAAACCAATGGCGAGCGATTCGAGGGCCGCGGGATCATGCCCCGGTGTATCGAAAAGGTCGCAGCCGCGTCGCTCGGCGACATAGTAAAGAAACCGTCGGGCCATTCCGGCGCGGACGGTCTGCCCTTGGAAGCACGCGACATTGAAGGTCGCTCCAAAGACGATGCTCGTGGAAGTCTCGGCAATGCTGCGCCGCGCCTCCCCGGTAGCTGACTCCTTTTTGTTTCGCCGAAAGCTCTCCGAAAGATGCCCGCAATCGTATAGCTCAAGAAAGCGCGTGGCATTGCGCTCGCCGTTCTGAGTTTTCTGCCAATCCGTCAACACGCTATTGGCGTCGTCCACGATCCAAAGTTTGTCCGGTCTGCCGCCGCTCGCCTCATGGTATTCGTCGAAAAGACTCTCGGGCGAAAAGCTGGCGGGAATGAAGGCGATGTCTGGCAGGCAAAGCCGCGCCAGAGCCGCCGCAAGCCGGATCGTGGTGCTCTTTCGGTCGCCGGGTTTGCCGCAGATCAGCGAAAAGATGTTGGCATAAGTCTGCCCTCCGGCCAGCGGAATCCACACACGGCGGGCGAGCAATGCACCCATCACGGGAAGCATCGCACCCGCCAGGTAGCAGTCCGCTCCCTCAGTGCGACCGCGCGCGAAGGTGAACCAATCAGCGAGAATCGAGTCCGCCGGCAGGATGGCCTTTTGCACGTAACTGCCAGCGGAATTTGCGGAGTTTGCGGAAATCTCATCCCACGCGACGGGCGGCAATTCCGCATCTTCCGCGCCCGGTTGCACGGGCTCGGCGTCGGGTATCGTGTCCGTCCATGCTTTCGCCAGTGGTGTTGCGCTCATTGGATTACCTCCGGGTTGAAGAAATAGACGGTCTGCCGGTTGCCGTTGTCGCGCGTGCCGTCGGGCATCCGCACGAACTGGCTGCGCGTCCACGTCGCGCGGTCTGCGCCCAATGCCACGGCGTAGCGCATGAAGCGGCGCAGGCGCTCTTCCGGCTGCCCAGCCGCCATGAACCATCCGTGGATCGACCGGCTGCCGCTGTGGACCGCCAAAGCCAAGGGCGCACGCTTCGCGAGATGCAGCAAGACCGCCGCTTGCTCGTCGGCGCTGCCACAATCCTGCTCGATGATGAGAAAACGGCGCGGGCCGGTGTTTTCGAGCGTGTGCTCGGATTCCTTGCCTTCCTGCGTGCGCCCGATGCGAGCACTCATTGGCGAGGGCACGATCAATTGCATATCGGCCAGCCGCCCGCGCCACTGCTCCCTCAGCCGGGTGGCAAACTGATGGCTGCTCTGCCCTACGCACAAAAGCGGGTTGCCAGGGAAAAGAGCGTCCACGATGCGCTCCGTGTGCGCTTCGCCATCGTCGAAACGCACTGGCGATGCCTCCCACAAATCCACCAATCCAAGTCCCGGCGCGATCACGGCCTCGCGTTGCTCCGCGTTCACTCGCGGCCAAGCCGGGGCTGGAGTGGGCGCGATGGCTTGCCCCGGTTGCCAAGCCGTCGCCGAGCTGCGTTCAACCGCCCGCTCGATCTCGCCACGTTTTACCGGCTCGCCCGCCGTTGCCGCCGCGAGAAGCCGCACGATCTCTGCCGGAGAGCGGTAGGGATGCAGCACGCGCGCCACGCGGTAGAGCCAGAGGTTCATCCCCTCGCCCCGCTTGGGCGGAGAAGCCAGCAAGTCGCGGACAAATTGCGGTAGCCCCATCCCAATCATTTCGTACCTCCCGCCGCAGCCTCAATGGCTACGATGTCGCTGAGGCGGTATCTCAGCAGCCGTTGGTTGAATTTGATCGGTTTGAGGATTCCCGCTCGCTCCCGCCGTTTGATAGTTTCAATGCAGCATTCCCAGCGCTGCGCTACCGCGCCGCGAGAAAGAAGCTGCTCCGACTGGTCATGGATTGGTTGGCTCTTTTGCATAGCCACCTTCTCGCCCCGCCGACCAATACAGCCAACGGAACTAAACTCCTGACAATTTAGTTCCAGCAGCAATGCGGGAACAGCTACCCAAAAAACGGGCGCTTGGTCATGTTGTTAATGCGCTCCTCAGCCGCATGAACCGCCTTTTTCCAGCCTTTGACACTCACGTATGGCGTGAGTTTCCGCGTGGGTTTCCAAGCAGGGTCAAATTTCCAACCCGCTCTATTTAGCCGGAAAGCGCCGAGCTGGTTGAGCATATCCACGGCACCTGAACCGGAAGTGCGACCGCGCCGCCCGGCTTTTTTCGGCTCGGGACGGTCGGATGGGCGAAGTTTCGGAATCAACTCGCAAAAGAAGGCGGCCAGCTCTTCGTTTGTGTAGTGCCAGGGTATCGAAATCGCATGGAGGGTGCTGGGGCCGCGATTATGGTTCTCGTAAAAATCCATCTCGCTGAACCCATGCCGCGTGAGATCGTTCCGAAGCGAAATGAGAGCCTTCCACGGCAGGTCCACCGGGCGGGAGATACCGAGTGAAATACCGCCACGCTTGAGGATTTCCGAGTTTTGCACGGCCTCGCGAAAAGGCTTTCGAGGAAAGTCATCGGACTCGGCTAGGACGAGCAGCCCCTCCATCGGAAACATTTTTCCCTCCCAAGTGAGCTTGCGCATCAATTCAGGTTTTACGGGACGTTTTTTGAGGCCGGGTTTGAAGGCTCCCGCTTCTCGCAGTTCAACCACGGCATCTATGAGTTCTGCCGACTCCCTAGCGTACTCGTAATAAGCAGCGGCCCGTTTCAGCGAGTCAGACAACAAGGGAACGTATTGGAAATTTGTGTCCCGTAAGAGTTCATCGAAATCGGCTTCGCTCTGAATTTTCGTTATCGGCATGGCATTACCGGCGCGCACTCCTGCGCGGATTTTCGGAATCGGCTTCCTTCGGAGCAAGAGCAGGCAAGGGAACGACATTATCGGCTCCCGTGAGCAGATGCCCCATGCCCACCGTCGCCCGCCGTTTCTTGTCGAGGTAATGCTGGCTGGTAATGGCAATGTCCGCATGGCGGAGCGCGTGGCTGGCCGCGTAGATGCCGTGCTTCGCGCACATCTGGCTTCCATATTCCTTGCGCAGCGTGTGCAGGGGCGTGTTGCCGGTGACACCGTGCGCCCGCAGCCACTTCGTCAAAGCCTCAAAGGCCCGCTCGCATCGGTAGTGCGAATAAGTGGCATCGGGCCGCGCCGCATTTGCGGACTCGATGACGAAATCCCCCTTCGCGCTCGCCCGGAATCCGCGAAAGACTTCCATTAACTCCGGGTCAACCTCCACATCGCCCGTCGAACTCTCGCTTTTTGGCTGAAAAAACCGCGTCGCCTCGATGCGGATCACGCCCTCGTTCCAGCGGAAAGCGGCCCATTCCAGTTTGTCGATTTCATTGCGCCGCAGTCCCGCCATGACCGCCAGCAGGAAGATTTTCATTTGCTCGGCGGGAAGTTCGCCCTGCGCTTCGCGAATGACTTCCTCAATCTCAAACCCGCTCCGGTAACGCATCGACTGCCGCGGCTCGAATTCGACCCCGGCGAACGGCTTCACGGCTGAGGCATCGAATTCAATGAACTTGAGCACCGCCGGCGCAAACAGGTTCTTCGCCTGCTGCATCATTGAATTGACCGAAATCCGCGCCGCTCGCTGCTTCAAAGGATCGCTCCCCGCCCGCCGCACAAAGCGCAGCTTCCACTTTTGAACAGCTTCCGGGGACACGTCCGCCAGCCTCATCGCTTCCACGCGCGCCAGCCACTTGTCGCGCCCGCCCGTGCGGTAGTCGTACTTCGCCTTGCCGCCGTCGATGCCGAAAATGTCGGCCACGATCGTACGGAGCGCCCGGCAGTAGCCTTCAATGGTTTTCGGTCGCCCGCTGGCCTTGGCCTTCACTTCGGCCAGAAACTCCCCGACCGTCGCCACCGACCGGCTCGCACCATCGGCCTTCGGCTTGAACTTCGCCAGCGTAGCGTCCCATCCCGCTGACTGGAGGCTGAGGTAGATTTCCTTCGCCCGGCTCGCCGCCGCCGCCTTATTCGCGCCGCCGAGCGAGAACGCCTCGCGCCGCCCGAGATGCTGAATCTTCGCCGCCCACTCCCCGACGATCCGCGATTCCCCGTCGCGGGTGTACGTCGGCTGGAAAATGGCCTTGTCCCAATACCGCACATCGGTCTTGGCGTGCCGCCCCGTGGCACCCCGCCCGGATTTCTGCTTGGACACTTCTTGGACACTTTTCATGTTCAGACGTGGATTGTTAAGTTCCGAACTCGCCATTGAGGAAGGTTCGTTTTTCTCTGTTGTTTTCTCTGTGTGTCGGCTCATAAAAGCACTCTCGAAAACAATTCAGAACACGTCAACCAATCATTTCGTAAACAGCAGGTCATGGGTTCGAATCCCATCACTGGCTCCAGGGCCATCGCTCTGGAAACCGCGTGGATAAAGGATTCGCAGGCGCTTCACCCGGAAACAGCATGGCCCACGGAAACGCCAAAAAACGCCATCTATTCACCAGGCATTCGCCCGCACTTTTCCCGTCTGAATCCCCCGGTGTCCGCGCCCCAACGGCTTTCCACGGTGCCGCGGCTCAAAGTGAAGTGCCCCGCTTTCGAAAAAGTCCCGCCGGCGAAATCGGAGGAGAGTTAAGCTAGCGAGCCTTTTGAAGTGGTCCCCCGGCGGTCTCGACATGCCCCTCGCCAACCCATTTCGAGAGCGAGGGCCAGGATGGCGGGCCTGCCGCAATCTCGCAGTCCAAGTGAAGGACTTCCTTTCGCCGAAGACCTTCGGACGCCGGCACGGCAAATCGGGCCCGCCGCTCACTCCGAAAGCTCCCGACGGACGTGCGCTCTTCAACGGCGCGATGATCGACCCGGCTCACGATGGCAGGGATTTCAACATCGCGCGCGCCGACGGAAACAAGACGGCGTGCAAGCCGCCTACGAGCACGACGCAGCCGCCGGCCAAACCCCCGCGGCTGCGCCAACCTCGGACATGCTCGCCGAGGAAGCGCCCGTAAAAATGCCCATGTAGCGGACACCCGGATGCGCGGACATGCACCGCTTCGCCGACCTCGTCCACGCCCTGAACCGCCCGCCCGTGGATTCCGCGGGGCTGCAAGCGCCCCCGGCGCAACCCCGCCCGACTTCGGGCAAGGTTGCAGTCTGCGGGCATGGCACACCCAGCGACCCCGGACCAGCGCCGGCTCGGCGGCTCGGCGGCTCTCCGTCCCTACTGGTCGCCGGCTGGTGCCGCCGGATCCTTACGCTTCCTTCACGACTTTCGAATCGACGCGGCAAGGTTTTGTCATGCCGCATTCTCCCACCATTCGTCTCCTCTTGAAAACGAACGGGAACTTTAGCGGGAGCGCCGGCGGCGGGCGATGAAGCCGAGGGCTCCCACCAGCAGCAGGCCGAGTGAGCCGGGTTCGGGCACCAGGCCCGCTCCTCCGCCACCGAACGGTGCCGAGGCCTTCGGCGGCACTGGGGCGAATGCCAGCCCGTCGCCGAAAGTGACTTCCACTCCGTCGGCGATGTTCAACGCGCCCAGGGTCTGGCTGACGTTGATCTGCGTCGTGGCATTGGCATTGAGCGTGGAGGTGCCTGTGCCGAGGGCGCTGTCGAGGGTGGTGAGCCCGCCGTTGGCGTTCAGGATGGCGTAGGTCTGCGTGCCTTTGATATCGAGGTTGCCCGCGCCGGTATGGGTCAGCGCGATGGTGGCGGCACCGGTGACGGTGCTGCCGGCGCCCAAGATCACGGTGTTGCCGTTGGTGTCGATCGTGCCGCCACCCGCCCCGAGGGTGATGGTGCGGCTCGTGGTCACGGGTGCCGCAGCCTGCACGATCGCGTTATTATCGATCAGCACACCGCCAGCCGCCGCACCGAGCGCGGCATCCCCGTTGATGTTCACCGTCCCGCCATGGATGGCAGTGCCACCGGAGTAGAGGTTCTGGGCGGTCAGGGTCAGGGTGCCATTGCTGATCTTGGTCAAGCCGCCGACTCCCGCCATTTGGTTGTTCGCCGTGATATTGAAGGTATTCGAGTCGAAGGTCACGCCACCGGCAAGGATGTTACTGTTCGCAGGATTCAAGCCCCGCAGGAAGTCACCCTCGTTGGCATTCGCCTTCAAGATGCCATTGTCCAAGTTGAGCTGGGCGGTGCCTCCGCCGGTGCGGAGGAACTGGGCCTGGATTGAGCCGCCAGTCGTCACATTCACGGTGCCGGTGGAGCCGCCGTTCCGGGCGATCACAAAATCCTGGTTTGATTGCAGCCACACCTTGCCACCATTCGTGACGTTCATTGACCCAGTGCCATCTTCTCCCACATTGACCTGACCGTCACCGACCGTAAAGGTTGACCCGGCTCCACCCACGTTGACCACACCGACCGACCCGCCGCCCCGCCCGATATTGACCCACCAGTTGGTCGAGAGGGTGCCGCCCGAACTCACGTTCACCGTGCCGTTGCCGCCATTGAAGCCGATCTGCATGTCGTTCCCGTGCTCGGGGTGCGAGTAAACAGCGGTGTTTGAAACATTGACCGTGCCAGTGGCCCCGGCGTTGTTCCCGCCGATTTCCGTGCCCCCGTGGTTGGTAAAGGTGCCACCCAGGATGTTTGCCGTGCCCGTTGAGGCTCCGTTTCGGTCACCGACAAAGAACCCATTTGCCGTCACTGTGGAAGTTCCAATTTGATTCAGGGTCCCGGTGCTGGTTCCCTGGCCACCGCCGAGCACCAACTCACCGGTGTTGGCGATGCTGCCGTTCCCGGAAACATTGATGACGCCGACGCCCGGCGAACGGACTCCGGCTTGAATGCCGTTAGCCGTCACCAGCCCCGTGCCGCTGACCGTGAGCGTGCCCGCTCCCTCCGAACCGACCTCGAACCCACCAGCCGAGATCAAATGACCACCGGAGATGTCGTAGAGGCCGGAGCTGCCGCCGCCGCCGTTAGCGATGCTGAACCACTGCCCATTTTGGGACACGGTGCCAGCCGACTGGTGGACTTCGCCGTGGCTGCCGCCGACACCCAGCTCGATCCGGTTCGCGCTGGAAATCGTGGCGTTCGGGTTGCTGATGTTGAGCGTTCCGTTTGCGGTGCCATTGCCACCGATGACGATGTGATCGGATGCGGTAATGGATACCGCCCCGGTGCCGCCGACCGTCAGCACACCGACCGATCCGTTGTTAGGGGAAATGGTCAAATTGTTCACAGTGGCTGCGACGATGCCGGAATTGCTGATCGTGAATGTCCCGTTTCCGTTGTTGCCTACATTCATGTCCCCGGCCGTCTGCGTATAAGTGCCACCGCTAAGGGCAAAGACGCCGGTTGAACCGCCATCCCGCGCGATATTCAATGTCGCGACTGTCGCCGTGCCACCACTCATGTTCCAGTGGCCGACCGAAGGGTTTTCCCGTCCGACGTCGGTCTCGGCCGCGGTATTGATGAGGGCGGCTGTGCCTGACTGGTTGAGCGTGCCGTTGCCGCCGCCGCCGGAGGATCCGATGTCAAAGCTGCCTGTGCCCGTAAGCTTGGTGATCGTGCCGCCGGTGAAGTTGACGACGCCAGTCGCGCCATTCCGCCCGATGTCAAACCATGAGTTCGCCGTGATCGATCCGGCGCTCATGTTCATCGTGCCGTTGCCTCCGTCGTTGCCCACCCAGAATTCGCTATTAAACGTGAAGCTCGCGTTGGGGTTGGTGATGTTGAGCGTGCCGGTGCCGCCGCCGCCGCCCTCGCCGACATAGGAATTGTTCGCGGCAACCAGGGAGAAAGCCCCAGCCCCCCCGACGCTCATCACATCGTTCGCCGCACCGCCACTATTGTGAACCCGGAATTCGCCCACAGCGGCCGAGACGGTGCCGCCAGTGATGATCCAATGACCGGAAACACCCGAATCACGCCCCACATACACACTGGTGTTGTTGGCGATCACGACGGATCCACCGGTTTGGTTCAGCGTGCCGGACGTGTTGGTCGTGGCATTGTTGCCGCCATTCCAAGAGCCGACATCGAAGCTGCCGCCGCCGGAGACCTTCTGGAGCACGCCGGTGCCGCTCAGATTGACCGTGCCATTGCCACCATGCGAACCGGCAGCGTCCCCGGTATTGCGACCAATCGCCAGGTAGCTGAGGAGGTTGAGCGTGCCGCCCGAGATGTTCGCCACTCCGGTGCCGCCGTCATTCCCAACCTGAAACTCACCGCCGGAAGTCCAAAGAGCCGTGCCCGAGAGATTGAACGTCCCAGTGGAGTTGACGCCACGTCCGGTGATGGTTTCACCGGCGGATGAGCCGGTGGCAGTGCCTGAGATGTTCGCCGTGCCTGTGCCTTGATCGGTGCCGAAGCCAATCCAACTGCCGGTGGAGGAGATCGTGCCGGAAGTCATGTTCAGCGTCCCGGTCGCGAGATGGGTCGCGTCAGCCCTGCCGCGCCCGAAGGCGATGAAGTTGTTGCTGGTGAGCAGTGAATTCGCGCCGGAGATGTTCACGGTGCCGACGCCTGCACTGTTGGCCCCGTCGTTGCCGCCGGCAACGAACCAGTCGCTATTGGTCCGCGTCACCGCACCACCATTGGTGATGGTCAGTGTGGCGTTGCCGCTTTCACCGATCAGCATGCGACCCTGATCGCTATGGAGTAGCGAGCCTGCACCGTCCACGGTAATCGCAGCGGTCGAGCCAGGATCGACGGCGGCGCGAACCCACCAGTTGTAATTCACCGTGCCACCGGCAGACACATTGAGCTGTGCACTGCTTCCGCTCTTCCACCCCAGCAGGAAGTCGCCACCATTTTGCAAATGCTGGAAAACGCCGCCGTTGGAAACATTGATCGTGCCCAGCCCCCCGACATTGCCATTATTATCCCGGCCGATAGTTGTCCAGCCGTTCACGTTAAACACACCACCGCTGACGTTCAGTGTGCCAAAACTCCGGTCCCTCGCGAGATTCAACTCATTCCCGATGTTGGTGGTTCCACCACTCTGATTGAACGTGCCATGCGCGCCAGGGTTGTTGGCGATAAAGAGGTTGTCATTGGGATGGTTAAATGCCCCGCTGGCCAAGTTGACCGTGCCGTTGGAACTTCCGCCGTCGCCGACGATTGCCCATCCCCCGGCAGAGTTGAGGGTGCCACCATTGATATTCACAGTCCCGATGCCATTCGCCCCGATTCTGACATCCCTTGAAGCGTTGAGCACACCACCGGAGTTGATATTGACAGTGCCCTGGGTGTTGGCGTTGTCGCGGGCGATGCTCAGTTCATGATCGGTCCCGGTGTTCGTGACCACCGCATTGTTCTGAATCGTGAGAGTTCCAACTCCAGAGCCATTCCAACCCACGATGATTCCGTGGGTGGTCAATGTCGTGCCAGCGCCGTCAAAAGTCGCGATGCCGGTACTGTTGTCGTTTTCACCCAAGGTGAACCAGCCGGCATTGGTGTTGATTTTGCCGCCGGCATTCACGTTCACAATGCCATGCCCCCCACCCATTCCGACCCGGAAGAAATCATTGCCACCGCCAAAGAACCCTTCCGCGCTGCTGGTGGCTCCGGTGACATTCAGTGTCCCGGTGCCGCCAAAGCGGCCAATTTGCACGACCCCCGTAGAATGAAGGGCCCCGTTGTTGACGTTGATAAACCCGGCGGCGGTCGCATTGTCATTGCCGAGATAGATGGCCCCGGCGGTAAGGGCGTCCGCCGGATTCGTGAAACTGACATCCAAGGTGCCGGTGGAGTTGCCATTCGTGCCGACTTGAATCGCCTGCACGTTACTCACCGTCCCGGCGGTGATCGTATAGTGGCCGGTGCTGCCCCCATCTGCGATGCGGAAGAAGCTGTTGTTCAGGTTTAGCGTGCCGCCGCTTTGCGTCATGGTGCCCATGCCGTTTCTGCCGACAAAGAGTGTCGCGAGCGAGGCGGTGCCGCCATTGAGGTTCCAGACGCCCACGCCGCTGCCGTCCCGGCCAAGAGTGGTATCGTTGGTGGTATTGATGAGCGTTCCGCCCGTCTGGTTCATCGTGCCCGTGCCGACGGCAACGCCATTGCCACCGAAGACGCCGATGTCGAAGGTGCGGTTGCTGCCGCCCATTTGAATCGTGCCGCCGCTGAAGTTGAGGACGCCGGTGCCGCCATTGCGCCCGATGGCTCCCCATTGATTGATGGTCATGGTTCCGCCGCTCATATTCATGGTGCCGGTGCCGGCGTCATTTCCCACCTGGAGTTCGCCGCCGGAAGTAAAGTTCGCCGTGCCGGAAATATTGAGCGTGCCCACACCGCCAGTCCCCTCACCCACCCTGGTTTCATTGGCGGAGGTAACGGTGCCGGCGCTGATCGTCGCTGCGTTGGCAGCGCCGGAGTTTTGGCCGACGACGAACTGGCCTGTAGTCGCAACTGAGCCGCCCGTCATGGTGAAGGTGCCGTGGCCGGAGTCCCGGCCAACATCAAACTGACCGCCAACCGATACCGCTCCGCCGCTCAGCGTGCCCGTCCCTGTCGAGCTCGCATCGCGACCGATATTGAATTCCCCGGTGGTGGTGAGCGTGCCGGCGGTCATGGTGAACGTGCCGGTTCCGCCGCCGCCGCCGATGCGAACCTCGCCAGTGCTGGTCACGGCAGTCCCGATGGTTCCGGCATTGACCAATGTGCCCGTGCTCCCGGCATCCTGACCGATCAGAAGCGCGCCCCCGGTGCCGGTAATTTTACCACCCGCGAGGAGCGTGAGAGTGCCGGTTCCGCCACCCTGGCCGACAAAGATGTTCCCGGTGCCATAATTAACCAGACCGTCGCTATTGACAGTCACCGTGCCCGTCCCGCCGCCGAGGGCGATATGGGGATTGGCTCCGATGCCCATCTGGACATTGTTCGTCAAAAGATCAACCACCGCACTGCCGGAAGAGCCAATGCCGTCGCCGACATTCATCACTCCGGTGCTCGCATCCACACCCACCCCAAGCCCGCCGCTCGCCGCACCCAAGCCCAGCTTGAGCAAGCCGTCATTGAGATCCAATTGTCCGTCACCCGCCGTCGCTCCGCTGATTTTCGTGCCCACCACAAGACCGATGGATGCGCCAGTATCGAGAACGCCGCCCGTTCCAATGATCAAAACCGAGTGGGTACCGCCACCCGTGCCTTCACCGACGCGCATTTCCTGCGTCAGCGTCGTCTGCGTCAGCATGCCTCCATCAATCGTCACAGAATTTCCATTCGAGATCGCAAAACCACCGGCCCCGACCAGTCCCGCCGGCGTGGACATCGACCCAACCCCTCCGCCGATGTCGTCGTAATTGATCACATCTCCCGCGGCAATCGTCGCGTTATCACCCACGTAGGTGTCAGGAGCCCCCGCACCGGCATCCCAAGACGTTGGGTTGCTCCAGTTGCCGCTGAGCACGACCGAAGTGAAGCCGACGGCGCGTGCGATTTGGGTCAGGGAAACGGCGAGAATTGGGACGAGAACTTTGGCGGTGAGTTTCATAGGGGTGGGCGTTTGGGGTGGGCGTTTGGGGTGGTGAACGGTAAACTAAAGACGAATAATGGTGACGTTTTGACGAATGGCAAATAAAATTTTATGAAAAAGGAATATAATTTTTCGGATGCCCTTGCGGAGCCGGAATCAGGGCACCGTTCCGGTGCGCAGGAGTTTGGCCGCTTCCTCGAGTTGCGCGGGGGTGAGTTTGGCCTTGAGGGTCTCGGCGCGTTTGGCGGCTTCCGCGTTTTTCTGCGCCCCGGCCCGCGTGTAGAGGACGTAGGCGTGGGCCAGATTGACCGGCGCGCCTTTGCCCTGCTCGATCATTTCGCCGAGGAGAAATTCCGCGGGGCCGAAGTTCTGCCGGGCGGCGGCGCTGTAGTTGCGCCCGGCCTGGTCGAAATCCTGGCGCACGCCGTTGCCGGTTTCGTAGCAGTTGCCCAGATTGACGAGGGCGGCGGGCAGGCCGTGCTGCGCGCCGAGGGTGAACCAGCCGATCGCGGCGACGTTGTCCTGGCGGACGCCGGCCCCTTTCTGGTAGCGGACGCCCATCTCATTCATGGCCACGACGGAGCCGGCCTTGGCCGCGCGGAAGCAGAGGTCGAACCCCTTTTGCGGGCTGAACTCGAGGCCGCCGATGCCGCCATCGTAAAAGCGCGCCAGGGAGAGGAGGGCCTCGGGCTGATTCTGGGCGGCGGCTTTCTCATACCAATCGCGGGCCTCGGCGATCTGCGCCTTGTCTTCGGTGCGGTCGGCGAGGCTCTCGATCGAGCCGCCGAGCCGGGCCTGCGCGGGGGCGAAGCCGGCCTCGGCGGAGGTGCGGAGGAGGAAGCGCGCTTTCTCCTCGTCCTTGGGCACGCCGTCGGCCCCCAGGAAGAGGAGGCGCGCAAGATTGAACTGCGCGGCGTTGTGGCCGGCATCGGCGGCTTTTTGAAACCATTTCGCCGCTTCCGCCGGCGCGGCTTTGGTTCCGCGCCCGGCGATCTGGAGTTCGCCGAGCGCGTTGGCGGCCTCGGCATTGCCTTTGTCGGCCTCGGGCCGCAGGAGCTTGACCGCGCCTTCGGCATCGCCCTTTTCGAGCGCCTCCCGCGCTTTTTGCAGCGGCACGGGGACGGGAGCGGCGGGCGGGGTGGCGGCGGGTGCGGCGGCCAAGGTGATCGCCTGGGAAAAAAGCGCCCCGCAACCGGCGAGGACGGCAAGCCTGTGGCGGATCATCGCGTGGCGGAACGCGCCGCGGGGGTGGCTTTGATGAGCATGGTTTTGCCATCGAACGGCAGCTCGGTGGCGGTGCCGTCGGGCCAGGTGACGCTGACTTTCCCGCGGACGCCCGAATCGCCGAGCCCGAACCAGGCCGTGGAGCCATCCTGCGCGAGATAGCCGCCGCCGGCGTGCAGTTCCACCACCTGATCCGGCAGGCCCGCGCGGCGCAGGGCCACGCGCGCCCCGGCGGCGCGGGCCCCGGGCAGGGCCACGCGGAGCCAGCGCCCGGCGGACTTGTTTTCAAAGCTCGCGGTCGCGCCGTTGTTCACGGTCACGGCGAGGCCGGGTTTGCCGTCGCCGCCCCAGTCCGCCACGGACGCGGATTTCATGTCGCCGACGATGACGATGCCGCTCTCGCGCGCGGGCACCGGCGTGAAGCCGCCTTTGCCGTCGCCGAGCAGGAGCTGACCGACGCCGCCGTCGTAGCGCGGATTCTCGATCTGCGGGGCGTAGGAATTTTGCGCGAGGAAAAGGTCGGTGTTGCCGTCGCCATTGAAGTCGCACGCGACGATGCCGTAGGCCGGGGCGATCTGGGCGATGCGCGGGAACGGCTTGAAGGTGAATTTGCCGTGGTCATTGAGGAAGACGCCGCTCTGGAATTCATTCGCCTCGTAGCGCTCGGCGTTCTTCAGCTTCTCGTCGCCATAGACCTCGGAGAGGGGGGCGAGCGCAAAGGCTTTGAAGGTCGGGAACTTCGATTTGATGAAGGGCATCGCGTTCGACGAGCAGCTCCGCCCGCGCTCCGGCAGCATGTTGTCCCCCTCGCGCTTGACCTCGACCATGTTCCATTTCCCGGTGCCATCAAAGTCCGCGTAATACATGAGCTGCGGATGATCGGTCGTGGGCTCTTTGTATTTCGTATTGAGGCCGACGTTGCCGACGATGAGGTCCATCTGGCCGTCGTGGTTCACGTCCGCCGCGGTGATGCTGTTCCACCAGCCTTTCACGCCCGCGAGCCCGGCCTCGGCGGTCTTGTCGGTGAGCTTGCCCTGGACGTTGTGAAAATATTTCACCGGGCCGTATTCGGTCGCCACGAGCAGGTCCGGCCAGCCATCGCCGTCGATGTCCGACCACACCGCCGCGGTGACGAGGCCCACATTGGCGAGGCCCGGCACGCTGTCCGTCACGTCCACGAATTTCACCTCGCCGCCCTTGGACTCATTGTGCAGCAGGCGGCTGCGGCCCGCGTGCGGCCAGTCGCCGGGGATGCAGCGGCTGCCGATGAAAAGATCGACCTTGCCGTCGCGGTCGAAATCCACCGCGCAGACCGCGCTGGCAAATTCATGGGCCTCCGGCAGCGCGCCCGCCGGCGCGGCGGTGAAATTCCCCTTGCCGTCATTGAGGTAAAGCCGGTCGCGGAGTTCCTTCGCGCCTTTGTCAAATTCATTGCTGCCGCTGACCACGAGGAGATCCAGCGCGCCGTCGCCATTGGCGTCGAAAAAGACCGCGCCCATGTCCTCGCACTCCTTGTCCTTGCGGAAATCCTCGACCCATTTGGAGACGAATTTTCCCTGGCCGTTGTTGATGCGGAGCTGGCCGAGCTCGCCCTTCGAGCCGCCGAAATAAAAGTCGTCGAGACCGTCGCCATTCACATCGCCCCACGCGAGACACGGCCCGAGCTGGGAGAGCGCGTTCGGGAGGAGCACCTGCTTCTTGAAGTCCCCTTCCCAGCCCTCGTCCTTCACCTTCACGTCCTTGAGCGTGTCGGTCTTCGCAAACATCGCCGCCGCTTTCGCCGCCGGCTTCACCGGCTCTCCGCCGTTGGCGGGCTGCGTGATGGTGTAGAGCATGTCGGCTGCGAGATTCGTGAATTTCTGCTCGCCCGCGCCGGGCCAGCGCACCGTGAGCTCCTGAATCTTCGCGTCCTCGCCGAGGCCGAAATGCACCAGCGCCTCATTGCAGGACATGTAGCCGGTCTGCGGCTGGAGCTGCCGCATCTGCGAGCCCGCGGCGGTCTTGATGATGACGGTCGCCCCGAGGCCGTTGATGTTCGATTTCGTCCCCTCGAGCTTGAGCAGGACGGCGTGCCCCGTCTGACAGTCGTTGCGATAAATGCAGTTCGGCTCCTCGAGGTTCACCTCGATCATGTCGAGGGTGCCGTTCCGGTCGAGATCGGCATAGGCGCAGCCGTAGCTCACGCCCACATGGTCCAGCCCCCACTCCTTGCCCGCCTCGTCGAACTTGTTCTTGTGCGTGTTCCGATAGGCCCGGTGCTCCTCCTTGCGCATTTCGCCGTCCTTGAAGAACTCGAACATGTGTTTCCCCGTCAGCATGTCCTGCGTGATCTTGTGATCCGAGTCGTTCATGTGCCGCGAGATGCCGTTGTTGAGATAGATGTCCTGCCACCCGTCGAGATCGAAGTCGGCGAACTTCACCGACCACGTCCAGTCCGTGCTGGAGATGCCGAAAAGCCGCGCGCCCTCGAGGAAGCGCCCGGTGCCCGTATTGATGAGCAGCGTATTGCGCATGTACTGCGGCGGGTCGGAGTTGTAGGAGCGCTTGAGGTCGATGCCGCCCATGATGCCCATCGTGGTTTTCGATTTGAAATGCGAGGTCGCCGACATGTCGGCAATGAGGATGTCCGGCAGGAGGTCATTGTTCACGTCGCCGAAGTCCGTGCCCATCGAGAACCACGGCGTATGCGGGGCGGCCTCGGCCAGCTTGTCGGTGAAGGTGCCGTCGCCGTTGTTGTGGTAGAGCTTGTCCGGGCTGATAAAGTCGTTCGCGACGTAGAGATCGGGCAGCCCGTCGCCATCGTAGTCCAGCCACATCGCGGAGAGCCCGTCGCCGCGCCCGGAGATGCCGGCTTTGACGGTCACATCCGTGAATTTCGGCACGCCATCCGGCCCGTTGCCGTCGTTGTGGTAAAGGCGGTCGGGCGTTCCCATCGCCTCGGTGCCCCAGTTGTCGTAGTCGTAGCGCCAGATGTTGTAGTAGCGCTCCGCCCCCGGCTTGAGCGTCACCGTGCCGTCGGGATGCTTGTCCACCGGCATCTCCGTCGGCGTGCCCTTGGGATCCTCGATCCGGTTGGTCAGGAGATACATGTCCAGCTTGCCGTCGCCGTCGTAGTCCGCGAAGTAGGCGCTGTGGCTGCAATCCACGGCATCGAGCCCCGCCTCGTGGGCGCATTCCTTGAAGACCACCGGCTCGCCGTTCGGCCCCGGCCCCATGTTCAGGAAAAGCTGGTTCGGCTTGTCGTAATAGCAGATGAAAATGTCGAGCCGCCCGTCGCCGTTCACGTCCGCGACGGAGACCCCGGTCGCCCAGTTGCCGCCGCCCTCGATCGGCCCCGCGGATTTCGTAATGTCCTCAAATTTCATCTCCCCGAGCTTCCCGACCTGCCGGTAAAGCCGGCTTGGCTGGGTCGTTCCCGCAAAGAAAATATCCGGCTTCCCATCGCCATCGAAGTCCCCCACCGCCACCCCGCCCGTGGTCATCCCGCTGTGATAGAGGAAGCTCATCGGGTGGTTGACATTCATCTTGTTCACCATGTCGATGCCGATCTTGTCACCTTCGAGGCGGGTGAAAAGCGTCTTGCCATCGCCGTGCGAGCGCGGGTGCAGCGGCTCGGCCTTCAGGCCAGGCGGCAAATCCGCCGCGAACAGTGCGGGAGCGAAGACGGCGGCAAAACACAGGGCGGAAAGGGCGGGGGTTTTCATGTGTGAAGAGGGGACGCGGGAGGTGGACGAAGTAATCAGGCGGGCAACCGGTGTCAAGTTTCGGGCCTCCGCGTTTGGACGGATGCCGTCCTCATTTTGATGAATCAGGCCTTTTCAGGTTCGAGGCGCACGTCACAGATGCAGGGATGGCCGCCCGCAGCCTACGGGCGCACGAGGATTTCCGCGCTGAACATCAGCTCCGGGTCGCCGCGCTCGGCGAGCGTGCGCGCGAGCGTGGCGATGGTGCGCGGCACGCGGCCGGCGAAAAGCTGCCTCTCCCCGGCGCGCACCGTCACGGGCTGATCGAGGTTGAGCATCGCGTCGTTCAACTGGACGCGGAGCTGCGACACATCCCTGGTCGCGAGGGTGATCGTCTGGCCGCGGCGTTCGGCGCGGATTTCCTGGCCGGCGCGCGCGCTGTCCGGCGGGAGCGCCAGCCAGTAGGAGGTGAAATGGAGCACATCATCCTGATGCCACACGAGCCGCTCGGGCCGCGGGTTGCGCGTGAATTTCTCCATCCACGGGATCGCCTTGCGGTCTTCCATATCCATCCAGTGCCCCTTGCCCGCATGCAGCTCGGTGAAGTGCGCATAACCCGCCGCGTCGTCCTTTTGCAAAGCGTCAAGCTTCCTCCCCCACTCCGCCGCGACCTGATTGCGATGGTAGCCGCCGTCATTCGCGCCGACCTGGGTCGCGAAAGGGACATTGCGCAGGCCCAGCGGCGAGGCCTCGTTGGGATGACCCGCCATCATCGCGGCAGCGGCCCAGCGATCCGCCATGCGCGGGGCGAGCTGATAGACGCCATCGCCACCCGCCGAGTAACCGAGGACATAGACCCGGTTCGGATTCACATTTTCCAGCACCACGAGATCCGCGATGAGCCGGTCGAAAAGCGGGTCGATGTGCGCTTCATGCCAGAGGTTCCACGTATTCGTCGGCGCCCGCGGGGCGACATAGAGGCCCTCGCTCGGGTGGTAGCCATTCGCGAGCTGGATTTGATTGCGCCACTGGCCGTCATTCATCTCCGCCGGGCCGCCACCGCCACCGTGCAGGGCGAGAAAAAGACTCCGCCCACCCGCCGGTGCCGTCTCCTTTTTCCCAAAGGGCACGATCTCGAATTTCAGCTCGTGCTCGCCGATGCGAATGGCTTTGGCCGCCACCTCGGCCGCACGCGTCGCGCGGAGAAAAGCCGCGTGGTCGTCCCACAGCAGCCTGCTGGCACGGGCGGCATCTTCTCGCGTGAGAGGCCGATGGGCAAAGGAGGCTTCCTCCAAAACAGGCCGCTGCCCGCGCGCCGTGCCGATCCAAGATGTGAGGCTGGCGAGCGCCTCCGCGGAAGGTGACGACTCGCTCCTGGCAGTCGCGCACAAAGTGCCGGCGAGGCCCACGCTGGCGAGGAGGTGCAGGAAAGAGCGCATCGCCGCTTTATCCCCGCGGCCGCGCCCGGAGGCAAGGAAACGAAAGGGGTTGCCGCGACTTCAGGGCGGCGGCAGGTGTGACCGCCACTCATTCAGCTTCGTCGTCGGGTCGATCAGATCCTTCCGTCGTATGAAGGGCACACCGTTCCCCATCCCCGCCGAGATTTGCGAATTCATAAACGCAGGCCGCCGATGAGAGTTAAGCGGACGTTTCGCCAGCGGCTTTGCGCAGCGCCTGCCATGTCGGACTATCCGGCGAGATCAGTCCATCCACCGAGCCGATGAACCGGCTTTGCAACGCTTCGATCGCCTTCACCGTATTCGACGCCGCCGGAGGCCGTCCGATTTTCCCATCGACTCCCTTCGGGTCAATTTCGGGGGCGTGGAGTAACTGCGCCGCCGCTTGCAGCAGGCGTTGCACCGTCTCCACATCCGCCGGGAGATTGCCCGCACCTTTCTCCCAGCGCCCCACCGACCCCGCGATGTGTGAACTCACCGGCCCAGGTGCCGGCGTCGGGTTCGGGGACGGAGTGACACCTTGAAAGTATTCGTCCAAGTCGAGATCGAGATGCAGCCGGCCACTCGCCTTGCGGCTTTGCAGGGCACTCGCCGCGGTCAGCAGGTACTTTTCAAAGTGGGCGATCTGGCTGCTGCTGAAAGTACACTCGCGATGAAAGAACTCCTTCACCGTGGAATCGTCGTGCCATTTCTGGGCAAACGCCTGCAAACGGTCAAAGGTGCCGGGATGCATGTGACTGATTTGTGAGAGGTAGCCCCTTTGCTCAAACACGTTGGTATTCAGCAACCCGGCGTCGGTGTCCTTAATGGTCAGTTTCTTAACCAACACCCTCGCCGCCGCCGGCGGAATTTCCGACGCCTTCGAGGCCTTGGTTGCTTTGACCTTCCCGCCGTCCATGTAGTAGGCAAAGCTGTAGTCGCTGATGTTACCGCCCGTCAGCCGGTCGGACTGCCCGAGCAGGTAGTCGAGCAGGATCATCTCGCTCATGTCTCTCATCCCCACCAGCGTCTGCACATTGCTTTGGGTAAAGGCCCTGGACCCGACGATCGCCTCCGCCATCCGGGCATCCGCCATCTGCCGGAAGGCCCGCGCGCTGCCCAAGTCCGAGCCCACACTCAGCCACTCCGCATAGTTCTCCTCCCCCGTGGTATTCTCCAGCAGCGCGCCATAAATCTGCGTGAAGTCGGAAGTGAAAAGCGTCCGCGCCACCTGCGAGCCTCGCGGATCGGCGTAGTACTTGTTGAACAGCCCCCAGCTCAACCCCACCAGCCCGTGAACCCCCATCTCCGCCGAGAGCCGCACCACCTGCTTATGCTGCTCGATGTCCATCGTCCGCAGCACCGCCGGTTTGATTTCGCAGATGTCTCCGAGCACCCGTGAGACATGATAGTAACCCAGGATCGCCGCCGTGCAGGTCGTCGTATGTTCGTTGTCGGTCTGCTTAAACTTGGCCACGACCTTGCCGGTCTTTTCCAGGCCCAGGCAATAGCCCGCCGTCGTGTTCTCGGGCTTCGTCGTCCCGGCGGGTATCTCATACACATCGACCGCCGCGCTGGTGCTGGTTCTCTTGGGCGAAACCGCCACCACGCCCGACTCCGCGGCGCCCGCCTTGTAAAAGTCGCAACCGGCCAGCTTCTTCTCATCCGCAATGTCCTTTTCGCCGTCCTTGCCGCGGTACTTGGCAAAAGGAAGGTGCTTCGGCAGCACGCAAATTTCATCGGGCCGGTCTCCCGGAACTTTGAAAGTTACTTTTCCCGCACCACGTTCTGCATCGCGATGAAGCGAGCCCTCATAAGGATCAGTATCTGCCGCGCTCATAGTGCGCGCAGTATTGAGACTCCCGCACGGACACGTCAAGAAAGATTTCGCTGCGCCTGGCGGCGCTCCCCGCAAGTACCGCCAATCAATCAGTTAGAGCCTGTTTCTCAGTCGCACCGCTGTAGGGGAAGCTGTCAGCTTCCCCTACAGCGGCGCGAAGCTGGAAAACATTCTTAAAACCGGCTCTATGAACCCACCGGCACTGGGGGAAACCAGACGTAAAGCATGAGATAAACGAGGACGCCGGTGACGGAAACGTAAAGCCAGACAGGGAAGGTGATCTTGGCGATGCGGCGATGTTTGTCATACCGGGCCTGAAACGCCGGGATGATGGTGAGGATGACCAGCGGCAGGGTGAGGGCGGCCAGCGGGACGTGGGTTGCGAGGATGAAGTAATAGACCGTCTTCGGCCAGCCGGGGTGGGTGAAACGCGTGACGGCCCCGTGCGTGGAGTAGTGATAGGTGAGATAGCTCGCGAGGAAGAGCGTGGAGGTCACGAGCGCGCTGAGCATCGCGAGGATGTGCGCCTGCTTCCTTTCGTTTTTGATGAAGGTGATGCCCGCGACAATAAAGACGGTGCTCAACCCATTGAGACTGGCATTGAGGAGCGGGAGATCGGAGACGGTCATAGGTATTGGATGAAGGGCGGCGGCAGCTCTTCCTCTTCCGCTTCCTCTTAATCTTCCTCCTCCTGCCGCCTGATCTCGGAGAAGAGGAGGAAGATTAAGCGGAAGAGTACGCGGAAGAGGAAGAGGAAGAGGTAGAGGGAAAGCGGAAACAGCGGCTCGTCACTTCTCTTCGAGCAGTTTGCGGATGTCGCGGACGAGGTCGCGCACGCCGGTTTCGCCGGTGGCCTCGTAGAAGCCGCGGACGGTGCCGGTCTTGTCGATGAGTATGAGCCGGGTGCTGTGGATGATCTGCCCGCCGGGGCTGGCGGGCTCGGCGATGGGGAGCTTGAAGCCATCGCGCGCGAGACTGTAGATGCCCGTTTTTTCGCCGGTGAGGAAGAGCCAGCGGTCAGTGGCTTGGAACTTCCCGGCGTAGAGCTTGAGCACGTCGGGCGTGTCCTTTTCGGGATCGGTGGAAATCGAAACGAGGCGGAGGTCGGGCTCGGCGCTGAGTTCTTTCTGCACGTCGCTCAGGCGGCTGCTGAGCATGGGGCACGGGCCGGGACAGGTGGTGTAGAAAAAATCCGCGACCCACACTTTGCCCGCAAAGTCCGCGAGCTTCACCGTCTGGCCGCTGCGCTCGGTCAGCGCGAAGTCTGGGACGCTCCAGTATTTTTGCAGCACCACCGGCGCGCTCGGGGGCTGCATCATTTCAAAGGCCTCGTCGTTTTTCCGACAGCCACCCATCGCCGCAGCGAGGCCGAGAGCGAGGACGCAACAGCCAATCAAGCGCGGCAAATCGGAACCACGGATTGCACGGATTACACGGATTTTTAGATTCCGAAAATCCGTGTAATCCGTGCAATCCGTGGTCAAAAAAACGCCTTCCGGGTTCTGGTCCATGCGCTCAACCTTTCGTAAAGATCATCAGCCCGAGGATCAGCGGGAGGTAGAAGATCGAGGCGAAGAAAAGCATCCGCGCGGTCGGACGCGTGCGGTCGAAGAGAAAGCGCAGGGCGCAGACCAGCATGACGCTGTCGAGGAGCAGGCCGAAGACGAGGTAACTGCTGCTGTTTGATCCCGCGAAAAACGGGATCGCGGTGATGACGAGGAGCGCGAGCGTGTAGAGCAGGCTTTGCGTGGCGGTGTGGGAGCCGGTCAGGTCGTCGCGGCGGATCATCACGAAACCGGCCTGCGCGTATTCGTCGCGATACATCCACGCGATGGCGAGGAAGTGCGGCATCTGCCAGGTGAAAAGGATGCCGAAAAGCACCCACGCGCCGAGATCGAACGACGGGCGCACCGCCGTCCAGCCGATGACCGGCGGAATCGCGCCGGACACCGCGCCGACGATGGTGCAGAGCGAGGTGCGGCGTTTCAGCGGCGTGTAAAAGGCGATGTAAATAATGATGGTCGCCGCGGCGAGAGACGCGGCCAGGGCGTTCGTCGTCCGCCAGAGCCAAACGGTGCCGACGACGCCGAGCGCGATGCCGAGCACGAGCGCGCTCGCCGGTTTCATGCGACCGGCGGGCAGCGGGCGATGGCGGGTGCGCTCCATGAGGCGATCGACCTTCGTTTCGATGCGCTGGTTGAGCACCGCCGCGGCGGCAGCGGCGAGCGTGGTGCCAAAGACGGCGTGAAAAAGCCGCATCCAGTCGGGCGAGCTATCCGACGCCATGCAGAAGCCGACGAACGTGGTGACAATGACGAGCAGACTGAGGCGCGCTTTGGTCAGCGTCATCAGGTCCGTGAGCAGGCCCGGCTCGGCGAGGTCGATTTCCCCGGCGGCTTCCTGCGCAACGCGGCTCATGGCTTCACCTCCGCAAAGCGCCCCGCGCGCAAGGCCAGCAGCAGACTCAGCGCGAGCACCGCCGCGCCATTGACGACATGGATCGTGGTCAGCGTGACCGGTTTCACATGCCAGATGACATAGACACCGAGCGACACCTGCACGAGCACCAGGCCGAGCAGCCCGATGGCCGGGCTGGTCAGCCGCACCTCGCCGCGCGCCCGCCGCAGCACGAGCACCGCAAGCGAGAGAATGAGCAGCGTGACCAACGCCGCGCCGAAACGGGTGTGGGTGAAATTGAGATCGACGAAAATGTTGTGAACCTTCGGCATCCAGCCGCCGTCCTCATTCGCCTCCGGGAAAGTCGGAATCGCCAGCCCCGCGCCTTTATGCCGCATCGCCGCCCCGACGATGAGCTGTCCATAGACCGCAAAGACCGCCGCCCACGCCAGCCGCTTGATCGCGGAAAATCCCGCGCCCACCGAAGTCCACGTTTCCGTGATCCAGCCGCGCGAAAGAAGCGTGGCGATGGCGACGAGCAGGCAAAGTTCAGCCTGCGCCACGCACCCGTGCAGGATCCGCAGCCGCAACGCGAGGTGCGGATTGCCCGCGGTCTCCACCGTCACGCGCAGGCCACCGAGCACGCCCTGCGCGACCACCCCAATGAGCGCTGCGAGAGTCAGCATGCGCAGCGCGCGGGTGCGGCCTTCTGAAAACCACACCCAAAAGAACAGAACCGTCACGAGCAGGCCGACACTCGCGCCGAACAGACGATGCCCATGCTCCAGCCGCACCGGAAAATTTCCCCACCAACCCTCGGGATTCAGCGAGCCAAAACTCAGCGGCCAATCCGGCACGGCCATGCCCGCCTGATACGACGTGACCAGCCCACCGACGAAGAGCAGCCCGAACGTCGCCGCCACGACGCCCTTCGCGTAGAGCGCGAGCGCGGGGTTGAAGGCGGTGGTGGTCGTGACGTTCAAAATGCGGAGCCGGCTTTGTGCGTCCCAGCCGCGCCGCACGGCTGGCACCGCCGACGCCCGTGCGCCGGCAAATTACTTCGCGGCAGGTTCCGCCGGGGCCGCGGCGGGTGCGGCCTTCGGATGCTGGAGGTCGGCCTGCTCTTTCATCCACGCATCGAACTCCGCCTTCGTCTCGACCTTCATAATCGCGCGCATGGCGTAATGCCCCGCGCCGCAGAGCTGCGCGCAGACGATTTCATACTCGCCCGCGCGGATGGGCCGGAACCACATCGGAATGCGCGAGCCGGGAATGGCGTCCTGGCACATGCGCATGTGCTGGAGCGAAAAGCTGTGGATCACGTCCTTCGAGCTGATGTCGATGACGGTCGGGTGGCCGTTAATGAGGTGCATTTCGTTTTTGGAAACGATGTCGTCCTTGCCCGCGGGATCGTTCGGGTCGATGCCGAGCGGATTGGCGCTCGTGAGAAAATCAACGTGCTGTTTTCCAAAGACGCCGTCCGGGCCGGGGTAGTGGAAATTCCACGCGAACTGCTCGCCGATCGCGTGGATGCGCACCGCGTCGGCGTTGGCGGGAAACTGGTCGCCGGTCACGCGCTTGCCCCACAGCGGGAGGCCGAAGCCGAGGAGCAGCACCGCCTCGATGAGCACGACGCTGAACTCCAGATGCGCGGAGGCCTTGCTCTGCACGCCGTGGTAGTCGGCCTTCGGATGCCGCGATTTGTGAAAGCGGAAAATCGTGAAGAAAAAATAGCACGTCCATCCGACGAAAAGGATCGCCATGAACCAATGGCAGACCTCGAGCAGATGATCGACGGCGCGGCCATGCTCGGAGGCGTTGGGGAGAATCCCCAGGGCTTTGTTGATGCTGAACATAGAGTGTTTAGGAATGGGCTCCGGGATCGGAGTCGTGGTGCGAAAATTCGGCGTGCGGCGGAACCGGAGCGGCGGCGCGTTTCATCAGCACGATGCCGAACGCGACAAGCAGGGCGAGGACGCCGCCGATGCAGCCGAGCAAAAGAAAAACCGCGCCATTGATCGCGCCCGCGGACCTGGAACTGGGGTCGCCCATGCACGCGGCGCAGGCGGAGGCGGTCGCGGGCATCTGCGCGAGCGCGGCAGCGAGCGCGAGGGCGAAAAAGCGGGACCAGGCGGAGCGCGTCATAGGATGAGCTTCCGCGACTTTTTCAGGAAATAGATCCCATAGATCAGCAGCACCCCGGCGAGCCCGGCGCAGGTGAAGCCAAACGCGGGCGCGAGGCCGTTCACAAATCCCCACGCGGCGCATCCCGCGGCGAGCAGGATCGACACGATGATGAAGAAGATATGGAAGGCCTTCAGCGACATCTAGTGGGTGTTGTGGGTCGTGCCGAAAATCGGATCGACGTAGTGCAGCAGCGTGAGCATGAAAAGCCCGGTGACGAAGAAGGCGGTGAAGAACAGGAATTTCCAGATCGTCCATTTTTCGCCCTTCAAGTGCATGAAGATCGCGCCGACGAATCCGACTTTGATCGTCGCCACGAACATCGCGACGAGGATGTTCGCATTGCGGCTGCCGAAATCCATGTACGAGAGCCAGACCGTGAGGGCGGTGGCGACCAGCAGACCAATGCCGACGCCGAGATACAGCCCGAGATGCATGTCGTGATGCGTGCCGTGGCCGTGCTCGGCAGGCGCGGCGGTTTCGTGCGGCGCGGCGGGTGCGGCCTGTTTTCCGGGATCGTGGGATTCGCTCATGTGCGGGATTTAGAGGAGGTAGAAAATCGGGAAGACGAAGATCCAAACCAGATCGACGAAGTGCCAGAACAGGCCGACGACTTCGACGCGGTTGGCAAGATGCTCGGGGTTGCGCTTGAACATGTTCGCGCCGCCCTCGATGGGCAGCCAGAAATAGATCATGATCAGCACACCCACGAGGACGTGCAGACCGTGCAGGCCGGTGATGGTGAAATAGACCGCAAAGTAGGTGCTGTGCTTCGGCGCGAAGGCGCTCCACGACTCCACATCCTCCGCCTCGATTTCGCCGATTTTTTCCGTCGCCCCTTTGTACCAGAAATGCGGCTTGTCGCTTTCGGCATTCGTGGGATCGGCGTTTACCGGATCGAGGGCCAGGACAAAGGTCTTCAGCTTCACGCCCGGCGCTTTGAGCGTGGCGTCCGGGACGTTGGCAAGGTCTTCGACCACACCCGGCGTGAGATGCCTGCCTTTCACGACCAGCAGATTCGCATGGTGCTCGTCCGGCTTTTTCTCCAAGTCATGCTTTTTCAGAAACGCCTCCAGGCTCTCCTTGTCCGCGCCGCTCGCGTCGATCACCACCTCATGCAAATGCCCCGAAATTTCGACGCGCGGATCAATTTTCGTATGACCCTTTTTGTTTTCCTCCTCGATGTGCTTGTTACCAAGTCGATCCTCATATTTCGCGAGCGCTTCCTGTTTGATGAAGGCGCCGAAATGCTCGAATTTCTGCGGCCACTCGACCACGAGTTTCACGAACAGAAAGATAACTCCGCACAGAATCGAGATACCCATCCACAGTTTGTATTGCGAAAACTTCCGCATCTTGAGCGAAGCCCACGCGAGCACCACGGTCACGGATGACGCAATGAGGATCGCCGTGTTCATCGCGCCCACGGGCACGTTCAGCAGGCCGTGCGGCCAGTAGCCGTCCTCCGCACCCATGCGGAGGAAGATGTAGGCGGAGAACAGGCCGCCAAAGAGCATGACTTCCGAGGCGAGGAAGAGCCAGATGCCGAGCTTGGCGTTGTAGAGCCCGGTGTCGGGACGGGCGGTGACTTCGTGCGGGATTTGCATGGGCGAAACTTAGTGGGCGTGCGTCGCGGCGGGCACCGGTGCGGAATGCGGTTTGTCCGATTTCGGCGCTTCGGTCTGCGGCGTGAAGTCCTTGTCCTCGCCGGGCACGCTGTATTCGTACGGCCCGCGGTGGACGCTGATGTCCTTGATGAAATTGCCGTGCGGCGGCGGCGTGGGCGTGTCCCATTCCACGGTCGTCGCGTCCCACGGGTTGTCGCCCGATTTGCGTCCGATAAACATGGCCGTGCAGAAATTGATGATGAAAGGAATCTGCGCCGCGCCGAGGAGGAAGGCGGAGACGGACATGAAGTTATTCCAGTGCATGACTGGCGTCATGAGCTGCTCGTAGGTCGCGCCGCCGTCGTACCAGCGGCGATGCACGCCCGCCATGCCTTGCAGGAACATGGGAAAAAAGATGCCGTTGATGAAGATCAGCGAGCCCCAGAAATGCAGCCGCCCGAGGAACTCATTGAGCATGCGGCCCGTGGCTTTCGGATACCAATGATAGACGCCCGCAAAGATCGCGAAGATCGTCCCCGGCGCGACGACATAGTGAAAGTGGCCGATGATGTAATAGGTGTCATGCAGGTAGAGATCGACCGCGTTAAACGCGAGCGGAATGCCCGTCAGACCGCCAATGCCGAACATCGGCAGAAACGCCGAGGCGAAAAGCATCGGCATCGTGAAGCGGATCGAGCCGCCCCACAGCGATAACATCAGTGCGGTCACGAGGATGACCGACGGCACCGAGATCATGATCGTGGTCACCTGGAAGAAGCCCGCCACTTTCGCACCCATGCCCGTCATATACATGTGGTGCGCCCACACGATGAACGAGAGGAAACCAAGAACCAGGATCGCACCGACCATCGCCTTGTAGCCGTAGAGCGGCTTGCGCGTATTGCAGGCGATAACCTCCGCGACCATGCCGATGCCGGGCAGGATGAGCACATAGACCTCCGGGTGCGCGAGGAACCAGAAAAGATGCTGCCACAGAATCGGGCTGCCGCCGCCCGACCAGTGCGTGAGATGACCGCCCACGACCAAGCCAGTCGGCATAAAGAAACTGGTGCTGAACGCGCGATCCATGAGCTGCATCACGCCCGCGGCTTCGAGCGGCGGGAAGGCGAGCAGGAGGAGGAACGCGGTGACGAACTGCGCCCAGACAAAGAACGGCAGCCGCATCCACGTCATGCCCGGCGCGCGGAGCTGGATGATCGTGGCAATGAAATTCACCGAGCCGAGGAGCGACGCGGTGATGTTGAAAACCATCCCGCTGACCCAGAGCGTCTGGCCGTTGAAAAAGAAGTGATTGAGCGGGCCAAGGTCCGCGATGCCCGAGAGCGGCGGATAGGAAGTCCAGCCCGACTTGGCCGCGCCGCCCGGCACGAAGAAGGACACGACCATGAAGACGCAACTGATGAAGAAGCACCAGAAGCTCGCCATGTTGATCTTTGGGAAAGTCATGTCCGGTGCGCCGATTTGCAGCGGCACGACGAAATTTCCAAAAGCCGCAAAGGCCACGGGCACGATGCCGAAGAAGACCATGATCGTGCCGTGCATCGCGCCAAAGGAATTGTAGCCGTCCGGCGAGAGCGCGCCGTTGGGAAATATGTCGGTGATCGCGCGGAGCCAGAACCAGCCATCCATTTGCCCCGGCCCGAGGTCGGCCAGCTTGTGATGGACATCGAGCCACTTGCCGAGGTCTCCGAAAAACGTGCCGATCATCGGCACCGCCGTGCCGGGATGCGCGAGCTGCCAGCGCATGACCATCATCAGGCAGAAGCCGAACATCAGAAATGCCAGCCCGGTCGTGCCGTACTGGATGCCGATCATTTTGTGATCGGTGGAGAAGACCCACTTCTGCCAGAAACCGGGGTTGTAATGGTGATCGTCGTGGGCGTGCGCGTGATCGTCAGGCGCGTGCGTGGTGGCGGCAGTGGACATACGTCGAAATTCTTTGGTGAGGGAGAGAGACTAGCGCGAGGGAGCGGTTGCGCAGTGGAAAATTGGTGGAACCGCAACGCGAGCGCGGCTCGCACGAATATGGCAATGGCACCGCATCATCTTACTTTGCGGGCTCCGGGAATTTGAGAAGTTCCGCTTCCGTCCAGCCTGCGGTGCGGGCGGCGAATTCCTTGCGCACCGCTGCGACGAAAGCCGGCGTCACGCCTTTCTCGTCTTTGTTGCCAAAGGAATTGCGCACATAATTGATCACGTCGGCGAGCTTTGCATCGTCTTTGAGAATCGGAAACTGCATCTCCGGCGCAGGCATCGGCGTCGGGTAGGTCACGTCCTTGACCTTGAGCGGCGGGTTCACGCCTTTGATAACCATCGCCACCATCCGCCGCGCGTCACCCGTCGTGTAGTCGGTTCCCGCGAGCGGCGGAAAAACCGGCGGCAGGCCGAGGCCGGTCATCTGGTGGCACACCAAACACGTTTGCATATAGACTGCCTTGCCTCGGTCGATGGACGTTTTGACATCGAAGGCATCCTCCGCGGACGCGAGTGCGGCGAAAGCGAGGAGAAGAGTGGTGGCGAGCGGGATTTTTTTCATGGCGGGAGTGCGTGAGAAGTTACTTTGCGGCGGGTGGAAAACTTTTCAATTCCGCCTCGGTCCACTGGACCGTGCGACCGGCGAATTCCTTGCGCGCCTCGGCGACGATCTCCGGCGTCACCGGGCTGCTGGTGTTGCCGAAACTCGCGCGGACGTAGGTGAGAACCGCGGCGATTTTTTTGTCAGTGAGCATGGCCTCATGGCCCGGCATCGGTGCCGCACCGGGATATTGTTTGCCCTCGACGGTGATCGGTCCCATCACGCCCTTCAGGACGATTGCCGCCATCCGCCTGGGATCGCCATTGGCATATTCCGATTTCGCCAGCGGCGGAAACACAGGAAACAAACCCAGGCCCGTCTGCTGATGGCACGCGATGCAAATCAGGGCATAGGTCGCCTTGCCCTCCGCCATGAGATCGCCACCGCCCGCCGTCGGGACTGCGGGAGCCGCCGCGCCGCCGGGTGCCGGAGCTGCGCCGGTCGCGGGCGCAACAGGCCCGCCTTCGTCGGGCAGCGTGGCGTCGGCGGGAATCTGCTGGAGCTGCGCTTCGTTCCACTGCGCGGCCTGGGCGGCAAATTCTTTCTTGGCCGCGGTCACCTTCGCCTCGGAAATCTCGGGTGCCGTGTTCCCCCACGCCTGCCGGATGTAGCTCGCGACCGCCGCGATTTTCTTCGCGGACAACTGCGCCTCCCACGGCACCATGTTACCCGAATAGGTATGCGCCTCGCCAAGCACGGTGATGGGGCCCTGCGCACCCTTGAGCAGAATGGCGATCAGCCGCTTCTCGCTGCCGGTGACGTACTCGGATTTCGCGAGCGGCGGAAACTGCCCCGGCACGCCGGTGCCTGCGGCCTGGTGACACGCGACGCAATACTGGCTGAAAACTCCCTTGCCCGCTTGCGCGAGCGACTGCGGAGCCTCCGTCGCCGTGGCCTTGCCACCGGCCTTTTGCGGCTGCGGGAAAAGCACGGCGGGCGAGCTTTCGTATTCGTTAAAGACATTCGCGCTGAGTCCGCCGTGGAAGACGCCGAAGTAAGTGCCGGCCCAGACCATCGCTCCGGCGCAGATGCCGGTGAGCCAGAGCGGCATGGGAGTAACATCGGCGGACGGCTCGGGCTTCTCGCGCTGGACGGATGCGTGGACTTCCGTGATGTCCGCGCTTTCGCGGTAGTCGATGCGGTCGGGGCCTTGATTCATGGACGCGGGATCGTTGGGCTTGCTCACTTGGCGGCGACCTCCGGTGCAGAACCTTTCACTTCCTTGAGCGGATGACTTTTGTCGAGTGACATGAGGTAGGCGACGAGTGCTTTCGCCTCGGGCTTGGGCACGACTTCATAGCCCGGCTTCGGAGCGTCCGCGCCGGTCAGCGCGAGCGCATCCGCCGAGCGCTGGCCGCCGATTTTCTTCGTCTCGAAGAGGTAACGGTAAGGCGGCATGTTCGAGATTTTGATGACCGTCCGCGGCGCGTAAAGGTGGAGCAACTGCCAGGCGGCATCGCGTTTCGCCGGCTTGTAATTCGGGTCTTCGTTCTCCGGTTCGTTGCGCCATTTCGCGGAGCCGACATTCGCGAGGTCGGGCCCGAGACGCATGCTGCCGAGATAGGGTTTCTTTTCAAAAATGTAGTCGCGCGCCACCGTCCGGCGCACGCCCCAGCCGCGCTCGATGTCGGTGCCGTTCTGCTCGTCGCGAATCTGCTGCGAGTGGCAGTAGAAGCAGCCCTCCGACGCATAGACGGCGCGGCCTTTTTCCACGGACACGTTTTTGATCGGGTAAATATCCACGATCTTGCCCTCGTCCTCGACGGTCTGCGGCTGGAGCCCGCCGAGCTGGCACTTCGGCATGATGACCAGCGCGGAACACGAGAGCGCAAACGACCCGATGATGGCGGCGAACAAATAGAGCGAGCGGTTCATTTAGTGTTTCTCCTCTCCGATGGGCGCGAACAGCGTGGGCTCGCCGCCGGGCTGGCCGATGCGGAGCAGCATGAGCAGGAAGTGCAGCGCGAAGACGAGATGGCCGATGGCGATCATCCCCCACGCGATGGAACCGGCGATGTAATAGACGGCCCCATCCTGAATGACCTGCGAGAAGATGGCCTCGGGCTCGGCCAGCGCTGAGCCGTAGGCGATGCCGCCGATGGCCAGCATCGCGATCAACATTCCGCCGCCGTAAGCCGAGCCCCAGAAGTGCAGGCTGATCATTGAGGACGAAAGCCACTCACACCCGACAAGGCGCGGCAGGATGTAGTAGATCGCGCCAAACATCACCATGCTGAAAAACGCGTAAAGCAGCAGATGGGTCTGCGCCGATTGAAAGAAAGTGAAATGCAGCACGCGATCCACGGAACGCAGTGACGCCAGCAGTCCGATCACGCTGGCGATGGTGAAAGCGATGGCGCCGAAGAAGGTGAAGCGGATGGTCGGCGAGTGATAGACCATGTGGTATTCGCCGCGCATGGTGAGGATCAGATTGGTCGAGACCGTGACGATCTGGACAATGAGTAAGATCGTCGCCGCGATGCTCAGCGTGACCAGCCAGACAGGCACCGGCCCGCCGCTCAGCCGCACCGCGCCGGTCAGTCCGGCGAAAAGGATGAATGACCAGAAACCCGTCGAAGCGAGATGGTAGCTATGGATCGGACGGTTGATGACTTTCGGAATAAGATAATACGCCGCGGCGAGGCCGATGGCAGTAATGAAGACGTTCAGGAAATTCTGCATCGCCCACGCCGCGACCAGGCTTTGCACCACGCCCTGCACCGAAGGCAGCGCCAGCGAAATGTGGGCGACCGCGAAGGTCCACGGAAACCAGAACAGCGCGGCGACGATGTACCAGACGGAAATGTAAGCGGGTGCCTGACGCCGGTAGCCAAAGAGCAGCGCGCCCCAAAGGCCGATGAGGAGATAGCCGAAGAGCATCAGCACCGCGGCGCTTCCGGGAATCTCCAAACCCTCCACACCCGTGGATTTTCCCGCAAGAATCTGGATGATGCCGATGGTCAGGCCGACCTGCCAGAAGATCGCGCCGGTGACGAGGACGCCGGGCAGTTTGATCTGCACGCGGCAGAGACGCGCGAGCAGCCAGATGGCCACACCCATGCCGGAGAGCGTGGCCCAGCCGTAGCCGAGCGCGTTGTTGTAGGCGGGCAGGACGCGGCCATAGGTGAGGAAGGGAATGTCCGCGAGAAAGCCGGGGCTGTGGAGCTGGATGGACGAGATGAAACCCAGCACCGTGGTGAGCAGCAGCCAGAGGATGGCGTTGCCGAAAAAGAAAAGCACCGGGCCGGATGCAGAGGCGTCGATGGCGGCGCGCTCGGTCGCCAAAGCTTGCGCGGCGCTCGGCGCGGCATGGGCCGGAGCGGCGGTCGTCGGAGTGGGAGCGAGGGCGGCGGCGGTCATTTCGCGGGTTCGGGATTTTCAGTCGGTTTGGCCGGAGCGGCAGGCGCGGGATCGGCGGGCTTTTCGGGCGCGGGCGCGGGCGGGACGGGAGGCGCAGGCGGAATCGCGGGAGCCGCAGGAGCCGCAGGAGCCGGCGCGGGCTCCGCCGGTTTTTCCGGTGCGGGTGCGGCGGGAGCCGGGGCCGCGGATGCCACTGGCGCAGCCGCCGGCAGCGCGAAACGGATGGTGTCAGCGCCTTGCGGGGCGGACGGGAGCGCGGGGGCCGGCGGTTCGGTCGAGTTTGGATCGATCACCGGCATCGGGAGCGGAGCCTCGACTTTCACCGAGGAGGGCGCGGGCTTTTTCGCACTGAGGTCGGCGACGATCAGCGTCATCGCCTCGGCGATCGACACATGCACGGTGCCCTTGGCCTTGTCCACCCAGCCTTCGGAGTTGAGCTTTTCCAGCGCTGCGGTTTCGAGCTTCGTGCGCGTCTCGAAACGCTGCGCGGCGCGCTGGTGCTCGACTTCGCTGCCCGGCTTTCTCTTCGCCAGTGCGCCGGCAAAGATCGCGGCGATGACGACAAACGCCGCCGCGCTGCCGAGGAAGACGACGAAGACGTTGGGCGTGCGGTGGGAAGTTTCGGACGCCATATCAGTTGCTAAGTTTGATCGAGCCGAGCAGGCGCGGGTCGCGCATCGGGAAGAGGTTCGATTGGCCAATGATCCTGAGAAACAGCCAGCCAAGGATGCCGCCGATGCCGACCAGCGAAAACACATCGAGGATGCTCGGACTAAAGCCGGTCGGATGCAGGCTCGGCAGGACGATCACGTAGATGTCGAGCAGTTGCATGAGCAGAATCCAGGCGGCGACCCAATTGATGTACTTCGTTTTTTTCGTCGCCTGCATGAGCAGCACCGGAAACGGCAGGAAGAAGCGGCAAACGACCAGGGACTGCGAAAAATACCACCACGACTCGGTGTTGCGGATGCGGAAGTAGATCGTCTCCTCCGGGATGTTCGCATACCAGATGAGCATGTATTGGGAGAAGCCGATGTAGGCCCAGAAAATGGTGAAGGCCAGCATGAACTTACCCATGATGTGGTAGTGCTCATTGTTCACCGCCTTGAGGTAGCCTTTCGACTTCAAGGCCGAAATGAGCAGCACCAGCAAAGACATCGAGCTGCCCGCCGCACCGGCGAAGATATAGACGCCCCACATCGTCGAGAACCAGTGGTAGTCGAGACCCATGAGCCAGTCGAAACCGGAGAAGGAGAGCGCCAGCGCGACGACGGCGATGCCGCCAATGCCGAACTTCCGCATGGTGAAGGTGTGCTTCGCCGCACCGTCCGCATCCTGCGCCGTCGAGCTCTTGTAAAGCGAGGTGGAAACCCATGCAAGGAAGCCGAAGTAACCGACGGCCCGCACCCAGAAGAAGGTGTGGTTCAGATAGCCCGCTTTCGCATCGAGGAGCGGATCAACGCCGGGCTCGATGTTCCACCATTTCCAAAGATACGGCGCACAGAAGAGAATCAGCGGCAGGAAGAAGAGCCCGAAATACGGCAGCAGTTTCGCGATGTTTTCCATCTGCCGGCGCACGAGCACCGACCACTCGGAGTCCGTGGCGTGCTGGAGGCTGGTCCAAAAAAGCGCCCCGCAGCAGATGGTGAAAAAGTAGCTGAACCCAAAGAGCCAGGAAAACGCGAACTGCTCCCGCCAGCTCGGAATCGCCAGCCCGAGCAGGCTGACCGCGATGCCGACCACGCCCGCGCCGAGCAGAATGTTCGACAAACCTCCGACATGCTTGAGATCGAACTTCTCCGGTTCGGGCGGCGTGATTTCGTGGGAGTGGTCGCTCATGGCTTCGCTTGGAGTTCCTTTTGTTTCGCCTCCGGCAGTTCGGCCAGCTTCACGCTCTGGCTCTTCTGCAGCGCGCGGATGTAGGCGACGATGGCCCAGCGGTCATCGAGGGCGATCTGCGGCCCATAGGCACCCATGGTGTTTTTGCCGTTCGTGATCGTGGAGAAAAGCTGCCCGTCGGGCATCGCACGGATGCGGTCGTCCTGGAGATTGGCAATGGCCGCGACGCCATACTGGCCCGCAATGCCAGTGCCAAGACCAAGGCCGGCTTTCCCGTGGCAGACTGCGCAGTTTATATTGAAACGCTCCTGCCCGCGCGCGATGAGCTTGGAGGTAACTTCGACCGGGAACCCATCACCATAGCTGTCACCGAACTTTCCCGTGTTGTAATAGTCCGGCTGATTGGTGAAGCCCGCCGGCTCGAAAGCCCCGTTTTTCGCCCCCGCCTGGAGGTAAGAGCCGTGCATCGCGTAACCCATCGGCACCGTGCCATCGACCATCTTGCGCGCCGCGCGACCGTCGGCGAAGAAGCCGCTCGGATGCTGCGGTTGATACTTCGGCTGATGATCCATGTCCGGGAAAATCTCGATCGGCGGCAGCGCGCTTTTCGAGCCGCGGAAACCGGCGAGCGAAACGACCGCGACCGTGACCAAAAGGAAGGCGATGAAGAAATAGCGAAGCATGTTCAGTCGTGGATGAGGGTGACGTGGCTGCCGCCGATTTCCTCGAGAAGCGCGCGGGTCTTGGTCTCGGAAAATTTTGCGTCCCGCGCCTCGATGACAACGAAGAAGCCATCGTCCGTCACGCGCGAAAAGCGCTCCCAGTTAAAGACCGGATGATACCACTTCGGGAGCTGGTTCATGATGAGCAGCGCGAAGACCGTGCTGAACGCCGAGAAAAGCACGGTCAGCTCAAAGATGATCGGGAAGAACGCCGGCAGGGTGGCCCAGTTAAAGGGCTTGCCATGCACGATCAGCGGGTAAATCCAGAACGACGGAATGCAGGTCAGCAGGATTGCCGTGAGCGTGCCGGTCGCACCGCCGATGAGAACCGGCGTGGACAGCCACGACTTGCCGAGACCCATCGCCTTGTCCATGCCATGCACGGGAAATGGCGAATGCACATCCCATTTCGTAAAGCCGGCGTCGCGGATTTTCTCCGCCGCTTTCATCAGCGCCGCAGCGCTGTCGAACTGTGCGCCGAGTCCGTAAATCTTGCGGTATTCAGCCATATCAGTGCTGGCCCTCCTTTTTCGGTTCCTTGTGCCCATCGCCCTCCGGCGTGACGAGCTTGATCTCAAACATACAGAACATCGGCAGGAAGCGCATGAAGAGCAGGAAGAGCGACAGGAAGATGCCGAAGGTGCCGACAAACGTCCAGATTTCGACCCACGTCGGATGGTAGTGATGCCACGAGGACGGCAGGAAATCCTGCGCCAGCGAGGTCACGATGATGACGAAGCGCTCGAACCACATGCCGACATTCACAAACATGCAGACGATGAAGACGGCAATGTAGTTCGTTCGCATGGACTTGATCCAGAAAAGCTGCGGCGAGATGACGTTGCAAAACATCATGACGTAGTAGGCCCACGAGTACCAGCCGGAGTTGTGCAGGCCGATGCGCGCGCTGAAAAACGCGAACTTCTCGAACTGGTTCGCGCCGTAATAGGCGATGAAGAGTTCCGTGAGGTAGGCGTAGCCGACGATCGAGCCGGTGAGCAAAATGATCTTCGCCATCTTGTCCACATGCTGGCGCGTGACGAGGTCGTCCACCTGCGGATAGAGCAACCGCGAGGGCAGCAGGATGGTGAGCACCATCGCGAAGCCGCCGAAGATCGCGCCGGCGACGAAGTAAGGCGGGAAGATCGTGGTGTGCCAGCCGGGGACGATCGACGTGGCGAAGTCGAAGGAGACGACCGAGTGAACGGAGAGCACCAGCGGCGTGGAGAGGCCGGCGAGGAGCAGGTACGCCATTTCGTAGTGCCGCCACTGCCGGTTTGAGCCGCGCCAGCCGAGGGCGAAAATGCCGTAAAGATATTTTTTGACGCGGGACTTTGCCCGGTCGCGCAAGGTCGCGAGATCGGGCACGAGGCCGGTGTACCAAAACAGCACCGAGACGGTGAAGTAAGTCGAGACCGCGAACACGTCCCAGAGCAGCGGCGAACGGAAGTTCGGCCAGATGCCGTTGGCGTTCGGGATCGGCGCGAGGAACCACGCCATCCACACGCGACCGACGTGGATGCCGGGGAAAATGCCCGCGCAAATGACCGCGAAAAGTGTCATCGCTTCGGCGGCGCGGTTGATCGACGTGCGCCATTTCTGCCGGCACAGAAAAAGGATCGCCGAGATCAGGGTGCCGGCATGGCCGATACCGATCCAGAAGACGAAGTTCGTGATGTCCCACGCCCAGCCGACGGTTTTGTTTTCTCCCCAGACGCCGACGCCATTGGAGATCTGATAGCCGATGCAGAAAAGGCCAAACAGCGCGATCACCGAACACGGCAAAAAGGCCAGCCACCACCACAGCGGCGTGGGTGCTTCGACGATGACGGACACTTTGTCCGAGATCCAAGTGATCTTGCGATCATTGGTCACGAGCGGCACGCGCACGAGTTCGTGCGGCGTGGTGAGAGTGACGGCGGACTCAGCCATTAGTGTTTTCCTCCGGTTTCATGCTCCGCCTTTTTGTGGCCGTGCGGCGATTTCATGGCCGCGCCGATTTTTTCCGCGCCGGGCATCTTCATGTTGGGATTGCGAATGCGCGCGAGGTAGGTGACCCGCGCATTGACGTTGAGGTATTCGAGGAGGCGGTAACCGCGCTCGCTCTTCTTGAGCTTCGAGACGGAGCTTTCGGGATTGTTGATGTCACCGAAGGTGATCGCGTCCGCCGGGCAGGCCTGCGCGCAGGCCGTTTTGAAGGCATCCGCCGGGATGCGCACGTCGCCGGAATCGCGCACCGCGACCTTCGTCGCAATCTTCGCCTCCTGGATGCGCTGCACGCAGAAGGTGCATTTTTCCATGACGCCGCGCATGCGCACGGTGACGTTCGGATTCTTCGACATCTTGGTCGTGTCCTCCGCGCCTTTCGGAGCGGTGAGGTTCCACGCGTAGAGTCCGGTGAAAGGATGCCCTTTCACATGGCCGAGCGTGTCGCGCTCGTTGTAGTCGAAAAAGTTGAACCGGCGCACCTTGAACGGGCAGTTATTCGCGCAGTAGCGGGTGCCGATGCAGCGGTTATAGGCCATGACGTTCAGGCCGTCCTCGCTATGCACCGTGGCGTTGACCGGGCAGACGGTTTCGCACGGCGCATTCTCGCAGTGCTGGCACATCATGGGTTGCGAAACCATCTCGGGATCGGCGTCGTTTTCGTCGGTGCTGGCAAAGTAACGGTCGGTGCGAATCCAGTGCATCTCGCGGCCTTCCATAACCTGCTCCTTGCCGACGATCGGGATGTTATTCTCCGACTGGCAGGCGACCATGCACGCCGAGCAGCCGATGCAGGTGTTAAGATCAACGACCATGCCCCATGCGTGCGGGTCGAGGCTGTCGGGCTTGTTCAGCGGCGGGTTGGAGTAAAGCGAGACGTTCGGCGGGATGTGGGCGTCCATGCCCATGGTCTTCGCGAAATCGGGATCGGCTTTGTACTCGGTGAGCGTGGCCTCGCGGGTCAAATCGCCGCCGCGGCCTTCGAGCGCCCAGTGCTCCTGGGTGAGCGCGAGCTTGTAGGAATCGCCGGTGGCTTTCACCGTGGCGCCGACCGCAAAGTAAGGCTGGGCGGTCGTCCGCAGCGGGTAGGCATTGAAACCCGCGCCGTGGCCGACGCGACCGACGACCGTGCGGCCATAGCCGAGGGCGATGGAAACCGATCCGTCCGCGTGACCTGGAGCGATGATCGCCGCCACTTTGAGCGAGCGCTTTTCGACGGTGATTTCGATGAGGTCGTTGTCTTCGACGCCGAGTTTTTTCGCGGTCGCCGGGCTGATCATCGCCGCATTGTCCCAGGTGATTTTCGTGATCGGGTCGGGGATTTCCTGGAGCCAGCCGTTGTTGTTGAAACGGCCGTCATCGACCTTCGCGCAGCCGGTGAAGACGACTTCGTAGGCGTTCTCCGCGAGTGCGGGCAGCGCGGATTTGTCGGCGACATATTTCGTCGCGGCAGCACCGTCGAACGTGAGGGCCTCGGGCTTCGCCGCGCTGTCGGCGAGGAAGCCGTCGTGCAAAAACTTCGCCCACGCGCTGACGAACTCCTGCGGTTTCGCGACAGCTTTGAAAGTTTCCTGAATCAGCTCCGGCCCGGTCGGCTTGGGCTGGCCGGCGACTTTCGCAAGGAGGTCGAGTTCGCTCCACGCGCCAAAGAGCGGGAGGATCATCGGCTGCACGGACAGGTAACTGCCGTCCGCCGCGAGGCCATCGCCCCAGCTTTCGAGATAGTGCGCGAGCGGCGCGTTCCAGTGCGCGTGATGCGACGTTTCGTCCTCCGCATGACCGAGGCGGATGACCGTCGGCACCGACTTTTGCAACTCCACCCAATTCAAATCGGAGGGCGCGTTATAGACCGGGTTGCCGCCGACGATGAAGAGCGTCTTGACCTTCTTATCGGTGATGTCTTTCGCCAGTTCCCCCAGCGTCTGCGCGGGCTTCTCGCCCACCTTCCGCCCGACGATGGTTTTGCCGATATTGCCCAGCGCCGCGTTGATCGCCGCCACGAGCACCTGCACCGCCGCCGGTTGGCGCGAACCCACGAGCACCAGGCTCGCACCCTTGCTCGCCACGAGGTCTTCGACCGAATACTTGATCCACTCCGCGCTGAATTTCACCGCCGAAGCGCCGAAAGTTTTCACCGCTTCGCCGAGCGTCGCGTCCTTCGCCACCGCGGCGATTTCCCCCGCCAGCGCGAGCGCGAACGCACCGATCTGACTGGCCGGAACGCGCAGGCGATGATCGGCGATGCCGCCGGTGATCGTGTAGCGGTTCTCGACCACGTAGAGCCGGTTCATCTTCGAGTCCGGCCCCGTGACTTTCCGCCGCGCGGAAAACTCACGGATCGTGTTCACGTCGCTCTCGGTGCCGAGGAAATCGCTGTCGAGCGACAGGATCACGTCGGCCTTGTCGATCAGCGGAATCGCCGCCATGCCTTCGCCAAACGCGACCGCCGCGGCCTCCTCGGCGAGCTCCGTGCCGAGCGGCTCATAGACCGCCCATGTCGCCTGCGGAAACTTCTTCGCGATCTCCCCGCGCAACCGCTCGCGCGTCGGCGAGCTGTCCTTTTCCAAAAGAAACGCCATCCCAGACCCATCGCCCGCGCCCTGCAAAATCTCATCCAGCGCTTTCTCAAACGCCGCCGCATCGGACTGCTTGCCTTCATGCACGAAAAACCGCGCGCGATCCGTGTCGTAAAGGTCGAGCACCGACGACTGCGAAAAAAGGTCCGTCGTCCCCTTGCTCACCGGGTGCAGCGGGTTGCCCTCGATTTTTGTCGGGCGTCCATCGTGCGTCGTCGCCACGAGCGGCGCGTAGCCGCGGCGCGAGGGGCGCGAGGTCGCGAAGAACAACGGCTTGCCCGGAATCGACCACTCCACGCCGCGCGTGAACGGCACGAGATGCTTTTCCGGGCGTCGGCAGCCCGCGAAGCTCAGACCCGCGAGCGCCATCGAAGCGCCCATGAGCTGGAGGAAATTGCGGCGCGAAACCTCGCCACCCTGGATCTCGGCGGCACCTTGCGGAAACTCGCGCGTCAGCCAGCCGCGGAACTCCGGCGTGTCGCCGAGCTGCCCGAGCGAGCGCCAGTACTTGCGGCCCGTCGCGGGCTCCGTGGGGTGTTGGAAAATACGTTTCATCGATGACAGCCTGCGCAGTTTTTATCCGGCGGATTGATGTGCCACTTTTTCTTGAGCCCGAGCCCCTGCTCAAGCTGCGCTTCTTTGACGGATTGGTTTTTCGCCACCGGCGCTTCCCAGCCCAGATTCGTGATTTGATCCAGCGGACGCAGCGCATTCTCCGGCGCGCGGTGGCAGTCGAGACACCACGACATCGAGTGCGGCTCGGCGTGAAAAACGACGGGCATTTTGTCCACCCGTCCGTGACAGCTCACGCACGAGACGCCGCGGTTCACATGCGCCGAGTGGTTGAAGTACACGTAGTCCGGCGTCTTGTGGATTTGCACCCACTCGACCGGCTGGCCCGTCCGCCACGACTCCCGCAGCGGCGCGAGCTTCGGGTTGTCCCGCTGCACCGACTGGTGGCAGTTCATGCAGACCTGCGTCGTCGGCACATTCGAGTGCGCAGCCACCTCCACAAAACTGTGGCAATACCGGCAATCCATCCCGAGCTGCGCCACATGGACATCGTGCGGAAACGGGATCGGCTGCGCGGGCTGATAACCGACGCGCGTGTATTTCGGCGTGAAATAATACGGCACCGCAAGCGACACCGCCCCGCCCGCGACGGCGGCGCAGAGGAGGACTTTCAGTGGGAGAATATTGCTCCCGCGTGGAAAAATATTCGCCATTTCCTAGTGGGTGTCGGGGCTTCGGGAATTCAAAGTTTTGGAAGATTGCCGCTTTCGTGAAGTCGTTGCAAGAAACTTTGTGAAAAAATTCACAAGCGGTCGAACTCCGGGGAGTTTTTAGTTTCGGGCGGGATTCGACCGGGCGAATGCGGGGAGCGGATGTTTCGACGCCGCGCGGCTCGTGGCAAGGCAAAAAGCCAGCCTTGTGGTGGTGCAAACAAAGGCGGACGATTTGCGTGCGATCAAAGGCGGACGGGATTTTTGGGGGCTGGCAGGTGAAGCAGGAGGATGGGGAGTTGGCCGTGGGTGGGAGGCCGGAGGTGCCGCCATTTGGATGGAGGCAACGGGTGACGGTGGAGCCGTAGTCGGCGCAGAGGGCTGGCTGTCGTGACCGTGGAACCAGCGGTACGGAGAAGCGGCGTCTCGCCAAAGCTGGCCGATGTGCTGGACCGGCCAGTGGCGACCTTCGGAAGCGGCGCAGGACATCCCCCACCCGCGCACCAGACGGCTGCCGCGCGCAGGATGCCCCCACCGCGCTCCTTCATACTCCGCCATTCAGCGGATCAATGCGACGCTGCGGCAGGATTGTTACGACGAGGTAAATTCATCGCGCGCCGCCGGGAGAGCCTTTGCCTTTTCGCCAGCGGCGCGTTTCTAGTGCCGCATGCAAAACTACCGCACCGGCTGGATTTCCGATGTCCACCTCGGCACCCGCGGCAGCCAGGCGGAGGCCCTGCTGGCCTTTCTGCGCGAACACGAATTCGAGACGCTCTACGTCGTCGGCGACCTCATCGACATGTGGCAGCTCAAGCGCGGCATCTACTGGCCCCAGGCGCACAACGACGTCATCCAGAAACTCCTCCGCGCCGGGCGCAAAGGCACCCGCGTCATCTACATCCCCGGCAACCACGACGAATTCGTCGCCGGCTTTGTCGGCCACTTCGGCGCGGTCGAGATCCTCCCGCGCGACATCCACACCACCGCCGATGGCCGCCGCCTGCTCGTCATCCACGGGCACGAGCTCGACACCGTGATCCAAAACATCAAGTGGCTCGCCTGCGCCGGCGATGTCGGCTACCAGCTCCTGCTCAAGCTCAACACTCCCGTGAACGCCGCGCGCCGCCTCCTCGGCCTCGGCTACTGGTCGCTCAGCGCCTACGTGAAAAAAAGCGTGAAGAACGCCGTCAGCTTTATCGGCGAGTTTGAAAAAGCCATCGTCCAGCATGCCCACCGCGACCGCGTGGATGGCGTCGTCTGCGGCCACATTCACTCACCCGTCATCCGCATGATCGGCGACACCGCCTATTACAACAGCGGCGACTGGGTCGAGAGCCTCTCCGCCCTCGTCGAGCACGCCGATGGCCGCATCGAACTCCTCACCCACCGCGCCTCCCTCTCCAGCCCCGCGGCGGAGTCGGGAGAAAAGGCCACGTCGGAAACCACCGCGCCGGGTTCGATCACAGTGGGTGTCTGAATCCCCCGATCTTTCGGAAGGCGCGAACGGGAGGCGGCGGGCTGCGCGGACACCGGCTCCATCAGTCCGAAGCCGCCGTCTTTGCGGCGGCGGAGGACGTTGATCTTTTCGGTCTTCGCACTCAGGAAGACCACGAACTGGCAGTTCGACATCTCGATTTGCAGCACCGCTTCATCGAAGAACATCGGCTCCCCCGGAAAGCGCGGATGCAGCGCCACGCCGGTCACGCCCCGCTCCCAGAAATCGTCCACCGCGATCCGCAGAAACGGCTCCTCCAGCAGCCGCCCGTCCTTCACCACCCGCACCGCGCCGGTCTGCTCACAGATGAAAATGCGCCCGTCGCGCGCCACATCCATCGTCACCACCGCATCCAGCCCCTCGCACACCGTCTCGACCGTGAAACCCTCCGGCACCTCCACCTGCGCTTTCACAGTCGCTAAGAGCATGTACCAAAACTCTTGTGGGATGATTTTTTGACCACGGATTGCACGGATTTTTGCTTTCTGAAAATCCGTGCAATCCGTGCAATCCGTGGTCAAAAAACCGTCGGCCTAGAATTTCGGTACACCCTCTAAGAGCGGCATTCTAAAAGCGCCCCATCCCCTCTCCCCTTTGCGATATTGCGGCTCTCCGCCCCACGCGATACTTTCCCGCCGCCATGAACATCACCCTGCCCGAGCCGCTCGAATCGACGCTCACGCCCAGCCAGGCCGCGTTGCACCTCGCCATCGGCCTCTTCACCGCGTGGGAAGTCACGCTCGGCCAGGCCGCCGAAGCCGCCGGGATCAGCCAGAGCGAATTCATGCGCGAGTTGGGTCGGCGGAAAATTCCCCTCCACTACGGCGTCGAGGATTTCGCCGAAGACCTCATCGCCATCGAAAAACTCCGCGCCCGCTAGCTCGTGATCGTCGTCAGCGACACCTCCCCGCTCACGGCGCTCTTGACGATCGGTCGGGCCGACCTTCTCCACCTGCTTTTCGGTCAGGTCATCATCCCGCCCGCGGTCGCGACCGAACTTTTGCACACCCATCCCGTGCTGCCTGCATGGATCGAGGTGCTTTCGCCCAGCCACATTCCTCCCGCCGTCATCGCCGCCCATCTCGACCTTGGCGAGACCCAGGCTCTCGCCCTCGCCTTGGAGCTTCATGCCCGCACCTTGCTGATGGACGAGCGTCTCGGCCGCCGCGTGGCCCAATCGCTCGGGCTGATCCCCACCGGCGTCCTCGGCTGCCTCGTCCTCGCCAAGCTGGACGGGCATCTCGCCGCGGTCTCCCCGATCATCGCCGAATTGCAAGACCGCGCCGGCTGCTGGTTCGACGACGCCCTCATCACCGCCATCCTCCGCGCCGCTGGAGAAGGGTGATCGCTCAATTCTCTCCTCATAGGGAAACGGAGTTTCCGGCGTCAGTGCGTTCCGAAACAGAGTTTCGGAACGAGGGTCAAAAATGGCGGGCACCGGTGCCAGTACGCGGCACGCCATTCGGCGCTCTTCACCGCCCGAGAGCGAGATTCTAGAACCGACCCCTTCCCCCCTCAACCGGCCAATTTTCCCTGAACGACATTCGTGCAGTTGACCGCAAGGAGGACAGAGGCAATCGACTCCTGAAGTGGCTCATAACTTTAGGAGGCTTGGTCCTTGCCACGCTTCTTGCGCCTACAGTCATCGGCTGTCTGCTTGTCGCATTTGTCAGCATCGCCTATTATGTGCGTGTCGATCATATCGTCCTGATTCACACCCCGACCCAGCAAATTCCCGTCGCGACCTTTTCATCTTACGAACCATTTTACGGTGGCGACGCCAGCCAGAAAGCTGCGATGGTAGCAGAACTTATTTCCCATCACGCGCCCTAAAACATGAGCACTGAGACTTTCCTTTTTCGTATTTCCACCAGGCGTTGGAATGGCATCGACATTTACCACATCAGGCTTACCGATACCGGTTGGTATGTTGGACACATGGCTATTCACGGAGATTGCACACCGGACGGCGAACCATTTCTGCCCGATAACCTCAATCAGGACAGCGTGCGATATTCCCGAAGTGAGCTTGGCGTTCGGATGTCCCGCTTGTGGCAGCGCGCAAAATCCGAAAACCTAAGCGGCGAGGCCATTCAGGCCGGATTGGACGAGATTGCTGACTGGATTACCACAACTGAAACCAGCCAAAGGCCAACGAAGAAGCGACGCTGATGAAGCGCCCGTTTCTTCAATTCGATTATTCATAATTTATGAGTGCTGAACAACAAAAAGCGGCCGTCGCACTTTTCGGCCGGCTCAGCAGTGAACCGATGCAAGACAAAAGCCTCGACGACCTTTACAAACTTTCTTCCGAAGTCGTGAGTCATTGCGCCGATCCGGCAAGCATATTTCCATTCTATCTGACCGTAATTTCCGACGAGATCAACCGGAAGCATAGGGTGCATATTCTGGAAGTGGAACTGGTCGAGGCACGCGCCCAATTTAAGGAGGCGTCGCAGCAGCGCGACCTGCAGGAACGCAACCGCGACAGGCAATTCAAAAATTCGTTTCGTATTTCGTGCTTGTTGGCGGTGTTTGCAGCGATAGCGGCACTGGGTTCTGTTTTATTGTGGTGGAATCCTCACGAACCCGCTCATCGCGACACATCCGATACCCCTTCCAACCCACGCGCATCAACCACAGCAAACAAACAAATACCCCCAGCGTCGAAAAGCACAGAATCGCAGGCAATGGCAGCAACTCCGGCAATGAACGTATCGACGAATCAAACACCGGGGAAAACCACATCGCCAGATTCAGCCCAGAAAACACCACCGTAGTCAGAAAACAAACAAGAACAACAGGATCACAACAGCAATATCTATGAACAACGACCACCTTATAACCGAAGAATTCATGAGGATGGAGGCAGTCAAATTGGTTGCGGCCATGGTTGCGAGCAGTCCTTCCAACGTCAAATTTACTGTCGGTAGCAAGCTGAATGACTATCGGCGTATATTCCGAAGCGTAATCGAAGACCGCAGACTTATCCTGTTAGGGGACACGAGTGACATGATTTCCTTCGCCTACTGCCACGACAGGCCCTGCGAGATTACTTACCTCCAACCGCTTTAGAACCGACCCTTCTTTGCACTCCAGCACCGACCTCTTCAGCTTTTCATTTCGGTTATTGGTTGCTCCATCCGGCGTCATATCCTCTGTGATACCCATGAATATAGGCTTCGCGCTCGTCGCTTGTAAAAAGACGACCGTAAAAAGGGGGACCAAATATCTCAGACTGAGCGACCATGTTCACTGCGCGCTCCAGATCAGAAGGAATATAGCGAGGTTCGCCTTGTTGACGGGCTGTATATCCGCTGCCTGCGCCTTGGGGGTAGCCACGGTCGTAAGCGGCCTGCACGGTGACCTCGTCAGGTGACGTCTGATGGGCGGAGTTGGTGCGCGGCGGTTCGCTGGAATCCGAAGCGCCGAACGTGACAGTCAATATCAAGGCGGCGCATACCACATACGCTCTCTTGAAGAGGATGTTACTGCGCTGGTAGGCGAGTGCTCTACTCATTAACCAGTTAGGCGTTTCGTCCACACCCGCCAGCTCTTCGCTCGCGGCGAGTGGGTTCGACCACACTTCGATGATAGAGACGGTTTTGTAGAGAAGCAGCAGCGACGCCCCAGCCATGAAGATCGCCGCTGGCAGCCAAACGCATGCAGCGTCATAAAGGCCATGCGCCAGTGCCGCGCCGACAACCGTCAAGCTGCATAGAAGAAAGACCTGGCGATCATTTTTCGCGGTTTGGATCTGCGGTGCCAGCATCCACAAACAGGCCGCCGCAATGGTCGTCCATACTCCATGAGAAGGCACGCAGGCGAACCAGCGTAGGATGTTCGCAGCAACATCAAAAAGACCACCCCTAGGCGAATATTGATATAAGGCTTCGCCAACCCCAAAGCCTAACCCAGAAAAGAAGCCAATAACGAGAAAACTGCGGTACGAAATGCGACGGGCTAAGGGCACAGCCTTGTTGCCCAGCACAATGAAAAACAACGGCAAGAGTTTCGTGAATTCCTCGCACGGCCCGACAGCAAAGATGAAACCTTCAAGGTTCGACCAAAAATCCGTATGAGCAAATACGTTGTTATACGACCATCCAACAAATTGGAGTGCGATATACCAAAGACTCGCTTTGCCGCGAAATGAAACAGGGGAATCAGCCACGAAGCCTGCAATCGCTTGGAATCCAAATAGAAGCGCTAAACCCGCAATCATCGTGAACAAAAAAGATCCAAAAGCATTGGTAGTGCTTAGCCGCCGTGGTCGCAAGAAGTTAAACATCGCCATAACGGCAAGATAAACAGCGGGAATGGCTATTAGCCCAAGTGGAACTACCCAAGCTGAATGGAGCTGGCGGGGCGGAAGTAAGCAGAGCGAAGTCCAACCTAAAGCTAGAATGCAAAAAGCCAAAGGAGTGAGGTCTCTTAAGGCCAATGGAGCGTCGGAAGCTGCAGCTCCCTCAACGGTAGGCGACTCGTTTGGGTCTGCTTTGTTCGCCGCGTCCATACAAGAAACGGCTGAGGATATACCGGATATCAACCCTGATTGTTTCCACCAAAGGGCGCACCTTTTGAACCAAAGCATGAAAACGGCAACGATACCTATGAAAAGCCCGATCCCAATCAAAAGTGGTGCGATATACCATTCGCTGGCCTGACTTTCGCGCGCCAGTCTTTGACGATTCTCCTCCACCTGAATCCGCTTGGCTACTTGGGCTTGCTCCTCTTCGACACGGCTTTGCTCTTTTTCAGCACTTAGCCGTGCAGCTTCTTGCTCCGCGCGTTGCCTCATTTCCATCTGCCGGTTTGCTTCAAGCGTCTTCGCCTCCTGAGCATGTGCCGCCTGCTCCATTGGTGCGGCTGCCACAGGCTTGGTTGGCGCAATGTTGGGCTGACTGTATTGCTTATTTCCGGCTGCTATTTCTGCGTCGAGCATCGCCTGGATGCCCGGCGAGTTCACGCCCTGACCGTTATTGATTATATCCGGCTGTATCTCTGCTGCATACCGATTTCTCACTGCCTCGATCTCGGGTGAATGCGTGGGATCGTTCCTATACTGCGCGGCCATGCGCGCATCATGCCATTCTGGCCGTGGTCTATAAGTCAGCACCAAATCGATCATCTGCTCTGGCCAGTCACTTTGTTTTCTCCAGTTGGGTTTCGTCATATCGTAATGATAGGCGAAGTCCCAAAATGCAGACTGTTGCGGTGTTCCGGTTTCAAATGCCTCCGGGCATTTGAGCTGTGCCCGCCTCGTACTTTCAGCGATTTTCGCGTCCAGTGCAGCCTGGGTTTTTGCTGCTGCCGCGGGTTTATCCGACGCCAGCCCGGTGCTACCAAGCAGCACGAGCATCAGGCAAAGGGTCGCCAGCATACCCAGAGCAGCAGAAGCTGAGCATTCCTTTGTGCTTTTACTGGCGGTTTGGTTTGTTTGCATTTTGGTTAAGCCCCCCTCGTTCCAAAACTATTGAGCAAGGGGAGAATGGGGTCGATTCTAGAATTTCGCTCTTTTTGATCGCGCGGGCCGGGGTCGGATGAAAAGGATCAATTTCCGTCGCTGGTTTCGGTGCGGCTGGCTGGACTGGCCAGCGTCGCGCTTCGCGAGGCAGTCGTTGCACTTACGCGGCGGTTTGGGCGCAGGCCGCGCAAGTCGGCCTGCCGCTGGCGGGCGGTCTCACCCAGGCGCTGGTAATGGGCGACCAACTGCTCGGGCGTGAGGTCTTTGGTCTGCTCGCAGATGCGGGCTTGGGCGCGGCGCTTGGTTTTCACGCATTCGTATTCTTCAAGTTTCATAGGCGATGACCTGGGCGATCATTCCCTCAATCGAGCCAGAGCCTCGACGCTCGGGTAGCGCCCCGTCTCGGCCAGCAGCTTCCGAAAGGCCACGCGCTCAGGATGATTGAAGTCCAACAGCCGCGCCGTCACTTCACCGATGTCCGTCAGCGGCTCAATGGCGCCTTCGTTCCATTGAAAATGCTGCCGCCACGCATCGGATCGCGGATTGAAGAAACGGATCAACCCACCCGTGCGCGTGCTCACCGAGCCGAGGTCCGTGCCCTTGTGCCGATTGCAGTGAAAACAGGCGAGGCCAGATTTTCCGCGGTCGTCTGCCCGCCGTGTTTCAGACTGAGCACATGATCCACTTCGCAACCGTGGAAGAGATCGTCCTCATGGACCAGGCAATACTCGCAGACGTGCCAGGCGCGCTCCGCGACGAGACGGCGCAGCGCTTCGCCGACCTCACGACTCATGCGCCAGCAACTGCCGCGCGTGCGCCCGGGCCAGATTCATCAGCAGTTCCAAGTCTTCGTAGTGATCGAGTTCGCGCCGCTCTTCGGCGCTGAGCCCGCCCGCTTTTTCCCGCCCCAGCAATTCCACCACGCGTTCCCGCGACTCCGCCGAGGGGCGGAAATCCGCGACTTCCCGCGGGCCGCGCCGGGCGATGAATTCCGCGACTTCTTCGTAGGCTTGCATGTCGGCAGCGTCCCATCGTCGCACTGGCGAGGCAAGCGGCCATATCGCCGACGGTTCAATCGGAGGCCCGGTTCGCCGCCAAAGTGCAGCCCATGAGCGGGAACGGGGTCGATTCTAAAACACCGCTCCTTTTGATCGCGATGAAGGAGCCCGGTGCGGCGCTACGCGAAGACCGGCTCCATCAGTCCGAAGCCGCCGTCTTTGCGGCGGTGGAGGACGTTGATCTTTTCGGTCTTGGCGTTGAGGAAGACGACGAACTGGCGGTTCGACATTTCGATTTGCAGCACGGCCTCATCGACGAACATCGGCTTCACCGGATAGCGCTCGGTTTTGATGACCTCGGGCACATGACCCTCGGTTTCCGCGAAGGCCGCATCGAGATGGAAGACCTGCTCGTCGAAGTGCTGCACGTCGTGGCGGCGGGGGCGGTGGTCGCGCAGGATCTTGGTCTTGTACTTCCGCATCTGGCGCGCGATTTTCGCGATCACACCGTCGATGGCCGCGTACATGTCGTCGCACTCGTGGCTGGCTTCGATGGTGATGTGGTTGTTGCAGTGCAGGATGATTTCCGCGAAGTGCCGGTGCTTTTCCACGTCGAGGATGACCTGCGCGTCGATGATGCGAGGGTAGTCGAGGTGCAGGCTTTCGACCTTCTTGATCGAGTAGTCCTTGATCGGCTCGGTGATGCTGACGTGGCGGCCGGTGACTTTGACGGGGACGTTGATGTTGGCGGTTTGCATGGTGTCCTTTGGTTGTTTGGTTTGGAGTTACATTTGAAAGTCTTCGCCGAGATAGACGCGGCGCGCGATGGGATCGTTGAGGAGGAAGTCCTTGGTTCCCTGCGTGACCACGCGGCCCTCGAAAATGAGGTAGGCGCGATCGACGATGTTCAGGGTTTCGCGGACGTTGTGGTCGGTGATGAGGATGCCGAGGCCGGCGTCGCGCAGGTTCGAGATGATCTGCTGCACGTCGGCGACGGCGATGGGATCGACGCCGCTGAAGGGCTCGTCGAGCATGAGCAGGCTGGGCTTGGTGACGAGCGAGCGGGCGATGGTGAGGCGGCG
>JAYWEP010000230.1:0-12902 GCA_043779205.1 Chthoniobacter sp. | reverse complement strand
TCCTCCCAGCACCGGCCCAACCTCCCCTCCCAGACCAGAAACCGCCTCCGCTCCTCGCCCACAGCACGAAGGCTGCCGAACACTACTGGCTGGAGCTTGGGAACGAAGGGGACAACCCCGTTGGGGTTGGCGCGGTTTTTTTCGACGCACCCAGGGTAGGCGCTCCTGCGTCGCGCCAACCCTGGGCTGAGGGATGGAACGCCGTTGGCGTTCGGGCGGGCACCGGCTCCCGCGCGCCGTGCGCTTCGGGACGAGGGAAATCAGCGGTTTGGCCCGCGTCCGACCGGATGCCGCTCCCACATCCATGCCTTCCTGACCTCTTCCGGCTCCTTAAAGCTCACGGTGTAGGCATCCTCGCCGAGCGGCGCGGCGACGACATTCACTTTGCTCCCGCGCTTGAGCGCGCCGGGAAAATCATAGAGCCGCAGCACCCCGGTCGCTTTTTTCGCGGGAATCCATTCCGCCGCGAGCAAGTTGCCGCCGGAAATCTTCACCACCTTTCCGTAAATCTTGAGGTCGTGGTTGATCGCAGCCTGCGCGAGATTCAGTGAATCGCCGGTGCTCGCCGTCGCATCCAGACGGATGCGGCCAATCCCACCGTCATCCGGCGCGGTGCATTCGATCACCAAGCTGTCGTCACCGACTTGAGAGACGATTCCATGCACGACAATGAGATCCTCCGCAGCCGGATTCTTAGCGGGCGGCAACGGCCTACTCGGCTTGGTCTTGGCAGGAGCTAGCGGGGTGGGCGTCGGCTCCGCCGATGACGTCTCAACCGGTCTTTGCGGACTGGATAAACGGTAGGCGATAAACCCGAGGAGCGCGATGACGAGGAGTGTGCTGAGTTTCATGACAGGTGTTTCGTGATCCACCACCCGATTAGCACACCAGCGCCGACCTTCACGGTATTCCAAAATAAATCCCCCAGCCCCTTCCCGACACCGGCGGCGGTCCTGGCCGCCATCGACTGCGCTGGGGCGTGGCTGACGACGTGGTGCTGAGGCGGGCCTTTCTCTGCGGTCAAAAGCACGATGGCCTTATCCTGTAATTCCGCGACCACGTAGCGGTCGAGTTCCTCGCTAATCTGCGGGCCTTGATCGCCGAGCATGACGAGGTTTTCCGCGCACAGTTCCTCCGCCTCCGTCCCGGTAATCTCCGCATCGCGGAGCGTGGGATGCACGTCCTGCGCGAGCAGCTCCCGCAGCCGGCTCAGGATTTCGATCTTTCGCTTCTCCTTCATGCTTCCGGGGGTGCCGTTGTTACCGAAACATTGCAACTCAAAACTTGTCGCGCAGGCCACACAGGGCGCGGACGGTCATGTGGCGGACGAGCCACTTTTCACAAAAGCTGATAAGCATCCACATCCACCGTGACGATGACATCCTCGGGGAAGGTGAGCTTTTCCAAGACGCCGCGGAGGTGCCGCGAGAGGCGGAGGATGGCGCGGGTGCGGAGCATGAGGTGGAAGCGGTAGTTGCCGTGGCTTTTCTCCAGCGGGGCGGGCGCGGGGTCGCTGAGGGTGGTGTTCGGCGGGAGCGCGTCCTTTAGCCGGCGGTGCAGGGTCTGGGCGGAGAATTCGGCGCGCTGCTGGTGCTGGGAGCGGATGACGATGAGGACGAGGTGGGTGAAAGGCGGATAGTCCCACTGGCGGCGGAACTCGATCTCCTGCTCCCAGAAGCCGTCGAAGTCGTGGTGCCGGGCGAACTGGATGCTGGGGCTGAAGGGGGTGAACGATTGCACGAAGACTTCGCCTTCGACATCGCCGCGGCCGGCGCGGCCGGCGACCTGGGTGAGGAGCTGGAAGGTGCGTTCGCCGGCGCGGAAGTCGGGGAGGTGGAGGGAGAGGTCGGCGTTGATGATGCCGACGAGGGTGACATTGGGAAAGTGCAGCCCTTTGGCGATCATCTGGGTGCCGACGAGGATGTCGATCTTGCCGACTTTGAAGGCGCCGAGGGTTTCGCGAAAGGCGTCTTTGCGCGTCATCACGTCGGCGTCGAGGCGCTTCACGACGGCGGTGGGGAAGCATTTGCCGACGATGTCCTCGACTTTCTCGGTGCCGGTGCCGCTGTATTTGATGCCGGGATCACGACACTCGGGGCACTTCGCCGGCGCGACGGCCTGGTGCCCGCAGATGTGGCAGACGACGCGCCCGGCGGCGCGGTGAAAGGTGAGGCCGACGGAGCAGTTCGGGCACTCGCAGACGTAGCCGCATTTCTCGCAGAGCAGCGAGGTGGAGAAGCCGCGGCGGTTGAGGAAAAGGATGGTCTGCTCCTTTTTCGCGAGCCGGTCATTGATCGCGGTGATGAGGCGCTCGCTGAGGATCGCGCCTTTCTTTTTCGACTCCATGCGCATGTCCATGATGCGGATGAAGGGCATCTTTTTGTCGTCCACGCGCTGGGTCAGGCGGAGGAGTTCGTATTTGCCGAGCTGGGCGTTGTGGAAGCTCTCGAGGGAGGGCGTGGCGCTGCCGAGGACGATGGCGCAGCCTTCCATGCGGGCGCGGAGGACGGCGACATCGCGCCCGTGGTAGCGCGGGGTTTCCTCCTGCTTGTAGGTGTTCTCGTGCTCTTCATCGACGACGATGAGGCCGAGGTTCGCGCACGGGGCGAAGATGGCCGAGCGCGCGCCGATGACGATGCGGGCGCGGCCGGTGCGGATCTTGTGCCACTCGTCGTGCCGCTCGCCGTCGCTGAGGTGGGAGTGGAGGACGGCGACTTCGTGCTGGGTGGCGGCGAAGCGCGATTTGAAGCGCTCGACGGTCTGCGGGGTGAGGGAAATCTCCGGCACGAGCATGATGGCGGTCTGCCCGCGCTCGAGGACGAGGGAGATGGCCTGGAGGTAGATCTCGGTCTTGCCGCTGCCGGTGACGCCGTGGAGGAGGATGGGTTTGGAAGGTGGCGGGGTTTCGGGCTGGGCCTCATCAGTCCCATGAGTCTCATGAGTCCCATGCGAAGTATGTGACTTATGCGACTTATGTGACTTATGCGACCCAGAGCTTTCGAGCGCCGCGCACACCCGCGCGAAGACGGCGAGCTGTTCGGGGTTCATGTCGAGCTTGCCGGCGTGGAGGAAGGTTTCGTTCTGATGCGGGTCGCGCTCGACGGTGGCGCTGGCGGTGAGGACGAGCCCCTTTTTCACGAGCGCCTGGATGACGGCGTGGTTGGCGTCGCACTTCTCCGCCAGCTCGGCGACCGCGACAGGCTTCCCCGCTTCCGCGAGAAAGGCGACTGCGGCAGCCTGCAGCGGTGCTTTCTTTTTCAGCGCCTCCATTTCCTCCCCGCCCACCTCCCGCGCGAGCCGCGCGAAGAGCCGCGTCTGATGCCCGACTTCGGCTTTGCGAATGACATTCGGCAGCACCGCCTTCATCGCCTGCTCGATGGAGCAGCAGTAATAATCCGCCATCCACGCGCCGAGCCGCAGCAGCAGCGGGCTGAGGATGGGCTCGGCGCTGACGACCTCGCTGATGAGCTTCACGCCCGGCACGTCCGTCTCGTCGAGCAGCTCGATGACCGTCGCCAGCGCGGTGCGCGTCCGCACCGGCACGCGCACGCGGGAGCCGGGCTGGAGGAGCGCGGCCACGGCCTCGGGAAGCTCGTAATCAAAGGCTTTCCCGGCGGAGTCATCGACCAGCACGCGGGCGTATTTCGGCATGCGCGGAGGATGCGGCGGGAGCGATTTTTGTCGAAGTTTTTCAACCCCGCGGATTGACTCCGCGCGCTCCATGATCCGCTTTTGCAAAAAGGTTTTCATCCTCCTCGTTTTCGCCGCGCTGACGGCGTTCGGGCTGGTGCTGTGGACCGCGCCCGACCCGGAGTACCTGCTCCAGTCATGGTTCGCGCTGGGCCGCTTCTCCGCCTACGACGCGATGATCGCCGACGCCGCGCGCAAGCACGGGCTCGACCCGCTGCTCGTGAAAGCGATGGTCTGGCGGGAGAGCGCGTTCGATCCGTCGAAAGTGGGGACGAGCGGGGAGCGCGGGCTGATGCAGGTGGGCGAGGCGGCGGCGCAGGACTGGGCCGCGGCGGAGAAGATCGAGACGTTTGTGCCGACCGATCTTTTCGACGCGAAGACGAATCTGGATGCCGGCACCTGGTATTTCAAAAAGGGGCTGGAGCGCTGGAAGCAAAAGGCCGACCCGGTGCCGTTCGCGCTGGCGGATTACAACGCCGGCCACCGCACCGTGGAGCGCTGGATCGCGGCGACCAACCGTGGCGACGAGGCGAGCGCGGAGAACCTGCTCCGCGCAATAGATTTCCCGACGACGCGGAAATACATTGAGGACATCACCGCCCGGCAGCGCTTTTACCAGGAGGCCGCGGAGGCTACGGCAGCTTCGTCACGCTGAGGCGGAGAAACTTCTGCGTCTCGGTGGTGATCGCGACTTTCGCTTTGATCGTCGCGGTCACGCCGCTGGTGGCGACGACCACCTCGGTCACGGGCGCGGCGCTCCAACTCGCTGGCGAGAGGCTGGGGGATTGCTCGACGACATAGCTGAGGTCGGTCGCCGACATGAGCTTGGTGTAAGTGAGCGTGACGAAGCCGCTCTCCATGCCGACCTGCGGGAGTGCGGTGACGGAGGCGGCATTCGGGTCGGTGTGAAAGGCATACTCGAGCAGGTTGTTCAGGCCGTCTTTGTCGGGGTCAGCGGTGGCTGAAGCGGTGGAACTGCCGAGCTTGGTGTTCGCCCAGTTTTCGTAGCGGAGGAGGTAGGCGTATTTTTCGAGGCGGACGAAGTTTGCCGCGTCCGGCTGGTCACCAAGGGGAAGCGGGAATTGTCCGTCATAGAGCGCGGCGCTGGCCTGGTACTGGAGGACCGTCGTGGTGAGGCCGGAAAGTTTCCACACACCGCCGAATTGCTGGAAGAGGCCGCTGCCGGAATCGCCGATGGTGATTTCCGCAGTATTGCTGCCGAGCGAGCGGTTGAAACTCGTTTCCAGAGCCTCATAGCTGTAGCCGCTGTAAACCGCCGAGACGGCGGGGGAGAGGGTCTTGTTGGTTCCCCAACGCTGCGCCCGCGTCGAGTCGTCGCCCCAGTCCCAGCCTTGGTTGGTGACGATTGCGCCTTTGCCCACGCCCCAGCCGATGAGGGTACAGTTGAGGTTCAGGTCGGCGGTGGGGGAAAAATTCAGCGGCAGTGTGCTGAGCGGGGGCAGGGTCAGGGTCGTGACATTGGGGAGGATTTTGACGAGCTTCATGTCCACGACATCGGTGCCCTCGGTGACTTGCAGCGGGGCAAAGGTGGTGTCGCGGTCGTAGCTCAGGCCATTGATAAAGAAGCCGGCGGGCACGGGCAGAACATGGTTCGCCGTGAGGATGTAGCCGTTGCCGAGATAGATGCCGGAGGCGTTGTTCGTGCCGAACTGAAAGACATAAGCCCACGGTGCGCCGCTGGCCGGGGCGGTGATGTTGAGGGCGTTGTTCACGTCCGTGGGCCCGGTGCCGTAGATGATGAGCGCCCGCGCCGGCGGGGCGCAGAGGAGTGCGGCGGCGAGGAGAAAGGCGAGGCGCTTGGGGGCGAGGGGCATTTTGATGCGGGCACCGTCGCGCAGGGCGGACGTGTCCTCAACCTGCTTTGATAAAAAAGTAGCTTGGGCTTCAGCCCAAAGTGCCGCGGGGGTGTTTGGGCTAAAGCCCAAGCTACTTTCCCTACAGCCCGGTCCCGGCCTGGAGCGTCTGACGGCCCTCGTAGATCACGTCCTTGTAGGTCGCGCCGGCGGGGATCATCGGGAGCACGTGCTCGGTGTAGGGCACCATGACGTCGAGGATGTAGGGCTCCTGCGCGTCCAGCATGCGCTGCATCGCGGCGGCGAGATCCTTTTTGTGCATCACCCGCTCGCACTTGATGGCGAAGCCCGCGCACATTTTCACGTAGTCCGGGTAAATGCCGGTCGGGTCTTCGAGGCTGCCGGCATACATGTTCTTCGGGTTGCCGAGGAAGGTGTGCCCCCGGTTGCCTTTGTAGAAGCGGTCCTCCCACTGCATGACCATGCCGAGCCACTGGTTGTTGAGGATCATCACCTTGGCATTGATGCCCTCGACGTGCGCCATCGCCATCTCTTGCACGTTCATTAGGAAAGAGCCATCGCCGTCAATATCCACCACCTGCTTGTCGGGAAACGCCACCTTTGCCCCGAGCGCCGCAGGATAGCCAAAGCCCATCGAGCCCAGCCCCGCGCTCGTCAGCAGCGTGCGCGGCTGCGTGAAGTCGTAATACTGCGCCGCCCACATCTGATGCTGCCCCACGCCCGTCGTGATGATCGCCTCGCCCTTCGTCAGCTCATAGAGCAGCCGGATGGCGTACTGCGGCTGAATCACATCCTCCGTGTCATTGAAAGTGAACGGGAACGCCTCGCGCCACGCCGCGATTTTCACATACCAGTCCGGGAACGCCGTGAAACCCTTCGTCACCCGCTTCTTCCCCGCCTGCTCCAGCATTTGATTCAGCCGCCCCAGCGCGTATTTCACGTCGCTCAGGATCGGCAGCTTCACCACCTTGTTCTTGTTGATCTCCGAGTTGTCGATGTCGATGTGGACGATCGTCCCATGCTTCGCAAACTCGCTGATTTTCCCCGTCACCCGGTCATCGAACCGCACCCCGATCGCCAGCAGCAGATCGGCCTCATTCACCGCATTGTTCGCGTACACCGTGCCGTGCATGCCCAGCCATTTCAGCGAAAGCTCGTGCGTCTCGGGAAAGCAGCCGATGCCCATCAGCGTCGTCGCCACCGGGATGCCCGTGCGCTCCACAAACTCCATCAGTTCCCCGCTCGCCTCGCCCGAGATGATCCCGCCGCCGCAGTAGATCATCGGGCACTTCGCCGACAGGATCAGCCCCACCACTTCATTCAGCGCCACATCGTCCGCGTGCTGCACCGGCTGATAGCCGCGCAGATTCACCTCCGTCGGAAAAATCGGCTGCGTCGTCGCGAGCTGGATGTTCTTCGGCACATCGATCAGCACCGGCCCCGGCCGCCCCGACTGCGCGATGTAAAACGCCTCCTTCACGATCCGCGGGATGTCGTTCACATCCATCACCAGATAATTGTGCTTCACGATCTGCGCCGTCACGCTGAACACATCCGTCTCCTGAAACGCGCCCTTCCCGATCATCGCCTGCGGCACCTGCCCCGTGATCGCCACCAGCGGCGTCGAGTCCAGATACGCGTCGGCGATCCCCGTCACCAGATTCGTCGCCCCCGGCCCGCTCGTCGCCATCACCACCCCGGCCTTGCCCGTCGCCCGCGCATACCCCTCCGCCGCGAAAACCCCGCCCTGCTCATGCCGCGGCAGATAAGTCCGCAGCACATCCTCCCGCTTCGTCAGCGCCTGGTGCATGTGCATGCTCGCCCCGCCCGGATACGCGAAAATCACATCCACCCCCTCCCGGATCAGACACTCCACCAGAATCTCCGCCCCGCTCATCGTGACCCCGCGCTCAGGCGTCGCGGGCTTCGTTGTCGGTTCGATGGTTTTGGTCGGAGTGCTCATGGTTTGCTTGGTGAAAAAGGCCGCGACGTTAGCAGCCGGGCGGCCTGTGGGCAAGGGGGATTCCGCGGAACCGCCCCGCCGTTACTAGGTTTCATCAGCGCTTCTTTCGATGCGGAAACTGCTCATCGAGGCGAATCTGGCGACGACGGCGGCGCGTGCATCCTCCCGCCATGAGCACGCTCGCCGAGATCGAAGCCGCCGTGGAAACCCTTCCGCCCGGCCAGAAAAAAGAGCTTCTGGTCTTTCTCGCCAATCAACTCGGGCACAAGGTTCAGCCGCGCACGGGGACACGGCGCGGAGCGAAGGCGGTTCCATCCGGCGGGGCTGGAAAACGCTGGCCGGTGCCGCCGCCAAAAGTGAACAAGGCGGAATCTCAACGCATCGCCCGACGCATTGGGGAGGAATTCGGCCGCGTCGAGTGGGAGAGCTGGAAGTGATTCTTGACACCAACGCCCTTTCCATGTGGTCGCTCTGCGGCGCGTGGGCTGATAGCACCTACTGAGCGGGCTGTTGGATAGACTGCAAGAAAGGGGTTGCGGTAGTGCGCCGGAGGCGCTGCGGAAATTAGCCGGTGGTGAAGCGAGTCCCCGAGCGAGAACCACCGGACTAGACAAGCAATCGCGTCCGCCCCGGCAGGGGCGATGGAATTCCGCGCGCGCCGGTTCTTCCATCGCCCCTGCCGGGGCGGGTTCGTAGGATCTGGGAATCCGGTGGTTCCGGCTCGCAGACTCGCTTCACCACCGGCTAATTTCCGTGGTGCCACCGGCACAGGGCACACACAGTTGTAGTCTATCCCAGCGTTTCATCAGTAAATCGGCCGACCAGTAGCGGAACGAACAAGACCGATTGCGTCCGCGCGAGTTAGCTCAGCGCAATATCCCATGATCGTGACTTACCCCATCGCCATGCGCCGCTTGCTGAAATCGTTGGTTACTCCCTTGCTCCTCGCGCTCTCGTTGTTCCGCTCGCAGGCCGCGTGGGCGGAGGAAAAGGCGGTCATCGAATGGCAGCCGTGGTCGGACAAAATCTTTGAGCGGGCGAAGGCGGAGCACAAACTCGTGCTGCTCGATCTCGGCGCGGGCTGGTGCCATTGGTGTCACGTTATGGACGAGCAGACTTACGCCGATCCGCAGGTCATCGCCCTGCTCCGCAAGAAGTACATTGCCGTCCGCGTGGATCAGGATGCGCGGCCCGATCTCGCGAGCCGCTACGAGGACTACGGCTGGCCGGCGACGATCGTTTTCAAATGGGACGGCAGCGAACTCGCCAAGCGGCGCGGTTACATTCCGCCGAAGCCGATGGCGTCGATGTTGCAGGCGTTCATTGACGATCCGACGCCCGGTCCGTCGGTCGAGGCCGAGCCCGTCGTGGTCGCCGCGGCGGAATCGGCGCTCACCGCGGAGCAGCGCGTGGCCATGCGCGCCGCGTTTGTGGGCGCGTACGATGCGGAGCGCGGCGGCTGGGGCGACATCCACAAATTTCTCAACTGGGATGCGCTCGAATTTTGCGCGACCGAGGGAGCCGCGGGCGATGCACCGATGGAGAAGATGGCGCGGCAGACCTTCACCGCCGGGCGGAAGCTCATCGATCCGGTCTGGGGCGGCGTCTATCAGTATTCGACCGACGGCGATTGGGATCATCCGCATTTTGAAAAGATCATGCCTTTCCAGACGGAGAACCTGCGCGTCTTCGCGCTCGCGGCCACGCTCTTTCGCGAGCCGCAGTGGCTGGATGCCGCGCAAAAAATCCGCGGCTATTTGCAAACCTTCCTCACCTCGCCGGACGGTGCGTTTTATACCAGTCAGGATGCCGACCTCGTGCCCGGCGAACACGGCGGCGACTACTTCGCGCTCGATGACGCCGCGCGCCGCGCCCGCGGCATCCCGCGCGTGGACACGCACCTTTACGCTCGCGAAAACGGCCTCGCGATCACCGGCCTCGCCGCGCTCTACGCCGCGAGCGGCGACGCCACCTGCCTCGCCGATGCGCGCCGCGCCGCCGCGTGGGTGCTCGCTAACCGCGCGCTGCCCGGCGGCGGTTTTCGCCACGATGAGCACGACACCGGCGGGCCGTTCCTGGCCGACACGCTGGCGATGGCGCGGGCCTTTCTCGCGCTCTATACCGTCACCGCCGAGCGTCCGTGGCTCGCGCACGCGGAGGAAGCCGCCGCGTTTCTCGACGCGCACTTTCACGCGCCGCTCGGCTTTGCCACCACCGCCGCCGCCCCGGCGTCCGCGCTCCGGCCCAAGGCGCAGGTGGATGAAAACATCGCCCTCGTGCGGTTCGCGAATCTCCTCCACCACCACACCGGCAAAGCGAGTCACCGCGCGATGGCCGGGCACGCCATGCGCTACCTCGCCGCGCCCGCCGTCGTGGAGCGGCAGGGCTTTGGCACCAGCGGAATCCTGCTCGCGGATCGGGAGCTGCGGACGGAACCCGCGCACCTCACGGTCGTCGGCCCGAAGGACGATCCGGCGGCGCAAAAGCTCTTCGCCGCAATTCTGCGCGGCGCTCCCCCGTCGGCGCGCATCGAATGGTTCGATCCCCGCGAAGGCCCGCTGCCCCGCGGCGATGTGGAGTATCCGCCGCTGAAAGTTCCCGCGGCTTTTGTCTGCGCGGGCGGGAGCTGCTCTGCGCCCTTGGAAACTCCCGAGCTGCTCGCCAGAAAACTGGAGAAACTGGGTCGCCGCTGAGCGCCCTCGCCATTGGCCGCGCGCTCGCGGTAACATCAGGGCCTAATGACCAAGCCTTCACCGCAGCAGCCCGGTTACACTCAGCAACTCATGCTCGCCGACCGTTGGAAGGACTATCAATTGCTCGATACCGGCGGCGGGCTGAAACTGGAACGCTGGGGCGATGCCGTGCTCGTCCGACCCGACCCGCAGATCATCTGGCCGCGGAATGATGGCGGTAAGTGGGATGGGTGGGATGGCTGGTACCACCGGAGCGAGACGGGTGGGGGACGCTGGGAGTTTCGCCGCGCGCTGCCGGAGTTCTGGACGATGGGTTACGGCGATCTCACCTTTAAGATTCGGCCCACCGATTTCAAACACACCGGCCTTTTCCCCGAGCAGGCCGTGAACTGGGACTGGTGTGCGCAGAAGATCCGCGACGCGGGCCGCGAGGTCAGCGTGCTGAATCTCTTCGGTTACACCGGCGCTGCCACGGTGGCGTGTGCCGCGGCGGGTGCGGAGGTCTGTCATGTGGATGCCTCGAAAGGCGTGGTGCAATGGTGCCGCGAAAACGCCGCGCTCTCCGGCCGCGCCGCCGCCCCGATCCGCTACATCACCGATGACTGCCTGAAATTCACCGCCCGCGAAGCCCGCCGCGGACGCCGCTACGATGCCATCATCCTCGACCCACCCGCCTATGGCCGCGGAGCCGCCGGCGAGGTGTGGAAGATCGAGGAGCACCTATGGCCGCTGTTAGTCGAGTGCCGAGCCTTGCTCAGCGAGCGCCCGCTCTTTCTGCTCATCAATAGCTATGCCTCCAAGCTCTCGCCGCTCGTGCTGGGTAACATGCTGGCCAAGCTGTTACCCCGGCAAGGTGGTAACATCACCGTGGGCGAACTGGGTCTGCCCAGCCAGCGCGATGGGTTGGTCCTACCCTGCGGCATCTGCGGGCGGTGGGAAGTTGCTTGAAAGCTCTTTGCTTTTTCGACGAGGCGGCGCGCGGCGTTGGTTCGCGGTCCCGGACGAGCCATCGTCCCCGGAGCTGTAGGGGAAGCTGACAGCTTCCCCTACAGCTCGGGGAGCGCCGCGTTTGTCGCGGGCGCGGGCAGGGAAATCTTGGCGGCAAGCTCTTTCCGCCACGCCACGAGCGCGGCGGCCAAGGCGGCCCACGGGAGCAGCATCCACGGCACCCACTGCCGCGCGGCCTGCTGGACGAGGAAGGCTTTGTCCCACGGGAGGCCGTGCGCGCAGATGGTGTAGAAGGCGAAGAGCGCGATGCTGCCGGCGGCGGTGAGCGCGGCGCTCCAGCGCGCGGAGAGGAAGAGGAAAAAGGGCGCGGGCCAGACAAGGTATTGCACGCCGAAGCCCGGCGCGAAAACGAAGAAGACGAGCCACGCGAGCGCGAGCGTGGTGAGGAGATCCGCGGGCGCGGCGGCCCGGCGGCGCCACGCCAGCGCGAGCACCCCGGCGACGACGATGACTTTCAGCGCGGCGATGACGCCGGCCTGCGCGGGCGTGAGCGTGGCGAAGGCGATGCCGCGCAGCGCGGGGGCATCGGTCAGGCGCAGCAGATAGGTGATGCCCCACACGCCCCAGATGCTCGAATAACCGACGACGTTTTTCAAAAAAATGCCGGGAATCGTGAGCAGCGGCAGGAGCCAGCCGATGACGCCGGTGGCCACGGCAGTCGCGGAAAATGCGCCCGCCTTTCCCCGATGCAGCCAGTGGAAAAAGAACACGGGCGCGAGCAGCACGGGGATGATTTTCACCTGGCACGCCAGCCCGATGCACAGCCCGCACAGCGCCGCTTCGCCGCCCACGCACGCCGCCGCCGCGAGGAGCAGCGCGAGCGGGACGAGGGGATCGACGTTGCCGTGAAAGCCCGAGACCATGAAGGAAATCGGGCTGACCGCAAAGAGCGCGAGCGCCCACCACGCGGGCCGCCCGGTGCGCCGCCGCAGCCAGAGCAGCACGAGCACGGCGAGCACATCGGCCACGATGCCCGGCGTGCGAATGATGCGTGCGAAAGGCCGCCCGCGGCCTTCGGCGAGGTCGTAGGCGAGGCCGGTGAAGGTGCCGACGAGCGGGGTGTGATTGAAGAGCGGCGTCTCGCGATACATGGCCGTGAGGCCGCGGTCGGAAATGGTGTGGCCGAACTCGCGGAAGAGCCCCACGTCGGCGGTGCCGATGGTCGTCCAAGCGCAATAAATCTTCGCCGCCGTGGCGAGCAGCGCGAGAGCGAGGATCAGGAGTTCGGGTTTTTTCATCGGGCGGAGAGGGCTGAAGCGGTCGCGGAAAATAGCCTTCGCATCGGGAGGCCGTTTCTCTTCCTCTTCCTCTTCCGCTTAATCTTCCTCCAACGCCAAGGAGGAAGAGGAAGAGGAAGAGGAAGAGTCGGAAACCTATTTTTTGGGATCGCTCTAAAGCGCGTGCTGTGCCGCGCAGTCCAAGGTGACAAACGGCGGGCGCTCCGCCACCATGTCCGCCACGGCCCATGCACAAGAAACTCCTCCTCTTCGACATCGACGGCACCCTGGTACTCACCGGCGGCGCCGGCGGGCGGGCGATGACGCTCGCCTTCGAAGAGCTGTTCGCGATCCCCGCCGCATTTCAGGGGATCCCGATGGCCGGCCGCACCGACGCCTGGATCCTCAACGACGCGGCCGCCGCCCACGGAATCCCGGCGGATGCGCCTGAGCTCGCGCGTTTTCCATCCACCTACGTTCGCCATCTCTCCACACA
>JAYWEP010000229.1:0-6887 GCA_043779205.1 Chthoniobacter sp. | reverse complement strand
CGCGCATCTGTAGGGGAAGCTGTCAGCTTCCCCTACAGATGCGCGCAGGCGCGCGCGGGATTTTTCCGCCTATGGTTCGCGGCGGGAGCATGCTTGTTTGGGAGGCTCACCGCCAACTCATGCCGCCCCTTCGCCATTTCAAAATGACCTGCGCCGCCGCACTGCTGCTCGGCGGCGCGGGCGGGGCGCGGGGCGAGGAGGTGATGTTTCGCCGCGAGGTGATGGCCGTGCTTTCCAAAGCCGGATGCAATGCGGGCGGGTGTCATGGCAATGGCGGCGGAAAGGGCGGATTCAAGCTCTCGCTGCGCGGACAGGACGCCGATCTCGACTGGCTGGCGATGACCCGCGAGCAGGGCGGGCGGCGGGTGAATCTCATCGAGCCGGAAAAAAGTCTGCTCGTCCTGAAAGCGACCGCGGCGCTGGCGCATGAGGGCGGGCAGCGGTTTGCGGTGGACTCGCCGGAGCATGCGATTTTCCTGAATTGGCTGCGCGACGGTGCGCCGGATTCCGGCGCGCGGGCGGCGAAGCTCGTGAAGCTGGAGGTCGCCGCTCCCGAGCGCGTGCTCATCGAGCCGGTGGTCGAATTGAAGCTGCGCGCGACCGCGAAATTCGCCGACGGCACGGAGCGCGACGTGACGCGGCTCGCGGTCTATGAGCCGACCAATCTCCTCGCGAAGGTTTCGGCGGACGGGCTCGTGACGCGCGAGAAAGCCGGCGAGACGACCGTGCTCGTGCGCTATCTCGATCAGCAGGTGGCGGTGCCGATCGCCTTCGTGCCGGCGCGGCCGGACTTCGTGTGGAGCGAGCCGCCGGTGGGCAATTTCATCGACGAGCACGTCTTCCGAAAACTGCGCGCGCTGCGCATGAATCCGTCCGGCCTGTGCAGCGACACGGTCTTCCTCCGCCGCGCATATCTCGATCTGCTCGGGGTCGTGCCGACGGCGGAAACGGCGCGCGCATTCACCGCCGACACCACGCCGGACAAGCGCGCGCGGCTCATCGAGCGGCTGCTGGAGCGCGGGGAGTTTGCGGATTTCTGGGCGCTGCAATGGGCGGACCTGCTGAAGATCGAGCAGCGCCAGCTCGACTACGACGGCATGAAGGTTTTCCACGGATGGATTCGCGAGAGCATCGCGCAGAACAAACCGCTCGATCAGTTCGCCCGCGAGCTGATCGCGGCGCGCGGCAGCACCCTGCAAAATCCGCCCGCGAACTGGTGGCGCGCGAACCGCGACCCGGTCACGCGGGCGGAAAACACGGCGCGCGTTTTCCTCGGCACGCAGCTCAATTGCGCGCAATGCCACAATCATCCCTTCGAGCGCTGGACGCAGGACGACTACTACAATTGGGCCGGGCTTTTCGCGCGGCTCGACTACCAGCTCTCGGGCGAAAAGCCGAAGGACGAAAACGACAAGAAGGAGTTTCGCGGCGACCAGACGGTGCTCATCAAGGCGAGCGCGTCGGTGACGAATGTGCGCACCGGCGAGGCGGCGGTGCCTGCATTTCTCGGCGGGGAAAAGCCGCGCGTGTCGGGCGAGCGCGACGAGCTGCTGGCCCTCGCGGAGTGGCTCCCGCACAGCCCGATGTTTGCGCGCATGCAGGTGAACCGCGTGTGGTTTCATCTGCTCGGCTGCGGGCTGGTCGATCCGGTGGATGACTTCCGCGCGAGCAATCCGCCGTCGCATCCGGAGCTGCTCGACGCGCTGGCGAAGGACTTTGCGGAACACGGCTACGATCTGCGGCGGCTGATCCGCACGATCACGGGCTCGCGGACTTACCAGCTCGCGGCGGAGCCGAATGGGACGAATGGGGACGATGAGACGAATAACTCGCACGCGATCGTGAGCCGGCTGACCGCGGAGCAGATGCTCGACTCGCTCAGCAAGGTGCTCGGGACGCCGCTGCCGCTGGAAGATGCGCCGGCCGGCACGCGCCTTGCGCAACTCGCCGAGGGCCGCAAGCACTACAAGCCGCTGACGACCGACGTGGATCTTTTCGCGGCGAGCTTTGGCAAGCCGCCGCGGCTCATCGCGTCGGATTGCGAGCGCAGCAATGGCACGGCGCTGCCGCAGGCTTTCCAGCTCATCAGCGGGCCGCTCATGCAGCGAATGCTGACGCAAAATGGGAACGTGCTCGGCGCGCTCGCCGCGGCGGAGAAGCCGGACGCGGAGGTGATCGAGGCGCTTTTCTGGACGGCACTTTCGCGTGCGCCGGGCGAAGCGGAGCGCGCCCGCAGCACGGCGTATCTCGCCGCAGCCGGGGATCGCCGCCGCGCGCTGGAGGACCTCGCGTGGGCGCTGCTCAATTCCAAGGAGTTCGTCTTCCGGCAGTAGGCGGGGGGGCAATGACGAATGACGGATGACGGAAGAAACCCGAATGACGAATGCCTGAAGTTTGCCGCGACCTTCGAGCTTCGTCATTCCCTCGTCATTCCTCATTCGTCATTCGTCATTCGTCATTATCCCCCGCCCGCGCTTTCGCTTGGCAAAGCCCCGCGCGCGCCGTTTTACTGCCCACCCGCGCAATGCAGAAACTCGACCGCTACGTCCTCCGCAATTTCTTCGAGCCGTTTCTCATCTGCCTCGGCGGCTTCATCGCGATCTGGCTCATCATCGACTTCAGCGACAACAACAACGACTTCCTCCAGGCCCACGCGTCCTTCAAAACGATCGCCGCCTTTTACCTCACGCAGCTCCCGGCCACCATCCTCCTCTCGCTGCCCATCGGCCTGCTGCTGGCGATCCTTTTTTCCCTCAGCTCCATGTCCCGGCGCAATGAGATCATCTCCATGCTCACCGCCGGCCGCAGCGTCACGCGCGTGCTTTTGCCGCTCTTTGGCGTGGGGCTGCTCACGAGCGGGCTTTGTCTGTGGCTGAATTGGGAAATGGCCCCGCACGCCGACGGCATCCGCAAGACCGCGATGAAGCTGATGAAAAAGGGGCGCAAAGCCGGCGAGCGCGAAACGATTTTCGGCCACGTCTTCCGCGACCGGCAGAACAACCGCACCTGGTACGTCCGCAAACTCCGCCCCGGCTCCGACCAGCTCGGCGCCGTCCACATCACCCAGCAGACCGCCGAGGGCGACATCACCCGCAAATACTACGCCGACCGCGCCACCTACGATCCCGCGGCCAAAACCTGGTCGCTCGACCGCGGCATGATCGTCGATTTCGACGCCGCCGGCGACATCGCCACCACCGACTATTTCCTCGATGGCACCCGCACCATCGCCGACTGGACGGAGACCCCGTGGCGCATCGCCAGCTCCCAGCTCGATGCCGGCGGCCTCTCCGTCCCCGAACTCCAAAGCTACCTCCAGTACAACGCCGACTTTCCCGACGCCCAGCTCGCACCCTACCGCACCAATCTCTCCGACCGCATCGCCTGGCCGCTCACCTGTTTCCTCGTCGTGCTCATCGCCGCGCCGCTCGGCATCGTCTTCAATCGCCGCGGCGTCCTCGGCGGCGTCGCCACCGCGCTCGTCCTCTTCGTCTGCCTGCTGCTCTCGCGGTATCTTTTTCTCGCCTTCGGCAAAGGGGATCGCATCACCCCGTCGCTCGCGCCCTGGCTGCCGGACATCGCCGCCTTTGTCATCGGCCTCATGCTGCTGTGGTTCCGCTCCACGAGCCGCGAACTGCCGAGCTTTCGCCGGGCGAAAATCGCCGCGCCCAAACCCACCTGAATCCTCTCCCATCCCATGAGCCTCACACCCGAATGGTCCATCCAATCGCGCGCCCACCAATGCGCCGCCACCGCCGTCCCCTTCCAGAATGGCGAGCACTTTTACACCCTCCTCTTTCACGACAAAGAGGGCTACCGCCGCGAAGACCTGAGCGAAGCCGCCTTCGCCGCGCGCAACGAAAACATCCAGCCGTTTTCGCTCTGGCGGTCGAAGTTTGAAACGCCGCCCGCCGTGGTCGAGCCGCTCGCGAAGCAGACCGCGGAGGATTTGCTGCGCACCTACATGAGCGAGGATGCGCCGCAGAAAATCAATGTCTGCTACCTGCTCGCCGTGATGCTCGAACGCAAAAAGCAGCTCAAGGAAGTGGAGAGCAAACGCACCGACGACGGGCAGCTCACGCGCATCTACGAGCACACAAAAACGGGCGAAGTCTTCGTCATTCCCGACCCCCAGCTCCGCATGGATCAGATCGCGCAGGTGCAGCAGGAAGTGGCCGGGCTGCTCGGCTGATCTTGGCGGCGGCGTCCCATCCCCGCGATCCGGCAAACTCCCCCTCACCCGCTTTTTCCCATGCCCGACGAACCCATCTTCGATCTCGCACAACCCGAAGCCTGGTGCGGATTCCATCCGGGGATGTCGCGGGCGGAAGTGATGGCAGGATTGCAGCGGCTCGGTGCGGAGGAGGAGGCGGGAGGCGGTGCTGGAACCGGCGGAGTTTTATGTGTCTCCTCGGGAGACCGGCGAGGAGGTGCAGGTGATCTATGCGGCGGGCGAGCCGCCGCGCGTGAAAGGACCGTCGCGGGCACGCGACGCGGCGTTCATCGACTACGTGCCGTGGGCGATCTGCGTGGGCGTGCTCTGGCTCGCCGGGCAGTTTCTGATCAGCCTCCTGCACTGCTCGCGCGAGCACTGCGCGGACTCGTGCCGAAGACGACGGTCAGCGACCCGGATCGGCCCGAGCTGCGCTGACGCTCCATCGGACGCGCACCAAACTCGGGGCTGTAACCCTCCTTCATCAGCAACGCATAGACCGACTCATCGAGGGTCAGCCTGATTCCCTGGTCGCTGAGACGCGCGTTCAGCCGGGCGATGAACTTCTCGGCAATCGCGCGGACGTTCTCCCTGGTGAGAGGATTGAACACCACCGTCCGTGAGATGCGGTTCAGCAGTTCGGGGCGCAGGTGGCGTTTGATTGCATCGGCGATGCGCGAGTGCAAACCCTGCGCCGCGCCTTCGTCGTCGGGCGTGCCTCCAAACCCCATTTTTTTCCCAGCGGGCGCGGCGCTGCCCAGGTTGCTCGTGAGGATGATGACGGCTTCCCGGAAGCTCGCCTTCCGTCCGCGTGAGTCGGTGAGCGTGCCCTCGTCGAAGACCTGGAGAAAGAGATCGAGGACGCGGGGATGCGCCTTCTCCACTTCGTCGAACAAGATGACGCTGTAGGGCCTGGCGCGCACCGCATCGGTGAGTCTGCCGCCTTCGTTGTGTCCGATGTAACCGGGCGGCGAGCCGATGAGTTTCGAGACGGAGTGCTCCTCCATGGTTTCGCTCATGTCGAAGCGCAGCAGGCTCGCCTCCGAGCCGAACAGGAATTCCGCGAGCGCCCTGGCCAGTTCCGTTTTGCCGGTGCCCGTCGGACCGGCGGGAAACTCGACAAGAGTATGCGCACGGGTAATGTGACCGGCCATGTCAGCTTCACTGAAAACATTGGATGCGGTCGTAGAAGTCGATGGAACCGTTCGATTGATTCGACCGGTGCATCTCTCGGGGCCTGCCCCCGCCGTCGTCACTATTCTGGTGCATGACGGTGAGCCGAACGAAGCCACCCGCCAGGCCATTGAGGAACCGCTCGCCGGACTGCCGCGCTTCGAAAGCGTCGATGCGCTTTTTCACGAACTCGAAACCTGAGACAAGCTCCGCGAAATGCTGTCGGTCGTTCGCAAGAGCCAGTTCAAGAAAGATTTCAAGAAGCTGCGTTCTTCAAATCGCGACATCGCCGTTTTGAAGACAACCATCCTCAAGCTGGCCGAGGGTGAGGAACTGCCGGAAAGCTTCCGGGATCATGCTTTGAACGGCAACTACCGGGCCTGTCGGGAATGCCATCTGGCCGGCGACTGGCTGTTGATCTACCAGCGGGACGCGGAAAATCTCGTTCTCATCCGAACCGGATCGCACAGCGAACTCTTCGGCTGATCTCCTCCACCCACACGGCTTGGAAGCGCCGTTCGAGCGCCGGGTCGCGTTCGATGTCCTGGCGATACTCCGCCGTCGTCGTCGCCCCGATGAGCCTGATGCTGCCTCGCGCCAGCGCGGGCTTCAGGATATTGGCCGCGTCCATCGTCGAACCGCCGCCCGCGCCCGTGCCCACGAGCGTGTGGATTTCGTCGATAAAGAGGATCACCTCCGGCTGCTGCCCGGCCTCCTTGATGACCGCCTGCAATCTCTCCTCGAATTCGCCGCGATACTTCGTTCCAGCGATGAGGGCGGACATGGAAATCTCCACGATCCGCGCGTCGCGCAGAAACTCCGGGCACTCGCTGGAGGCAATCCGCTGCGCCAGCCCCTCCACGATCCCGGTCTTGCCGACGCCCGGTTCCCCGACGAGGACAGGATTGGCTTTACGCTTCTGCGAAAAAATCCGCGCCACCCGCAGAATCTCATCCTTCCGACCGATCACCGGCTCCAATTTGCCACGCCTCGCGAGTTCGGTGATGTCCCTGCCGAAAAACGCGAGCGCCGATTTCTGCTGCTTTTTGGCGGGGGCGATCCCCTTCACCGCCTTGTGCCCGTCATCGTCTGGTCGCCGAGGTTCGCCCTCTGATTCGGGCGGATGTTGAATTTTCAAAAGCATGTCGCCCGCGAACTCTGCCAGCTTGCCTTCGTGCGGAGTCTGCGCCACCCACTCCAGCAGGGCGTCGAAAAGGTCCACCGGACGCAGCTTGTCGTTTCGGAAGTGAGCGAGATTCGCCGCCCGGTCGAACACTGCACGAGCTGCCGCCGTTCTGTGCAACGGCTCATCCGCGCGCTCCTGCCCGCCTTTGCCAAGCGCCTGTCGCAGCCGTCGCCGGGCCATCGTGACAGCGTCACACGTCCGGCTCACCTGCTCCTTCAAGCCCTTGGCATCACCGACGATCTCCTCCCGTTTGTTCTGCGCCTCCTCCGGGGCGTGCCGCAGAAACTCCTCAACATCGAGATCGCAGAGTTTGAA
>JAYWEP010000228.1:0-14027 GCA_043779205.1 Chthoniobacter sp. | reverse complement strand
CCGTCGCGCACGAGCAGATTCGAGCCGCGTCCGATGACGAAAAGCGGGATTTCATTCAGCGTGCAAAAGCGCACCAGCCGCGCAAACGACTCCTCCGTTTCGGGCTCCGCCCAAAACTGCGCCGGCCCGCCGATGCGCATCGTTGTGTGCTTCGAGAGCGGTTCGTAGAGTTTGATCGTCCCCGCGCCCATCACCGTCTGGAGTTCGTCGAGCTGCTTCACGTCGGCGGCGAGCAGCGAGCCGACTTCGTGGATGTTGCCCGCACCGAGGCTGAGCACGCAGTCACCGGGTTCGAGCAGCCGGCCAATTTCGAGCGCGATCTTTTTCCGGTCGGGCTGAAACGTCGCCCCGTCGTGGCCCTCGCGGATCATTTCATCGACGATGGTCTGCCCGCTCACGCCGGGAATCGGCTCTTCGCTCGCGGGATAAACGTCCGCGATCACCGCGACATCCGCGTGATGAAACGCGCGCCCAAACTCCGCCTTCAGCTTCTGCGTCCGCGAGTAGCGGTGCGGCTGAAACATGCAGAGCACGCGTTTGCGGCCCGTGTTCTTCGCTGTCGCCAATGTCGCTTTCACCTCGCTCGGGTGATGCCCGTAGTCGTCCACGATCATGTAGCGGTCGCTGCGGTACTTGATTTCAAAACGCCGCCGCGCCCCGCGGAAAGACTCCAGCGCCTCGGCGATGTTCGCGAACGGCACGCCGAGTTCCGTCGCCAGCGCGATGACGCTGACGGCGTTGCTCACGTTGTGCCGGCCCGGCACGTTCAGCGTGATCGCACCGAGCGGCTCGCCGCCGCGGAGCACGCGGAAGTGCGACTGGAAGTCTTTCGCATGCACGTCGTCGAAGCGGTAAAACGCGGCGCGCGATTCGCCGTAGGAAATCGCGCCGGGATGCCCGCTGCACACGCGCGGCGCGTGCGCGTCGTCGGCGGAGTAGATGACCTTTCCGCGCGTCTGGCTGAGCAGTTGGTTGAAGACGACCTCAATGGCCGCGAGGTCGGCGTAGTAGTCGAGATGCTCCTCCTCGATGTTCAGCACGATGGCGTGCTCGGGATGGTAAAAGGCGAGCGTGCCGTCGCTCTCATCGCCCTCGGCGACGAAGTATTCGCCCGCCGCATCCCAGTTCGCATTGGTGCCGAGAATCGGAATCTCTGCACCCACGTAATGCGATGGATGCAGCCCGCCGACTTTCAGCACATGCGCGGCCATCGAGGAGGTCGTCGTCTTCCCGTGCATGCCGCAGACGACGATGCCCTTTTTGCAATTCAAGATCGCCGCGAGCGCGTCCGCGCGGCGCACCATGTTGCGCCCCGTGCGCAGCGCCTCGTCGTACTCCGCGTTGCCCGGACGGATCGCCGAGGAAAAAATGATGAGGTCGGCATCGGCGATGTTCGCCGCAGCCTGGCCGGAGAAAAAGCGCAGGCCGAGTTTTTCCAGCCGGTCGATCTCGACGGTGCGCGCTTTGTCCGAGCCGCTGACGGTGTGCCCGAGCGAAATGAGCAGGCCGGCGATGCCGCTCATGCCGGAGCCGGCGACGCCGATCAGGTGAATCTTCAATTCACCGCCAACGAGGATGTCTGCAAGAATCTGGCCTGTGTCCATTAGGAGCAATATTTGAGGATGGTGTCGGCGACCCGCCCGGCTGCCTGGTGCGGCGCGAGACTCGCGCAGCGGGCGGAGGCTTCGGAAAGCCGGGCCGGATCGTCGAGAAACCAGAGCAACTTTTTCGCGAGATTTTCGCCGGTGGTTTCGCGCTCATTTAATAGCGTCGCCGCACCCGCTCGTTCAAAGATTTTCGCGTTGAAAGTTTGGTGATCCTCGGCGGCGAAGGGATACGGGATGAGAATGCTCGGCAGCGCGAACTGCGAAAGCTCGGTGAGGCTCGCCGCGCCGCTGCGCGCGATGGAAAAATCCGCCGCGCTGTAAGCCTCCTCCATACGGTGATGGAACGCCGCGACAAACGCCGGAATGCCCGCCTGCGCGTAGCTCTCGCGCATCAGCGTTTCGTCCTGCTTGCCGGTGAGATGAATGACTTGCAGCAGCTTCGCGGCAAGCTGCGGGAGCGCATTGATGAGCGCCTGATTGATGCCGTGCGCACCCTGGCTTCCACCCATCACGAGCAGCGTCGGCTTATCCGCCAGGAGATTGAAAGCAGCGAGCGCTTTGGTTTTTTCGAGCCGCTCGGTGAGTGAGGTGCGGACCGGCGTGCCGGTGACTTCGCATTTGCCCGCCGGGAAAAACTGCGCGCACTCCTCGAAGCCGATCAGCACCCGCGTGACGAGCCGCCCGTTGAGCTTGTTCGCCTTGCCGGGAATCGCGTTCGACTCGTGGACGAACGTCGGGATTTTCCGCGCGCGCCCGGCGAGAATCGGCGCGGTCGAAGTAAACCCGCCCATGCCGAGCACGGCGCTCGGCGCAAAGTCGCGATACAGCGCCTTCACCTGGTTCAGTCCCGCGCGGAATTTCAGCGCGAACTTCACCAGCGCCACGGGCGACTTGCTTTGCATGCCCACGCCCGGCACCCGCTCAATGCGAAACTCGCCGCGCCCCTGCGTCGCGAGCGCGTCGATCTCCTTTTCCGAAATGATGAGCATCACGCGATGCCCGCGCGCGATCAGCACCTCGCCGACGGCCAGCCCCGGAAACAAGTGCCCGCCGGTGCCGCCGGCCGCGATGACGAAATTCATACGCTACAAACGCACCACCCGTCTCGCATTGCGCGTCCGCGCGCTGAGCACCACGCCCGCGCGTTTCTCGTCCTTCTCGTTCAGCCCCTGCCGGTAAATATTGATGAGGATGCCGACGCCGATGAGGCAGAAAACGAGGTTCGTGCCGCCATAGCTGATGAAGGGCAGCGGCATCCCTTTATTGGGCAGCATTGCAGTCGTGACACCGATATTCACCGCCGCCTGCAGGGTGACAATGACCGTGACCCCAAACCCGAGCAGCATCCCAAAGCGATCGCGCGCGCGCAGCGCGATGGTGGCGCCGCAAAAAAGGAAAACGATGAATGTCGCGACGACCGCCAGCGTGCAGCGCAGGCCCAGTTCTTCGCCGACGACCGGGAAAATGAAATCGGTGTGCGCGAAGGGCAGATACATCATCTTCTGCCGCCCATTGCCGAGACCCAGACCCTCCACACCGCCCGAGCCGAGCGCGATCAAGCCCTGCAACGCCTGATAGGCGTCAGCGGGATATTTTTCGGGATACATGAAGGCGAGGTAACGGCCCAGCCGCTCCGGCATTTTTGCAATGACCAAACCGAGCAACGCAAAACCGCCGATGACGACCGGCACGAGATAGCGGAGCCGCGTGCCAGCAATGAACATGAGGACGACGGTCGTTCCGCCAATCAGCGCGGTCGTCCCCAAGTCCACCTCCGGGGCGATGAGCGCCATCAAAACTCCCGCCCCGGCGAGCGGGGCCACGAAGCCACGCCGAAACTCTTTCGCCTGCTCCTCATCGCGCCCCAGCCACCAAGCGAGGGCGACGACCGCCGCGAGCTTCGCGAACTCGGATGGCTGGAAGGTCACGCCGAGCCTGATCCAGCGCCGTGCCCCGTGGTGCCAGCCTCCGATGTGCGGCACGAAGCATAATGCGAGCAGCACCACCGCCACAGCGTACCAAAGCCACCACGTCTTTTGCAAAAGATGGTAATCGAGCGCCGCCGCCACGGCGCAGAGCACCACGCCGACAGCCAGCCCGACGACCTGCCGATTGAGCAGGAACATGGGATCGCCGTGGCTCTCAGGCGCATACGCGGAGGTGCTCGACATCATGACGAGCCCGAGGACGATCAGCCCGATGACGGCGGCGACGAGGAGATAAACGCTGGTGCGATGGGCGTTCAATTGGGGGCGGTCACCCTTTCTTTTTCGGAATGGTCAGAACCTGGCCGAGTTGGAGTTTTTTGGCGTCGGTGATCTTGTTGAGCTTGAGGATTTCCTCGGCGGTGAAGCCGTAGGTTTTGGCGATGGAGGTGGCGGTGTCCCCTTTCTTGACGATGTGCGTGCCGGGCGTCGTCCGCGTCGGCGGCACGTCGGTTTTGTGCGTCTCGACGGCCACCGGCTTGGCGGCGGGCTTCGGCGTCGGAATCACGAGCGCCTGGCCCTGGTGCAAAATCGCGCCCTCCTTGAGATTGTTCGCCGCGAGGAGTTCGTCGGTCTTCAAACCCAGGGTCATGGCGATCTTCGTCGGGTTGTCGCCAGCCTTAACGACATACTGCTTCGAGGCGGTCTCTTTCGGAGTTGTCGCCGCCGGCACCGGCGGGACAGCCGCCGCACTCGCCGCGGGATGCGCGGCCGTCGCGTTGGGGGGCGGGGCCGCTTGCGCCGAAGTTTTCGCTTCGCGGGTCGTGCCGGTTTTCGTTTTTTCCGTGGCGGGTGGCGCGGGCGGCTGGTCCTTGATCCGCGAGGCTTTGATGCCGTTGAACGCGTAGATGCCGCCGATGGCGACGACGTGCAGAATGAAGACGACGAAGAAGGCGCTCGAAAGTTTGGTCGTCGGCTCCTCGGCTTCGTATTCATTCATTGCGGCGCGCGGTGCGGTGCGCGTGGCCGCGTTCAGTTTCTTCTTCTTCCGGGCGCTGATGACGGCGGAGATTTTGGTGAGGAAGTTTGGCGTTTTCATTTGGATTGGAGAGCGTTGACGAGGGCACGGAACTGATTGCCGCGGTCGGCGTAGTTTTTGAACATGTCGAAGGAGGAAGTGCCAGGGCTGAGCAGCACCACATCGCCAGGCTGCGCGATTTCGTGCGCGTGCGCGACAGCGCGTTCGAGCGACCAGCCGGCGTTCACCACGCGCAGCCGGTCTTTCCACAGCGCCTCGATGCGATCCGCCATTTCGCCCAGCACCACGGCGGCCCGGCAGCGCTGCGCGACGAGGTCGGTGAGCATGTCATACTCGAAACCCTTGTCCTTGCCGCCGGCGATGAGCACCACGGGCCGCGTCTCGGAGTGCAGCGCCTTCTCGACGGAATCGGGGTTCGTGCCCTTCGAGTCATTCACGTACTCCACGCCGTCGAGCGTGCGGATGAGTTCGCAGCGGTGCGGCAGCGCCTTGTATTCGCGCAGCGGCGGCACCATCCGCGCAAAGCTCAGCCCGCGCACAAAGCCGACGCCGAGCGCGGCCATGAGATTCTCGGCGTTGTGCGAGCCGCGCAATTGCGTGTCGGCCATCGCCAGCACGCGCTCGCCGCGGAAAAAAATCGCGCCCTCGCGCATTTCAAAATCCCCGCCAGAAACATACGCGCTGAAGGTGATCTTCCGCGCCTTCAGCTCCGGCAGCTTGTCGCGGAAATTGACGATCGCCCAGTCGTCCGCCGTCTGGTTTTCAAAGATGCGGATCTTCGCCTTGTAGTACTCGTCCATCGACGAATAGCGGTCGAGGTGGTCGGGCGCAAAGCCCAGCCAGACCGCGATCCCGCAGCGGAAGCGCGTGATCGTTTCGAGCTGAAAGGAGCTGATTTCCAAGGTCACGATGTCGAGGTTTTTGCTCTCGCGGACTTTGGCGGAAAACGCCGGGCCAATGTTGCCGCACGCGACCGTTTTCACACCGCACGCGTTGAGCATTTTCTCCACGAGCTGGGTGGTCGTGGTTTTGCCGTTGGTGCCGGTGATGCCGACGATCGGGCACGCGCACATCTCATAGGCGAGTTCGAGTTCGCCGATCATCTCGATGCGCCGCTGGATGAAGTTCTGCACGAGCGGCACGGCGGGATCGATGCCGGGGCTGAGGATCGCAAAATCGTAGTGGCCGTGCGTGCTTTCATAATCGGCGGCGAGCCCCGCGATGACGCGGATGCCCTGCGTGCCGAGCACGTCGATTTTCTTGCGCAGTTTGTTTTCTTCGGCGGTGTCTAGGATGGTGACCATGGCTTCCTCCTGGCGCAGCAGCACGGCGGCGGATTCTCCGCTTTCCCCGGCGCCGAGCACGGCGATTGACTTGTTTTTGTAACGCACATTCAACGGAGTTTGAGGGTGGCAAGCCCGAGCAGGGCAAACATGATGGAGAGCACCCAAAAGCGGACAATGACGGTGTTTTCCTTCCAGCCTTTCAACTCGAAATGGTGGTGGATCGGCGACATCAGAAAGACGCGCCGCCCTTCGCCGTAACGACGTTTCGTGATCTTGAACCACGAGCGCTGGATGAGGACGGACACCGCCTCGATGACGAAGACGCCGCCCACGACGACGAGCAGCAATTCCTGCTTCGTGCAGATGGCCACGACGCCGAGCATCCCGCCGATGGCGAGCGAGCCGGTGTCGCCCATGAAAACCTTCGCCGGGTGGCAGTTGAACCACAGAAAACCGAACGACGCGCCGACCATCGCCATGCAGACGATCGCGAGTTCCCCGGCGAACGGGTAAAACGGGATGTCGAGATACTTGGCGATTCTGAAGTTGCCCGCCGCGTAGGCGAGGATGCCGTAGGTGAACGCGGCGGAGCAGGTGCAGCCGGCGGCGAGTCCGTCGAGACCGTCGGTGAGGTTCACTGCGTTCGACGCGCCCATGATGACGATGGCGAAAAAGACGAAGGTGAACGCGCCGAGATTGAGGATCACCGGGTCTTTGTAGAACGGCATGAACAGCTCGCGCGCCTGCACCTCGATGGCCGGATTGAAAACGAAATAGGCCGTGACGATAGCCGCGAGAATGCCCTGCGCGATGAGCTTCGTGCGCTCGCTCACGCCGGCGGAATTTTTCTTCGCGACTTTCAAATAGTCGTCCCAGAAACCCAGCCCGCCGCAGTAGAGCAGCGTGAAGAGCAGCAGCCACACGGCGCTGTTGTCGGGCCGCGCCCAGATGAGCGAGGAGAGCACCACCGTGCCGAGAATGAGCACGCCACCCATCGTCGGCGTGCCGGCTTTCTGGCCGTGCAACTCGAACAGCTTGTTCACCTCCTCTTTCGTGCGAATCGGCTGGCCGACCTTGAGCGAAATGAGACGGCGGATGACCCAGTTTCCGAAGGTCAGCGAGAGGAGAAATGCGGTCACTGCCGCGGCAATCGCGCGGAACGTGATGTATTGAAAGACGTTGAACGCGCGGAGAAAATCCTGATGAGGGAAGTGCTGCGGCAGTTGATACAGGTAGTACATCATGACGCCTGCAATGCCTCCACGATGCGCTCCATTTTCGCCGAGCGGCTGCCTTTGATCAGCACCACGTCGCCGGCTTTCGCCAGCTCCCGCAGCGCCTTCGCCGCCTCGTCCGTGGACCCGACGCGCACGATTTTTTCCACGCCGCCGCGCCACGCCGCGTCCGCGATCCACTGCGCCTCCTCGCCGACTCCGACCACGCAGTCGATATGCTCGCGCGCCGCGATCTCGCCCACCTCGCGATGTCCGCGCTCGGCCTCCGCGCCGAGTTCGCCCATCCGCCCGAGGACCGCGATGCGGCGGCCCGCGGCGGGCATCGAGGAAAGCGTGCGCAGCGCGGCGGCCACGGAATCGGGGTTGGCGTTGTAGGTGTCGTCGAGAATCTGGATGCCGCGGACGACCTTCTGTTCGAGCCGGCCTTTGGTCAGGCGCAGCTTGGTCAGACCCTCGGCGCATTCCTCCAGCGAGAGCCCGAAGACGCGGCCCGCGGCGGCGGCGAGCACGGCGTTGCGCACCATGTGCTCGCCGGGCACGGACAGCTCGGCCTCGACACTGTGCCCGTCCGCATGCAGGCGGAATTTCGTGCCGTAAAAATGCGGGCGCAGGTCGCTCGCGAAAACCTCGCCGATGCCGATGCCGGCCAGCACCACATCCGCTTTCGTGCGCGCCGCGATGGACGGTGAAAATTCATCGTGCGCGCTGAGGATCAGCGTGCCGCTCGGCTGGAGCGCCTCGGCGAGCATGCCCTTCTCCAGCGCGATGGCCTCGCGGCTGCCCATGAACTCGATGTGCGCCATGCCGACATTCGTGATGATCGCCACATCCGGCCGCACCATCGCCGCCAGCGGAGCGATCTCGCCGGGATGGTTCATGCCCGCTTCAAACACGCCGATCTGATCGCTGCGCCGCGCCCGCAGGAGCGTGAGCGGCACGCCGATGTGGTTGTTCAGATTTCCGTCGGTGCTGGTGACTTGGAAATGTTCGGCGAGCACCGAGGCCGTGAGGTCTTTCGTGCTCGTCTTGCCATTGCTGCCCGTCAGGCCGACGACCTGGAGCGGCAGCGTCCGGCGGTAGTTCGTCGCGAGCTTTTGCAAACCGATGAGCGTGTCCGCGACGAGCACGACCGCAAATCCGGGCGGCAGATCCGCGGGGATTTCCTGCACCATCGCGCCCGCCGCACCACGCTTCGCGGCTTCGGCAACGAAAGTGTGCGCGTCAAAATTCTCCCCGCGCAGCGCCACGAAAAAATCCCCCGCCTTCAGCGCGCGAGTGTCCGTGCAGACCACGGAGACCGTGTCCGCCGGCTCGCCCGCGACGAGCCGGCCTTCGGCCCATCCGGCGATTTTTTCAAAGCTGGTCGCGTCCATGTCAGTCCTGGAGTTCGATGCGCTTCGCCTCCAGCGCCTGGCGGGCGACGGCCACGTCGTCGAAGGGCGCGGTGTGGTCGGCGAATTCCTGGTAGGTTTCGTGGCCCTTGCCCGCGATCAAAATAATGTCGCGCGGCTCGGCCATGGCGATGGCTTTGAAGATGGCTTCCTTGCGATCGACGATGACCTCGTAGTTACCGCGCGTCATGCCGGGCTTGATGTCCTCGATGATCGCCAGCGGGTCTTCCTTGCGCGGGTTGTCGGACGTGACGATGGAAAAATCCGCGTGCCGATCCACGACCGCGCCCATCCGCGGACGCTTGGTTTTATCCCGGCTCCCGCCGCATCCGAAGACCACGATGAGCCGCGCGGGATTCAGCTCGCGGCAGGTCTTGATGACATTCTGCAGCGCGTCGTCGGTGTGGGCGTAGTCCACAAAGACGCGAAACTTCCGCTGTGCGGGCACCGCTTCGAGACGGCCCGGCACAGCCGTCGCATTCGCCAGAGCGAGGACGCCGCTGCGCACGTCCACCCCGAGCGCGTGCGCGCCGGCGAGCGCGGCGAGCGAGTTATAGACATTGAACTGCCCGATCTGCGGCAGGCGCACGAGGTAGCTTTTTCCGCCCGCATCGAGCTGGTAGCTGGTGCCGCTAAAGTCGATGCGCACATTGCTCGCGCGGAAATCCGCCTGCACGCCGACGCCATAGGTGATGACCGGGATCTCTTTGCCAAAGCGGCCCGCGAGCAAAGCGCCGTAGCGATCGTCGAGGTTGATCACGGCCTTGCCTTTCTTCCTCGTCTGCTGCGCGAGCCCGCTGAAAAGCCGCGCCTTCGCCTCGAAGTAGGCGTCCATGGTCTTGTGATAATCCAAATGATCCTGCGTGAGATTGGTGAAGATCGCGGCGTCGAATTCCACGCCGCGCACGCGCTCCTGCATCAGTGCGTGCGACGAGACTTCCATGGCCACGGCCTTGCACCCGGCGGAACGCATCTGCCAAAGCAGGTCGTGGAGGTCGAGCGACTCCGGCGTGGTGCGCGCGGCGGGCAGGATGCGGTCGCCGACTTCGTAGCGCACCGTGCCGATGAGCCCGCAGCGGTGCATGGTCGCCTCGCAGATGTGCTTGAGGAGAAACGCGGTCGTGGTCTTGCCGTTCGTGCCCGTCACGCCCGCGATTTTCAAATGCCGCGCCGGATGCTGATAGAATGCGGCGGCGAGGTCCGCGAGCGCGACCCGCGCATCGGCGACGATGACATTCGTCGCGCGTGTCCGAAACTCGGCGGTTTCGCTGACCACGGCCTCGGCTCCGGCGGCGATGGCCTGCTCGACGAACTGCGAGCCGTCCACTTTTTCGCCGCGGAGCGCGACGAAAAGCGAACCCGGTTTCACCCGACGCGAGTCGTAAGCGAGGGCGGTGATCTCGCGGTCGAGCGGCCCATCGACTTTGATCGCAGCGATATTGGAAAGCAGCGTTTCGAGTTTCATTGGTCGCGAAAATCTCGGCCGTCTTTGCCGCCTTTGGCGACGATGCTGCCCTCCGGCTCCTCGGGTGAAGGCGTAAGCCCGAGATACCGCGCGGCCCGTTCGCCGATGCGGGAGAAAACCGGCGCGGCGACCAGCCCGCCGACATCCAGTTCCCGCTTTGTCTGCGCCTCGTCGATCAGCACGAGCACGACGAACGCCGGATCCTCCGCCGGCATGAAGCCGACGAACGAGCAGACATGCTTGTCGTGCGAATAGCGGCCGTCCGGCTCGCGCTTCTGCGCCGTGCCCGTCTTCCCCGCAACCTTGTATCCAAGCACCTGCGCGAGCTTCGCGGTGCCTCTTTTGCTGACGACTTCGGTCAGCGCTTTGCAGACCTGCTCGGTCGCTTTTTTCGAGACGACGCGGCGGACTTCGCGCGGCGGAAAAGGCGCCACTACGTTGCCCGCGTCGTCGGTGATCTCGTGGACGATCTGCGGCATCATCAGCGTACCGCCATTGGCGATCGCGCCCATCGCCGCGACGATTTGCAGCGGCGTGGCCGCGACCTCCTGCCCCATCGGCATGCGCGTGATCGAAATTTTGCTCCAAAGGTGCGGTGGGTGAACCACACCTTTGATCTCACCGGGCAAGGCCACGCCGGTCTGCTCGCCGAAGCCGAAGCGATGGATGTACTCGAAGAATTTTTGATCGCCCAGCTTCATGGCGAGCTTGGCCACACCGATGTTGCTCGAGTGAACGAGGATGTCGTTCACGGTCAGCTCGGCGTAGGGATGATGGTCCTTGAGTTTGCACCATTCGTAATAGCCGTTCTCCGTTTCAAAGACGTCCTCGGGGGTGACGAGTTTTTCGCTCAGCACCGCGGCGGTCGTCACGATTTTGAAAGTACTCCCCGGTTCCACCTGGTCGGTGATCGCGCGGTTCCGGCGGTTCTCGTCCTGCACGCCGTCCTGCACGTTCAGGTTGAAATTCGGCCGGTTCGCGAGCGCGAGAATTTCCCCGGTCTTTGGGTTCATCATGATGACCGTCGCGCCTTTCGGGCGGAACTGTTTGACCACCGCATCCAGCTCCTGCTCGACGATATTCTGCAAGCCCATGTCGATCGTCAGGCGCACGTTGCTGCCGTTGCGCGCGGGGTGCTCCTGGCCACGATATGGGACGATTTCGTCGCCCATCCGGGTGCGCTCGATGTCCACATAGCCGTCGTGGCTGCGCAGATAGGAATCCATGGTGCGCTCGATCCCATCGACGCCCTCGCTCTCGCTCTCGCCGTTCACAAATCCCACCAATCCCACCACATGGCAAAGCAGCGGGCCGTTCGGGTAAATGCGGTTCGCCGATGGCTCGAAGGAAACGCCGCGGATCAGGGGAACGCCGTGGCTCTTCGGGGTGCGCTTGATTTTCGTCTGCTCCAACTGCGCGGCCAGATCCTGCGCGACATTTTGCGCGACTTCCTTTTGCAAAACGATGTAGGGCGAACGGACGTTTTTTTTCTGCTTCTCCGACCAGGTCTCGCGCGTCAGCCGCTCGAAAATGTGCGCCTCCGGCAGACCCAGGGCTTTGGCCAGCACTGCCGCCAGCGGGCCGGGATATTGCACGACGGTGGCGTCCAGGACCACGGTCGTGACCGGCTCGTTTTGCGCGAGCGCCTCCCCGTGGATGTCCGTGATGATGCCGCGACGGGCGAAAATTTTCTGGCGGTCGCCGCAGTTCTTGCGCGCTTTGGCGAGCCACTCATCGTGCATCGTGACCTGCAGATGCACCAGCCGGGCGGAGAAGGCCGTGAAGCAGGTGGCCAGCCCGCAGCAGGCGATAAACGCTCTCCTATTGGTCGCGCGAATCACGGCGATTTCCTTTCGTTGGCGACGCTCCTGAGTTCCCCCGGCCCGGCGGGCTTCGGCGCGCTGCCGACCAGGACGATGCGGTCGCCGGGGATCGGCACGAGCTTGATCCAGCCGCTGTTGAAGCGTTTCTGGAGTTCGGCGGTGGAGGTGAGTTTCGCGATGTTCGTGCGCGCGGCGACGTTGCGACTCTTCAATTGCACCAGCTCCTCCTCGCACTTTTTAATTTGCGCGCCGGTCGTGTACATTTCGTTTTTGCCCCAGACGAATCCCAAGCCTGCGGCGAGCGCGGAGATGCCGATCACGAGGAACATGACGAACTTCGCAAAGGGAACGGTGTTGGCGTGGCGGCGGCGGTTATCGGGCATCGGAAATCCTTTCGACGACGCGGAGTTTGGCGCTGCGGGCGCGCCGGTTGGCCCGCTGTTCGGCATCGCCGGCGGTCACGGGCTTGCGGGTCACGGCTTTGAAAATGAAATCGGGATTCGGGCGCGGCGCGGGCCACTCCGGACGGTCGAGAAACTCGGCGGTGCGCGCTTTGAAAAATGTCTTCACGATGCGGTCTTCGAGGCTGTGAAAGGTGATCACTGCGAGGCGTCCGCCGGGCGCGAGACGCGCGGAAAACTGCGCGAGCCCCTCGGCCAGCACGTCGAGCTCGCGGTTCACGGCGATGCGCAGCGCCTGGAAGATGCGCGTCGCCGGATGGGTGCGCCCGCGGCGCGGAATGACCGTCTCCACAGCATCCGCGAGCTGTTTGGTCGTGACGAACGGCGTCACCATGCGGTCGCGCACCAGCCGCGCGGCGATTTTCCGCGCGGCGGGCTCCTCGCCGAAATTGCGGAAGATCCGTTCGAGCTGGTCGCCGGACATCGTGTTCACGAGATCCGCGGCGCTGACCGGCGCGCTGGGATCCATGCGCATGTCGAGCGGCCCCTCGCGCATGAAGCTGAAGCCGCGCTCCGCCGCATCGAGCTGGCGCGAGGACACACCGAGATCGAGCAGCGCGCCGTCGATTTTCCCGATGCCCAACGCATCGAGCGCCTCGCCGATCTTTGCAAAATTGCCGCGCACGGCGCGGAAATTTTCCCCGCCCTCGCCCAGCCGCGCTTCGGCAAACGCGAGCGCCTCGGGATCCTGATCCACGCCGATCACCCGCGCACCCGCCGCGAGCAGCGCCGCGCTGTGTCCGCCGCCGCCCAGAGTCCCATCCACGATGACGCGGCCCGGCGCGGGCGCGAGGAATTCCACCACCTCCGCGAGCAGGACCGATTCGTGATATTCGCAGCCGCGCGCCGTCCCGGTTTTGGTTTTGGCGCGCACGGGACGTTTGGCGGAAAATTCACCCATCGCGATCATATGCCATGCCTCCGCAAAACACTCGCCCGGCGCTCCTCATCGTCGGGATACGCGGCTTCGTAGTCCGCGACGTTCCAAATGTTGAAGGTATTCCACGAGCCCGTCAGCATGACCTCGCCCTCGATTTCCAGCCGCTTGCAGAATTCGTCGGGAATGGAAATCCGCCCCGCCTTGTCGAGCGTGACCTGCCGGACATCGCGGCCCAGGAAATGGAGAAATTGCGCACGATCCTCGGGCTGCATTTCATCCGCTTTCGCCTTGAAATGGTCGGCCTCGCTGCGGGGCATGACCGAGATGCACTTCTCCATGGTCTTGCGAATCATGAACAAATCGACCTCTTCGCCGAACCGCCACGCCGCTGGAATGGTGATGCGATTTTTCCCCTCGATACGATGGCGGAACTCCCCCACGAACGCGGGAGCATGAGAGTTCTGGATGGTGGTGGCCATGACGGGAAGTGGCCCGAGTTAAAAACCCCTGCGTAACCCGAACCAACCCAATTTGTCCCAAAATCCCCCAAACGGGTCAACAAAATAGATCGAAAATTTTTGGGAATTTTTCGACCGCCGCGTTTCCCTCGCAAAACCTGTCGCGCCCCTCGCGCGAAACAACCCGCCTAGATGACTGTCGTGTGGGTGTCGTGCGCCTGCGCGTCCTGGGCGACTTCGACTTTCGGCTGCTCGATTTTCGGCGGCTCTGGAGCGGGCTGGCGGGTAATTTCGTTATGCACGTCATCCTTGGCCTTGGAAAATTCGCGCACCGCCTGACCCATGCCTTTGGCGAGCTCGGGGAGTTTTTTCGCGCCGAAAAGCAGCAGGACGATGATCAAAATCATGATCCCATCGGGGCCGGCGAGATTGGGCAGAAAGGCGATATTCATATGCG
>JAYWEP010000227.1:0-9615 GCA_043779205.1 Chthoniobacter sp. | reverse complement strand
GGGAGGTGGACTGGAATGGGCCGTCGGGTGGCACCATTTTTTAAGAGGGCGGCACAGTAGCGCGTGCGGGGTCGCGGGCAATTGAAAAACCGGGCGGGGAAGCGTCTGCGACCGATGCCATCAAAACGCTGCGCGACTGTAGGGGAAGCTGACAGCTTCCCCTACAGTCGCGCGCGCCCCCTCAGCTTCTACGCCAGCCGGCCGCAGCAGTTCTTGAACTTCTTCCCGCTGCCGCAGGGGCAGGGGTCGTTGCGCCCGACCTTGCTGAGATCGACGGGCGGAGGGCGGTGGGAGATGGCCTCGGCGATGGTGGGCTCGGGCTCGTTGGTGGACATCCAGGGTTCCAGCCCCCGTGTGGCGGGCGATTGCGGATTTAGGCGAACCCCAGCCGGCTTGTCGGCGGTGCCGCCGCCGGACTCGGTTTGTTGCGTGCCGGTCTCGTCGTCGTGAATGAGGAATTGCGGAAGGTTTTGGAGGAAGGTGCCGAAGGATTCGAGATTGGCGGTCGAGCGGAAGAGGTTGTGCAGCACCTCGTTTTTGATCGCGTCCATGAGCACCGTGAACATGTCGAAGGCCTCGGTCTTGTATTCGACGAGCGGATCCTTCTGGCCGTAGGCGCGGAGATAGACGGCCTCGCGCAGCGAGTCCATGGAGTAAAGGTGCTCCTGCCAGAGCCGGTCGATGGCGTTGAGCAGGGTGTTGCGTTCGAGGTATTTCACGGCCTCGGAGGGCTCGTGCGCGCACTTCAGCTCGTAGCTCTTTTTGACCCGCTCGATGAGGTAGTCCGCGATTTCCAGCGGCTTCTTTTTGTCGAAGCCGACGGTCTCGGCGGTGAGGCCGAGCGGGAAGGTGACATTGAGCCAGGTGAGCAGGCCGGCGGTGTTGGGCTCGCTGCCGTCCTCGGGCAGATACTCGGTGACTTTCTGCGGGAGCATCTCGTCGATGACCTCGTAGAGCAGGGGACGCGGCTCGTCGCTGTGGATGGTGTCGTTGCGCCAGCCATAGACGACTTCGCGCTGCTTGTTCATCACGTCGTCGAAATCGAGGGAGCGTTTGCGCTGGAGATAGTCGCGCTGCTCGACGCGCTTCTGCGCGGTTTCGACGGATTTATTGAGCCACGGATGCTCCAGTTCCTGACCCTCTTCGAGGCCGAAACGCTCCATCATTTTCGTCATGCGATCGGCCGCGCCGAAGTTCCGCATGAGGTCGTCTTCAAACGACACGTAAAAGCGCGAGAGGCCGGGATCGCCCTGCCGCGCGCAACGTCCGCGAAGCTGGCGGTCGATGCGCCGCGCGGAGTGGCGCTCAGTGCCGATGACGTAGAGCCCGCCGACTTCGACGACGCCGGGGCCGAGCTTGATGTCGGTGCCGCGGCCCGCCATGTTCGTGGAAATGGTCACGCTGCCGGGCTGCCCCGCGCGGGCGATGATCTCGGCTTCCTGGAGATGGTATTTCGCATTGAGCACGGCATGCGGGACTTTCTCGCGCTTGAGCATGCGGGAGAGCACTTCGCTCGACTCGACGCTCGCGGTGCCGACGAGCACGGGCTGTTGGCGCGCGTGGGCGGTCATGATTTCCTTGACCACGGCGTTGAATTTTTCGCGCCGCGTCTTGTAGATGAAATCGTTCATGTCCTGCCGGATGCAGGGCTGGTTCGTGGGCACGACGGAGACGTCGAGCTTATACACGTCGGAGAACTCATTGGCCTCGGTCTCGGCGGTGCCGGTCATGCCCGCGAGCTTTTGGTAAAGGCGGAAGTAGTTCTGAATCGTGATCGTCGCCAAGGTCTGCGTCTCGCGGTCGATCTGCACGCCCTCCTTGGCCTCGACGGCCTGATGCAGCCCGTCGCTCCAGCGCCGTCCGGTCATCTTGCGGCCGGTGTTTTCATCCACGATGACGACCTTCCCCTCCTCGACCACGTACTGCACGTCCTTCTCGAAAAGGCAGTAGGCGCGGAGGAGCTGTGAGATGTTGTGGATGCGCTCGGACTGGTGGTCGCAGAAAGCCTGGCGCTTCGACTTTTCCTCCATCTTCTGCGCGTCGGTGAGCGAGGTATCCTGGTCGATCTCGGCGAATTGCGTGATGAGATCGGGCAGCACGAAAGTGTCGGGATCGTCCGGGTTCATGAAGAGCCGGCCCTGCTCGCTGAGGTCGGCCTCGTGGGCGCGCTCGTCCATGAGAAAGAACAGCTCCTCCTTGAGCGCGAAAAGCTCCTCTTTCCGCGTGTCGGTGTGGAAGGAGAGATCGGTCTTGTCGATGGTCTTGCGCTTCTCGTGATCCTCCATCGCGCGCAGGTAGCCTTTGTTGCGCGGCTGGCCGAGCTTCACCTTGTACATGATGCGGCCAAAGTCCTCGGTCTTCTTCTGCTCCCACAGCGCGTCGGCCTCGGAGACGAGCCGGTTGCAGAGCATCGTCTGCTTTTTCACGAGCTGATCCACGAGCGGTTTGAAGGTGTCGTACTGATGCGTGGAGACGGTCGCCGGGCCGCTGATGATGAGCGGCGTGCGCGCCTCGTCGATGAGGATGGAATCGACTTCATCGACGATGGCGAAATGGTAGCCGCGCTGCACCTGCTGCTCCTTCGACGACGCCATGCCGTTGTCGCGCAGGTAGTCGAAGCCGAACTCCGAGTTCATCCCGTAGGTGATGTCGTGGTAATACTGCGCGCGCCGCTGGTCGGGATACTGGTCGTGCTGGAGGATGCCGGTGGTCAGGCCGAGAAAGCTGTAAAGCTGGCCCATGGTCTCGCCGTCGCGCCGGGCGAGGTAGTCGTTCGTCGTGACGAGATGCGCGCCGCGTCCGGCGAGCGCGTTGAGGTAAAGCGGGAGCGTGGCAACGAGCGTCTTGCCCTCGCCAGTGGCCATCTCCGAGATCATCCCGCGATGCAGGCACATGCCGCCGATGAGCTGCACATCGAAGTGAACCATGTTCCACGTATAGGGCTGGTCGCAGACGGAGAAAGTGCTGCCCACCATCCGGCGCGCGGCGTTTTTCACCGCGGCGAAAGCCTCCGGCAGAATCTCATTGAGCACGCGCTGCTGCTCCGCGGGATCGTCGATCTTCGCGAGGCGCTCCTTCCACACGGCGGTCTTCGCGCGGAGTTGCTCGTCGCTGAGCTTTTGGTACCCGGCTTCGATTTCATTGATCTGCGTCACCAGCGGCCGCAGCGTCTTCACCATGCGGGTATTTTTCGAGCCGATGACCTTTTTGATGAGCCAGTTGATCATTGTGGAAAGAAGTCGTGTGTCAGTGCGTGCGCGCGGGTGCTTGGAAAATTGGGAGCGCGACGTTACGTGCGAGTGCCCGTGCTGAAAACTGAAATCTCACCCGCTCAGATTGGCGCGCGCAAGTGGCGGGCGCTTCGCGTTTCGTCATTCCGCCGCCGCGGCGGTGACTTCAATCTCCACCTGCGCCCCCCGCGGCAGCCCCGCCACCTGGATCGTCGAGCGCGCGGGAAACGGCTCCGTGAAATACTTCGCATAGACCGCATTCATCGCTGCGAACTGCGCGAGATCGGTGAGGAAGACGGTCGTCTTGACGACATTGGCAAAGGTCATCCCGTTCGCCTTGAGCACGCCCGCGATGTTCTGGCACACGCGCTCCGCCTGTGCCGTCACATCCGTGCCCACGAGGTCGCCCGTCGCCGGATCGAGGGGAATTTGTCCGGCGCAGAAAAGCAGATTTCCGACGGCGATGGCTTGTGAATAAGGCCCGACGGCGGCGGGAGCTTCGGTGGTGGCGATGACGCGTTTCATAAAAGGGCCGGGAGACTACCAGCCGGCCCGAGGCTGTCAATTCACGGCACCGCACAGTGCCTGGGTTCCCTCGTTCCCAAGCTCCAGCTTGGGAACGCACTTGTCTGCGAAGCTCCGCTTCGTCGGCGTGAAAGAGGCCGTGCGCGCCCCTTCCCGACGCAGCCCTGAGGAAGCAGAGCTTCCAAGACAAGTGCGTGACCAAGCTGGAGCTTGGTCACGAGGGACGCCGATTTTCTTGACGCTCTCCAAGGCCTTTCGGCCCGAGCTTCCCCGTCCGACCTCACAGCAGGTGCCCCATCTTCACCTTCTTCGTCTCCAGATACTTCGCGTTATGCGGATTCGACGGCGACTTGATCGGCACCACCTCCACGATCTTCAGCCCGTAACCTTCCAGCCCGATGACCTTCTTCGGATTGTTCGTCAGGAAGCGCATCTTTCGCACCCCGAGGTCGAAAAGAATCTGCGCGCCGAGCCCGTAGTCGCGCAGCTCGGCGGGGAAGCCGAGCTTCTCATTCGCCTCCACCGTATCGAGCCCCTCCTCCTGGAGTTTGTAGGCGTGAATTTTCGCTGGCAGCCCGATGCCGCGCCCTTCCTGCCGCATGTAGAGCAGCACGCCATGCCCCGCCGCTTCGATCTGGCTGAGCGCGGTGTGAAGCTGCCGGCCGCAATCGCAGCGCAGCGAGCCGAAGACATCGCCCGTCAGACACTCGCTATGCACGCGGACGAGCGTGTTTTTCCGCGGCGAAATCTCGCCTTTCACCAGCGCGAGATGATGCCCGCCATCGATGACCGAGCGGTACATGTGCAGGTCGAAATCCCCGTAGTCCGTCGGCAGTTTGATGATCTGTTCGCGCTCGATCAGCTTCTCCTGGCTGCGCCGATACGCGATCAAATCGCGGATCGAGCACATTTTCAGCCGGTGCTTTTTGCGAAATTTCAGCAGCTCCGCCAGCCGCGCCATCGTTCCATCGGCGTTCAGGATTTCGCACAGCACGCCCGCCGGAGCCAGCCCCGCCAGCCGCGCCAGATCCACGCTCGCCTCCGTGTGCCCCGCGCGCCGCAGCACGCCGCCAGACTTTGCGCGCAGCGGGAAAACGTGACCGGGTTGCACGAGATCGAGCGGTTTCGTTTTCGGATCGACGAGAAGCTGGATCGTCCGCGCCCGGTCGTGCGCGCTGATGCCCGTGCTCACGCCCTTCGCCGCGTCGATCGAGACCGTGAAATCCGTGCGAAAGCTCTCCCGATTCTCCAGCACCATCCGCTGCAAGCCGAGCTGCTCCGCCCGCTCCTCGGTGATCGGCGCGCAGATCAGCCCGCGCCCGTGCATCGCCATGAAGTTCACCGCCTCCGGCGTGATCTTCTCCGCCGCCATCACCAGATCGCCCTCGTTTTCCCGATCCTCATCGTCCGTCACCACCACCATGCGCCCGGCACGGATGTCCTTGATGACGTCTTCGATGGAATCAAACTGCGGAGCGGTAGGCATGGCGATGTCGCGTGAATCAATCACGCGGGACGCCGGGAAGGGAAGGAATAGATGCGGGGCCGTGGCGCGAGCGGAACTCAATTCGTTCCATGCACCCATTGCTTCGCGCGGGTGACGAGGGCCGCGCCGTTCGCGAGATCGCGCTGGCGATTGATAAACTGGACGAGCCCTTCGCGGAAGATCGGGTGACCGTCCACAATGAGCACCCGCGCTTTGCCAGCGAGCTTGATGGCGCTACGGCGGCCAGCGGATACCGGCCGGCGCGCACCGCGGAGGCTCGTGAAGATTTCACCGGCAGCAGGGTAGAAATACATCGATATCCCCCCCCCCATCGGCATCCTCGCCAAAATGAGCCAACCCCACCGCATCTCCAAAAGGAACTTTGCCCACTTCCGCCGTCTGATCACCGGAGTTCCAAAGCTGGCGCTCCCGTCTATCATGAAAATTGCCCACCCCTTCATTGCAGTGACGCTTGTCGCCCTGACAGCTTTCCCGATGGCGGGATTTTTCGCCAGTCGGTCCCTAGCGCAATCGACTTCAGATAACCTGGTTACCACTGCGCTCGCCGGCGGTCCCGTTCCGAGACGAGCGCAGAGCGCAAACGACGCGAAAGCCGTCACCACATTCACTCCGCCTCGGATTGTGAGCAGCCTAGCCGCCGCGGCACCCGCTCCGCTAGCTGCCGCCGTTGGCACCTGGACGCCTCTGGTCACCCCCGCGCCGGGCAGAATTCAACTCATGCTGCTGCTCTCCGATGGAACCGTCATGGCCGCGGAGTCCGACACTGGATCGCCCTCTTTTGCGACGTCGAATAAATGGTACCGGCTGACGCCGGATATCCACGGCAGCTACGCCAACGGCACTTGGACCACCCTCCAGCCGATGAACGACACCCGGCTATTCTACGTTTCATTCGTCCTTCCGAGCGGCAAGGTCTTCGTGGCTGGCGGAGAATACGGCACTGGCAAGGCGAAAGCGGAGGTCTATAACCCTTTGAATGACCCAGCGAATGGCGGATCAGGGAATCCGCCCCCTTGGACGGCTGCGCCGATTCCAACGAGCCTGCTCGATCCCACTCAACCCTCGCCATTAAATCCGACCGTTTACAACCAAGGGCTCTCGGACGCGAACGGCATGTTGCTGCGCGATGGAAAGGTTTTGATCGCACCTGTGCTGTATAAGACAGCCAAGCAGACGCTGCTCTACAATCCTGCGACAAATGGTTGGTCTGCGGGTCCAAACTTTCTCAGCTCAAGCCAGGACGAAGCGAGCTGGGTGAAACTACCGGACGAGAGCATCCTGACGGCTGATCCCAGTGCCACCACATCGGAGCGCTATATTCCTTCCTCCAATACCTGGATCGCTGACGGAAGTCTTCCCGCCCCTCTTTTCGACACCGTGGGAACTGAAATCGGAGCGCCATTCCTTCTCCCGGACGGTCGGGCCTTTTTTCTTGGCGGTAACGGAAACACTGCGCTCTACACCCCGAGCGGCAATGCCTCTCCCGGCACTTGGGCGGCGGGCAAAACCATCCCAAATGTCATCCAGTACCCGGAAGACAATAACGGAAATCAAGTTCCAGGTTCCGCTTTCCTGACCCAGGGTGCAACGCCCGATTCTGCGGCGGCCATGATGCCAAATGGCAGGATTCTCTGCGCTCTTAGTGGTGCGCTCTACAATGACCCACGAGTTGGAACAATAATTCCAGGCAGCAACAACTACTGGAAGACGGCGAAGAATCCCCGTTACCCCGCGCCCACCAGTTTTTATGAGTACGATCCGACCACGGATACGTTTGCGCCGGTCAACGGCCCGACGGGCACGATCGACAACATCGCAGCTTATCAAAGCATGATGCTGGATCTGCCCGATGGCACGGTCCTCTACGCGCACCAGAATACAGACCTCTATATCTATCAGCCCAGCGGTTCGCCGGTAGCAGCCGGAAAGCCCACGATCACCAACTTCACCAAGAATCCGGACGGCTCTTACCATCTGATTGGCAGAGGCCTGAATGGAATCTCCGAAGGTGCCGCCTATGGGGATGATGCGCAGATGGACACCAACTATCCCATCGTGCGTTTGAGCGCCTCCAATGGGAACATTTACTACGCGCGCACCTTCAATTGGAGCAGCACCGGAGTAAGCACGGGAGCTGCTCCCGTGACGACGGAGTTCACGCTGCCTGCCGGTTTGCCAAACGGCACTTACGATATGGTCGTTGTCGCGAACGGCATCGCGTCGGATTCCGTGCCTTTTTCGACCACCGCATCCGCACCGGTGGTGACAGTCACCTCGCCGCCGAACAACTCATTCATCCAGGGCTTCACGGTGATTCAAGGCACTGCGACGGACAACGGCGGGCCGGGCATTGCGGGCAATTCCGTGAACTTTACGCTCTATCATGTGGGCACCGGTCAGTATTGGAGCGGGTCCGGCTGGGGCAGCACTCAGGTGCAATTTTCCGCTCCGATCGAGACCACAACCAACGTCTGGACATACAGCGGGCAGCTCCCGAACGCGGCGGGTGGCACCCTGCGCACAGGTCAGTATGCGCTCAGTGCTTCGACGCACGACAGCAACGGCGTCAATTCGGTTCCGCAAAGCGGGGTGAATAATATCTTCTTCACGGTCGATACAACTCCCCCGGCGGTGGCCATTGCTTCGCCCGTCAACGGTTCGCTCATCAACACGGGTTCTTATGCGCTCACCGGTACCGCCAATGACGCCAGCGGCATCCTGCAGGTGAATTGCTTCATTCGCCGGCTCTCGGATAACTTCTATTGGGATGGGTCGGGCTGGGGTGTGCCGCCGATCAATCTTGTCACGCACTATGATGCCCCGACGGCGCACTGGAACTGCACTGACCCGCTTCCCCAGCCTGGATCCGCGCTGGTCAACGGTGGCTATGACTTCATCGCCATCGCCTACGATAATGCCGGGAACACCACGCAGGCGGACTCCGTGGTGACGGTCGATTACCATCCGACTTATACTTGGACGGGTGTGACCAGTTCCGCCTGGGGCGTTTCGACGAACTGGGCTCCGAACGGGGTGCCCGGCCCAGGGGATATTGCCATCATTGGCAATGGCAATTTTGTCGATTCCTCCATCCCCCGGCTGGTTTACGGTCTGCGACTCGGTGGTGGGTCATCTCTCGGCCATTACATCATTGAAATAACGGGCGGAAATGGGGTCTCGGTCTGGTCGAGTGGAACTCTCGGCAGTCAAAATCAAATCAACGTGGACGCAGGTGCCAGTTTGACGATCGACACGACCGGCAGCCCCATTTTGAACGCTGGGATCATCAACAATGCGGGCACCGTGGTGCTCAGTGGGAACAGTGGTTTTTTGAATGGGGCTAATAATGGGACGATCAATAACACGGGAGCCTTTCAAATCACGCGGGAGGGAACTGTGGCGCAGGATTTGGGTAACAACGCGGTCTTTAACAACCTCGCGGGCGGCACGCTGGTGAAACTCGCCGGCAGCGGTACGGGTACCGCGACGATGCAGTGGCAGCTCAACAATGGCGGTACCGTGGAGGCGGACTCCGGGACGCTGGCGTTCAGCGATGGGAGCAGTGCCAGCGGCGGCAGCAGCGGGCTGTTCTTGACGATCGCGGGGGCGGCGCGGATCGAGTTTTCCGGTGGCACGCATGTGCTGAACGCCGGGGCCAGTTTTCGGGGTGTGGGCCGCGGGCGGGTGAGCGCGGGAGTCGTGAGCCTGGCGGGAGCGGCGACGGCGGGACAGAGTGCGCCGGCGTTGGAGGGCAGCTTTGAGGTGACCGGCACCGGGGGTCTGGCCGGCGCGGGCAGCCTGAGTTTGGTGGGTGGGAGTGGCACCTTTGCCTGGAGCAGCAGCGGAACCATTGGCGCGACGGTGTCGGTGGGTGCGGGCTGCCAATTGGCGATTGATACAACCAACACGCCCTACCTCAACGCGGGTGTCATCAACAATGCGGGCACTGCGGTGCTTAGTGGTGCCGCCGGCATCTTGTATGGAGCCAACAATGCCGCGATCAATAACACGGGGGTCTTTCAAATCACGCGGGAGGGAAACATTACGCAGGATCTGGGGAACAATGCGATTTTCAACAACCTCGCGGGCGGCACGCTGGTGAAGACGACGCCCGGCAACGGGAGCGGCACCGCGACGGTGGGTTGGCAACTCAACAACAACGGGACCGTGGAAGCGGACTCCGGGACGCTGGCGTTTGCCGAAGGGAGCAGTGCCAGCGGCGGCAGCGCGGGGCTGTTCTTGACGATCGCGGGGGCGGCGCGGATTGAGTTTTCCGGTGGCACGCATGTGCTGAAGGCTGGGGCCAGTTTCCGGGGTGTGGGCCGCGGGCGGGTAAGCGCGGGAGTCGTGAGC
>JAYWEP010000226.1:0-4976 GCA_043779205.1 Chthoniobacter sp. | reverse complement strand
CCCACTTGGTTTCGAGCTGCTTCACGAGGTCCGCGACTTCGAGGACGGTGAGGCCGCTGAGTTGTTCCACTAATGTGCTGGTATCTGCCATATGCTGTTGTCTGCGCGGTATCGTCGCCACCCGGAGCTTCGGGCGATTTCAGACCGGCAGCCGCCGGCCCGACGAGGAACCATTTGTTGGTTGTTAAAAATCGCGGGCTCCAATTGCGGAGTCCGCGCCTTCCCCGGTTGGCACCGGGAAAATCTGGGTTAGGCCGCGGGCGGAGCCTCGGCAGGTTCGGCGGCTGCGGGCTCGGGCTCTGCCGCGGCGGGTGCCGGGGCCGCAGGCGCGGCGACGGGAGCGGGTGCGGCGGCGGCATCCTTGTCCGCCTTGGCCTGGAGCAGGCGGGCGAGGGACGAGGCCGGTTCGTTGAGGACGCGGACGAGCTGGCTCGCCGGGGCGTTGAGGGTGCCGAGGAGGGTCGCGAGCAGGACTTCGCGGGAGGGCAGGTCGGCGATGGCTTTGATCTGCTCGGTCGAGACGACGATCCTATCGACGACACCCGTTTTCACTTCGGGCTTCTTGAATTCGGCGGTGAAATTTTTCAACACCTTGGCGGCGGCGGCGACATCCTTTTCGCCGACAACGATGGCGGTCTGACCTTTCAGCTCAGCGAGTTCCGGCAGGCCGGCGCTCTTCGCGGCGCGGCGCAGGAAGGTGTTTTTCACGACGTGGCAGCTCGCGCCGACATTCCAGAGCCGGGTCCGCAACTCGGCAAACTGGGCGACTTTCAAGCCGGTGTAGTCGGCCACGAATAGGAAGGGCGAGGCGTTGAGCTTCGCCTCGAGGTCGATGACGATGGATTCTTTGGCAGGATGCATGGTGGGGCGGGCTCCGGTTAGTTCTTGAGAAAGGGCGACGCATCGACTTTCAGGCCGGGCGTCATGGTCGCACTGAGGGTCAGGTTTTCGACGAAGACGCCTTTGGCCGAGGCCGGGCGGGCTTTGACCACAGCCTCGATGACGGCCGTGCCATTCTCGACGAGCGCCTGCGCGGCAAAGGAAAACTTGCCGACGGGCACGGCGCAGTTGCCGTTCTTGTCGAGCTTGAACTCGACGCGGCCCGCCTTGACTTCCTTCACGGCTTTGGCGGTGTCTTCGGTCACGGTGCCGGTCTTCGGATTGGGCATCAAACCGCGCGGCCCGAGCACTTTGCCGAGCTTGCGGACTTCCGCCATGGCCCCGGGCGTGGCGATGGCCACGTCGAAATCCTGAAACCCGCCGGTGCATTTCTCGATCATGTCCTTGTAACCGACAAACTCCGCGCCGGCTTCCCGGGCGGCATTCGCGGCCTGGCCTTCGGCGAAGACGAGCACACGGACGTTCTTGCCGGAGCCATTCGGGAGCGGGCAGGTGCCGCGGACCATCTGGTCGGATTGCTTCGGATCGACTCCGAGGCGGAAGGAGAGAGTGACCGTCTGGTCAAACTTGGGGGCCGGAAGCGTCTTGAGGAGGGTGACGGCGTCGGGGAGCGCGTAGCTCTTGTGGGCGTCCACTTTTTCGGCGGCGGAGCGGTAGCGTTTGCTGCGTTTGGTTTGCATGATCTTTTTGCAGTGCTGGCGAGCCTTGGCTCTCCTGCGGTTTGGGTTGTAAGGGTTGACCCGCCCGGAAGCGGGACGCGGAAAGTATCGGATGAACCCGGCGTGTCAAAAGATTTTTGCGCGAGTCCCGGCTTTGGGATGGCAACCGCGCGCGGGCGGCGGGGTGAAAATGAAATGGCAACTGGACGCGCAGCGCGGCGCGCGGCATCGTCGGGAACCCGAATGTTTTCCCCCAATCCGCCACATTTTCCGAATTCATGAAATCCACCGTCCTGCGTCTGACCCTCGCCACCGCCCTCGCGTTGAGCGGCCTCACCGCCTGCAGCAAGAAATCTGACGGCGCTGGTTCGGGCCAGGTCGAAGAATTGAAGAATGGCAAAAAGAAGAAGCTCAAAAGGGACGGCTCGAAGAAACGGAAGAAAGTGAAGGAGGAGAAACCGACGACGGATCCCATCGCTCCCGCCACGCCAGCGCCGCCCGTACCCTAGGATTCCCTCGGACGGATTGCCGCGAGCTGCACCGGGCCCGGTGGGCGGGCACAAAAAGGGCCGGCTGCATTTAGCGGCCGGCCCTTTCGAGTTACGATTTCTGTCGCGCGGGTTAGTGCGCTTCGACTTCCACACCCATCTGCCGCGCCGTGCCGGCGATGATGCGGTAGGCGGCGGCCTCGTCGCGGGCGTTCAGGTCCTTCATCTTGATTTTCACGATGTCGAGCACCTGTTTCTTGGTCAGCTTCGCAACCTTTACCTTGTTCGGTTCCTTCGAGCCGGCGGCAATGTTCGCGGCCTTTTTAATGAGGATCGAGGCAGGCGGCGACTTGGTGATGAAGGTGAACGACTTGTCCTTATAAACGGTGATGATCACCGGCAGGATGTCGCCCGCCTGCTTCTGCGTGGCGGCGTTGAATTCCTTGCAGAAGGCCATGATGTTCACGCCTTGCTGGCCGAGCGCTGGACCCACGGGCGGCGCGGGGTTGGCCGCTCCGGCGGGGATTTGAAGTTTGATTTTTCCGACGATTTCTTTAGCCATCTGTCTTGTGAGTTGGAGTTGTAGTTAGTTAGGTAAGTGTCTGGCTACGCGCGTTCGACCTGCCAGTATTCGAGATCGACCAGCGTGTTCCGGCCAAAGATGGAAACCGAGACACGCAGCTTGCCGCGGTCGGGATCGATCTCCTCGACGACGCCAGCCTGGTTCTGGAAAGGGCCGTCGGCAACTTTCACGGTCTCGCCGACGCCGAAGGAAATCTTCGGCTTGGCTTTTTCCTCGCCGCCGCGGATCTGCGCGAGCATGCCTTCGACCTCGGACTTGGCCATGGGAATCGGGCGGTCCTTGTTACCCGCAAATCCGATGACACCTTCCGTGTCCTTAATGAAATACCAGGTCTTCTCGACGAGCTGCCGGTTGTCATCGAGCAGGTACATGTTCACGAAAATGTAGCCGGGATAAAGCTTCCGAATCGTCTCGGTTTTCTTGCCGGCCTTGATCGATGAGACGCGTTCCGTGGGAAGCAGAATCTCATAGACATAGTCACCCATCTCCTCGGTCTTGATCTTCTTGACGAGCTTGTCATGCACCCGGTTCTCCAAGCCGGAAAGGAGATGGACGGCGTACCACTGCTCGCGTTTTTGTTCTTCGGTCATGGCAGAGACGTTAAATGTGGGGCACCCCGAAGAGGTAACCCATGAGCATGTTGAAAATGAAGTCCCATCCGGCCACATAGCCGCTGAGCAGGAGCATGGCGATGACCACGATGAGCGTTGAGTCAGTCAGTTCCTTGTATCTTTTCATCCCCTTTTCCTTGGGATCCCAAGGCCACGAAGCCTTCATCAGTTCGACTCTGACTTCGTTGAAAAAACTCTTGCTCGGAACGATCATGCGCGGGGACGGTGGGGCGGGGACGGGTGGGGTTTGGAGAGCACGTCAGGAGGGACTTGAACCCCCAACAAGCGGTTTTGGAGACCGCTGCTCTACCAATTGAGCTACTGACGTATTTTTACTTTCCGCCGAAAACGCGAGGCGGACTTAGCATCCGCCCCGCGCGAAATTCGGCAAGGTCTGTTTGGATATTACTTGGGGACGATCTCGGAGATGCGGCCCGCGCCCACGGTCTTGCCGCCCTCGCGGATGGCGAAGCGCATGGTTTTTTCCATGGCGACCGGGGTGATGAGCTCGACTTCGACGGAGACGTTGTCGCCGGGCATGACCATCTCCACGCCTTCGGGGAGCTTGACCGAGCCGGTCACGTCCGTCGTGCGGAAGTAAAACTGCGGGCGGTAGTTCGTGAAGAACGGGGTGTGGCGGCCGCCCTCTTCCTTCGAGAGAACGTAGATCTCCGCTTTGAACTTGGTGTGCGGCTTGATGCTGCCGGGCTTGGCGATAACCATGCCGCGCTCGACGTCGTCTTTCTTCGTGCCGCGGAGCAGCAGACCGACGTTGTCGCCGGCGCGGGCTTCGTCGAGCAGCTTGCGGAACATTTCGATGTCCGTGACGGTCGTCTTCGCGGTGTCGCGGATGCCGACGAGTTCGACTTCCTCCATCTTCTTTAGGATGCCGCGCTCGACACGTCCGGTGGCGACGGTGCCGCGACCTTCGATGTTGAACACGTCTTCCACCGGCATCAGGAACGGCTGATCGACCGGGCGCTCGGGAAGCGGGATGTATTCATCCACCGCGTCCATGAGTTCCTGGATGCACTTGGCATCGGGATGATTCGGGTCGCCCGCGGCGAGGGCCTTGGTGGCGCTGCCTTTGACGATTGGGATTTTGTCGCCCGGAAAGTCATACTGGGTCAAAAGATCGCGCACTTCCATGTCCACGAGATCGAGCAGTTCGGGATCATCGACCATGTCGCACTTGTTCAGGAAGACGACGATCGACGGCACGCCGACCTGGCGGGCCAGGAGGATGTGCTCGCGGGTCTGCGGCATCGGGCCGTCGGCGGCGGAGACCACGAGGATCGCGCCGTCCATCTGCGCCGCGCCGGTGATCATGTTCTTCACATAATCCGCGTGGCCGGGGCAATCGACGTGCGCGTAGTGGCGCTTCTCGGTCTGATACTCGACGTGGGCGGTGTTGATGGTGATGCCGCGCGCCTTCTCTTCGGGAGCGGCGTCGATGTCGGCATAGGCCTTGGCGATCGCGAAGCCTTTCTTCGAGAGAATCGTGGTGATCGCCGCGGTGAGCGTGGTCTTGCCGTGATCGACGTGGCCGATCGTGCCGACGTTCATATGCGGTTTTTCGCGCTTAAATGCTTCCTTAGCCATGGTTGGTGTGTGTGTTGTTGTTGTTGATTTTTATGAATGGGTGCCTGCCGGAGACATGGAGCCTCAGATCGGGATCGAACCGATGACCTCGTCCTTACCAAGGACGTGCTCTACCGACTGAGCTACTGAGGCA
>JAYWEP010000225.1:0-10568 GCA_043779205.1 Chthoniobacter sp. | reverse complement strand
CTTTTGAAAAAATACGTGTCCAACGGCGGGGTGAAATACGCCGAGTGGAAGGCCAGCGCCGACGATGTGAAGGCGCTGCAGGAGGTGGCCGATGGCATCGCCGCCGCGCCCGTCTCGACGGCGAAGAGCAAGGAGCAGCTCGCCTTTCACATCAATGCCTACAACGCGTGGATTCTGCACGAGGCGGTGGCGAAGTATCCGACGAAGAGCGTGAAGGATCTGGCGTTCACTTTTTTCCTCGGCAACCGCATCACCGTCGCGGGCACGAAGATGAGCTTCAATCATCTCGAAAAGGACATCATCCGTCCGCGCTTCGCCGAGCCGCGCGTCCACTTCGCGCTGAACTGCGCGAGCCGCTCCTGCCCGCCGCTGCGCAATGAGCCGTACGACGCGGCGAAGCTCGACGCGCAACTCGACGACCAGGCGCGCGTTTACGTGAACAGTCCGAGCGGCGTGAAACCCGAGGGCGACGGCGCGGCGCTGTCGAAGATTTTCGACTGGTACAAGGAGGACTTTGGCGGCGATGCGGCGGTGACGGCGTTCCTGAAAAAATACCGCAGCGGGAAATCGGACTTTAAGAAAATCAGCTACCAGGAATATGACTGGAGCCTGAACGAAACGAAGTAGATGCCCCGCCCCTTTTTTCCACCGAGCCGGATCGCCGCCCTCCTCGCCGCCGCGCTGCTGACCGCACGCGCGGACGCGGAATCATTCAAGATGCAGGGTTCGCCGGTGCTGGCGCATGTCATGGTGGCGGTCGCGCCGCTGCTGCGGGAGCAGGGGATCGAGATCAAGGTCTGGGTGGAAGGGAGCAGCACGCTCGCGGCCGCGGTGATGGGCGAGGGGCAGGTGGATTTTGCGCTGATGACGCGCCCGCTGAATGCGGCGGATCGCGCGCACTATCCGCAGAAGGAGATGAAGGATTTCAAGATCGGCATGCAGGCCGTGGCGCTGATCGTGCCGCGCGATGTGTGGGAGAGCGGCGTGCATGCGCTGACCAAGGCGCAGGTGCTGGGAATTTACGAGGGGACGATCAAAAACTGGAAGCAAGTGGGTGGGGCCGACCTGCCGATCAAGTTTTTCAACAGCGAGCGCGGGCGCGGGGTGTGGGAGCTTTTCGCGACCTGGCTCTACGGCGAGACGCGCAAGGCGCCGGTCGGAAACTTTCCCATCACCGTGGATGGCGAGGACGCGCGGAACACCGTCAGTTTCACCGCGGGGGGGATGGGGATGGCGCAGCTCAACTGGATCGACGGCAAGACCATCTACGGCCTCGCGATCAAGGAGGAGAGCGGCCCGGCGGTCGAACCCACCATCGCGAATGCCGTGGCGGGCAAGTACCCGCTGGCGCGTCCGGCGATCGTCGCGGTGGGGGAAAGGCCGGTGGGGGCGAAGAAAAAGGTCATCGACTTTCTGCTCAGCCCCGTGGGGCAGGAGATCGTGGGCAAGAGCGATCTTATCCCGCTCAAAAACCTCGAACCGAAGTAGCTCCCCTCATCTTCCTCTTCCTCTTCCGCTTAATCTTCCTCCTTGGCCGTAGAGGAAGATTAAGAGGAAGAGGAAGAGGAAGAGTCGGAATCGTTTTAACCAAACACCGCGTGGCAGAGCGCGACGGACGCGATGACCGCGACGGTGTCGGCGATCAGCCCCACGGCGACGGCGTGCCGGGAGCGCTGCACCGAGACGCTGCCGAAATAAACCGCGAGCACGTAAAAGGTCGTCTCGGTGCTGCCGTAGATCGTGCCCGCGAGTCGGCTGATGAAACCGTCGGGCTCGTGCAGGCGCTGGACGAGTTCGACGAAAAGGCCGTTCGTCGCGCTGCCGCTGAGCGGGCGCATGAGCACCATTGGCAGCAGATCGGCGGGAAAGCCGACGGCGCTGAGCATCGGTGAAAGCGCCTGCGTGAGCAGCCCGATGACGCCCGCTTTTTGCAGCATGCCGATGGCCACGAGCATGGCCACGAGATACGGCACGGTGCGCTGCGCCGTGCCCCACGCCTCCTTCGCGCCCTCCACGAATTGCTCATAAACTTTGACCCCGCGCAGCGTGGCGTAGAGCGGGAAGAACGAGAGCAGGAAAGGAATCGCGAGCAGCGAGACGGACATGAGTGCGCGGATGGCGAATGATTTTCCCGTGAATTCCGCGGGCGGCTGCGGAGCGCCGAAGGGCGCGAACCATTCCGGGAACAGCAGCAGAAAAAACATCGCCGCGAAGAGCGCGAAATGGAGCGCGATGGCGGCGCGTTTGCCGGTGGTGAGCGGTACGAGTTCGATCTTTTCGAGGTCGAGGGTTTCCGCGGGCGCGGTCTCCGCACGGGTCGTTTGCGCTTCGGTGGCGGTGAGCTTTTCGATGCGAAACATCGGCAGCCGCTCCAGCATTTTCGCCGCGAGCACGCCCGCCGTCGCCGCGCACGCCGTCGCCAGAAACGCCGTGATGACAATCGCCGTCGGCCCCTTCGCCCCCTGCGTGGCGAGGATGCCGATGGCCGTGAGCGGCAGCAGTTGGATCGACGCCGTGTTCAGCGCGAGGAAGGTACACATCGCATTCGTGGCCGTGCCGGGGCGCGGGTTCAGCGTCTCCAGCAGGCGCATGGCGCGGAGGCCGAGCGGGGTCGCGGCGTTGCCGAGGCCGAGCATGTTCGCCGCCATGTTCATGACCATCGCGCCCACGGCGGGGTGGTCGGACGGCACCTCGGGAAAAAGCCAGCGCATCAGCGGGCGCAGCGCGCCGGCCAGCACCTGCACCAGCCCGGAGCGCTCCGCCAGCCGCATGATCCCCAGCCAGATGGCCCACACCCCGAGCAGCGGCAGCGCCACTTTCATCACCGCCTTTTCCGCGCCCTCGAAAGCCCCGCTGGTCACGTCCGGCAGCTTCCCCGTGAAGCCCGCCACGACCACGGCGGTGACGAGCATGGCGAGCCAGATGATGTTGAGCATGGGCGCGATTTAGGAAGGAAGACGGGGGATTTAGAAAGTGGGAAATTCCGGCGGCACCCGGCCCCACCCCGCGTTTGCTATTTTCCCCATCGCCCCGATACTCGCCGCCCGCGATTTCCGCGCCACACACACCATGCCTTTCCAAGCCCTCGGTCTCGAACCCCGCATCCTCGCCGCCCTCAAAGACGCGGGCTACACCGAGCCCACGCCCATTCAGGCCGCGGCCATCCCGAAGATCCTCGCCCGCACCGATGTCATCGGCATCGCCCAGACCGGCACGGGCAAGACCGCCGCCTTTGTCCTTCCCATGCTCCAGCTCCTCGGCGTGAAGCCGCTCGTGGGCCGCCGCATCCGCACGTTGGTCCTCGCGCCCACGCGGGAGCTGGTCGTGCAGATTGAGGAAAACGTGCGCGCCTATGCGCGGCACATGCCCATCCGCATGGCCACGGTTTTCGGCGGGGTGGGCGAGCGCCCGCAGGTCCAGGCGCTGCGCGATGGCACGGAGATGATTATCGCCACACCGGGCCGCCTGCTCGACCTGATGAGCCAGCGCCACGGCGACTTCTCCTCGCTCGATTTCCTCGTCCTCGACGAGGCCGACCGCATGCTCGACATGGGCTTTCTCCCGAGCATCCGCCGTATCGTGAAAGCGCTCCCGAAAAAGCGGCAGACGCTGCTTTTCTCCGCCACGCTCTCGCCCGAGATCGAGGCGCTCACGCACGAGTTCCTTTTCCAGCCCAGCACCGTGCAGGTGGGCCGCCGCTCGAACCCCGCCGAGACCGTCACCCAGGTCGCCTACGAGGTGCCGCGCCATCTCAAGCTCGCGCTCCTCGTCGCGCTTTTGGAAAACCAGGACTTCAACACCGTGCTCGTCTTTTCCCGCACGAAGCACGGCGCCGACCGCATCGCCCGCAAGCTCGAAGCCTGCAAAATCAAGACCGCCACGCTGCATTCCAACAAGTCGCAGAACCACCGCCTGCGCTCGCTCGCCGCCTTCAAGGCCGGCGAAGTCCGCGTGCTCGTCGCCACCGACATCGCCGCCCGCGGCATCGACGTGGACGGCATCTCGCACGTCGTCAATTTCGACTTCCCCATGACCAATGAGGACTACGTCCACCGCATCGGCCGCACCGGCCGCGCCAACATGGTGGGCGACGCGCTCAGCTTCGTCTGCCCCGACGAGCACGGCGACCTGCGCTCCCTCGAGCGCTTCATCGGCCGCGGCATCCCGCGCAAACGCCTCGACGGTTTCGACTACACCGCCGCCGCCCCGCCCGAGCCGCCCGCCCCGCCCCGCGGCCCGCGCCAGCAGCAGCAGCGCCGTCCGCAGCGTGGTGGTGAAAATGCCGGGCCGCCCCGTGGCGGCGGCGGTCGGCGCGAGGGTGGGTATGGCGGGCGTCGCGGCGGGCGGTAGGCCGCGCCGGGGGCGGAAAATATCCGCGGTCAGATCGCGCAGGGAGCGCGCATCGGCGCGCTAATGTTCATGCCCGCCACCGCCTTTCCCCGGCGCGGCGTCGGGGATGAAGCCGAGGTCGCGCTCGAGTTCCGCGTTGCTGGCGAGGTCGGCCTGCGTGCCGGGCGGGGCTTGATACCAGCCGGGATCGTCGTAGTTCGCAAGGCTCTCTCGCACTTTGAGGATCGTGAACATGCCGCCCATGTCGATGTAGCCGTGCGGGCCGGGGCCGCCGACCATGGGCAGGCTGTTGCGCGGCACCTTCATCCCCATGTCGCCCATGCCGCCCATGCCGTCCTGGCCCATGGTCATGTAGCCGGGCAGAAAGCCGCGCACCTTTTTTTCGAGCTGGCCGCGGTCGATGCCGAGGAGGTTCGGCAGGCCGTGGCCCATCTGGTTCATCGTGTGGTGGGTCATGTGGCAGTGGATCGCCCAGTCGCCGGGATTGTCGGCGATAAACTCGACGGCGCGCGTGGTGCCCACCGCCACGAGCACGGTCGTCTCCGGCCACTGCCCGGCCTCGGGGATGTCGCCGCCGTCGGTCGCCGTGACTTTGAAATAATAGCCGTGAAGATGGATCGGGTGATGATCCATCGCGCCGAGATTGCCGATGCGGATGCGCACGAGGTCGCCCTTTTTCGCGACCATCGGCGCGGTGCCGGGAAAGCACTTTGCGTTCAAGGTGAGCGTGTTGAATTCGGTCATCTCCATCGGGTCAGGGCGCATCGTACCGGGGACGATTTTCCATTCGCTGAGCATGTAGGCAAAGTCGCGGTCGGGCCGGCGTTTCGGGTTGCGCGGGTGGACGATGAACATGCCCATGAGGCCCATCGCCATCTGCGTCATCTCATCGAAATGCGGGTGGTACATGAAGGTGCCGTGCTGCCGCAGCGTGAACTCGTATTTGAAGGTCTCGCCCGGCTCGATGGGCTTTTGCGTGAGGCCGGCCACGCCGTCCATCCCGCTTGGCAAAAGGATGCCGTGCCAGTGGGTGCTCGTCGGTTCGGGCAGGCGGTTGGTCACGTAAATGCGGACGCGGTCGCCCTCCACGGCCTCGATGGTCGGGCCATGCACGCGCCCGTTGTAGCCCCAGCAATGCGCGCGAAGGCCGGGCGCGAATTCGTGGTTCGGCACCTCCTCGGCGATGAGGTGAAAGACCTTCACGCCACCGACGAGCTTGAACGGCAGCGCAACGCCATTGGGCGTGATGACGGGCGTGTAGTCCTTGCCGGCCTCGCCGGGTGAAAAATGCTCGCCGGGGTCTGCGGGCGCGGCTTTCTCCGCGGCGCGGGCGGTGCGTTCGAGGGCGGCGACGCTCGCGAGGGCGGCGGCGCCGGTGAAGAGTTTGCGACGGGTGATCATGGTGGCGTGTCCTTTCAATGCTGATGGGCGCTTGCTTTGGCGGGCGCGGGTGGCGCGGACGCGGCGCGCGCGCGCTCGTTGCTGTAGGGGAAGCTGGCAGCTTCCCCTACAGCAACGGCGGCGCGCGGCGCGAAGCTGCCGCCGACGGTGCGTTCGAGTTCCGCGCGGGCGATCCAGTAGTCGCGGAGCGCCTCGATGGAGCCGCGCTCGGCGTGGAGTTCCTCGGTCTTGGCGGCGAAGAGTTCGTAGTTCCCGAGAAGCATCCCGTTGTAGAAAAGGAGCGACTGATTGAGGATCGCGATGCGGCCCGGCAGCAGCTCGTCGTGGTAGAAACGGGCGATCTCATGCTTGCTCAAGAGCTGGTCGTGCAGCTCGCGCACCTCGCTGCGGATGCCGATGGCCAGCGCCTCAAACTTCCGCTCCGCGCGCCGCAATTCGGCCTGCGCCCTGGCGACGCGCGCCTGGCCTTGATTGAAGAGCGGCAGCTCCACGCTCAGCCGCGGGCCGGTGACGTTCGTGCGATCCGTATCGCGCTCGGTGTCGATGCCAAACTCCAGCGCGCCGATGAAGCGGTAAGCCTTCGTCAACCCGAGCGCCCGGACCACGCCGCCGAGTTCCGCCCGCGCCGCTGCGAGATCGAGCCGCTGCGCCACGGCCAGCGATTCCAGCCCCGCCAGCGCCGGGTCGGACGCCGGCAGCGGCGGCAGTTCGCCGCTCATTTTCCAACCCGTATCCGCGCCCCACACGCCGAGCAGGCGGGTGAGCTTTTCGCGATGCCCGCGCATCTCCGCCTCGGCCATCGCGACGTCGAGCCGCGCCTGGCTGTAGCCCGCCTGGTGCTGCATGAGCGCGAGGTCGGTGATGTTGCCGGCCTCGTGCTGCTTCTGCGCGAGTTCGAGCGCCGCGCCGCCCGCGTCGCGCACCAGCTTGAGCCGCCCGATGAGCTGCTCATCGCCTTGCAGCCGATAGACCGCGCTCTTCGCCTCGGCGACGAGTTGGAGCGCCTCGTCGGCCACGCGGAGTTGCGCCGCCCGCAGATGTTCCGCCGCCACGCGCTTGCGCAGCGGCACCATGAAAAGATCGAGCAGATTGAAGATCACGCCTTCCTCCGCATTCACGCCCGACGGCGGCCGGTCGGGAAAACGGAAGCTCAAATCCAGCGTCGGATTTTTCCACTCACCCGCCTCGCGCAAATCCGCCGCGGAGACGCCAATCTCCTCGAACGTCGCCTGCAATCCCGGATTGTTCAGCAGCGCGATTTGCGCCGCCGTGCCGGCATTGAGCGGCTTCTTCAGCAGCGCCCGCACCGAGCGCAGATTCTCCGCGCGCGCCTCGGCATCTTCCTGCCAGCGCACTTTCCGGCCCGTGCGCGCCTTCACCGCATCGGCGACGGGCGCAAACGGCTGCCCTTTCTCCGCCGTGCGTCCCGTGGCCGGCAGCAGCGCCGCAACCAAACCGAGCGCAAGAATTTGCCGGGAGATGTTCACGGTTTCATGCCTTTCATTTTGCTGTGGTCCATGCCCGGCATCGCGTCCGGCTTGGTCGGAGCGCCAGGCTCTGCGGGTGTGCCGGAGACGGGGCCGTGCTCATCCCACTGCTCCTGCGCCTTGGCTGCTGCGGCGAGCATCGCGCGGGTTTTCAAAGTCGCTTCATCGGGCCGCAGCGAGGCATGGCGGGCCGGCGATGCACCCGCCGCGGCATCGGGACTGGCGGGCGAATCCGCGGTGAGTGGCAGCGGTGTCGTGGCGCAGCCGGAGAGCAGTGCGGCGGCGATGAAAATGGTCGGGATCGATTTAAGCATGAGGGTTCGTGGGATAATGCGGACCCGGCAGCATGAGCGGGAGGCGGCGCAACGGCGCACCTCCCGCCCACCACTGCGGTCGTCGGGAAAAGCGCGGGTTTACTTGACCTGCGCGTCGAGCGCCTTGAGCACGCCGTCGAGTTTCTTGAGGTTCGCTTCGGTGGCGGCCTGGTCGTTGGCGTCGCCGGTTTTGTCGAGGTCTTCGGCGAGTTTGGCGATGTTCTTCGCGCTTCCTTCGACGCGCGCTTTCTTGTCGGCGGCGACTTTGGCGGGCAGGCCGTTGGCGAGGTCGCGAATCGCGAAGGCGTGATGATGCACGTCGGCGAGCTTTTTGGCTTTCACCACATCGGCGAGTTCGCCGTGCGCTTTGTGAATGGCTTCGATGATGCCATCGGCGGTTTCGGGGATGACCATCTTTTCTTTCTTCTCGGCGTGCTCTTTTTCCGCCGCGAAGGCGGTTTGCGAGGTGAGGCCGGTGAGGGCGATTGCGGCGCAGGCGCCGATGGTGAGGATGCGGGTTAGTTTCATATTTCTGCGGTGTTGGTTCTGTTTTTGGTTTGGCGGAGGCGCGGGATGCGCCTTCGCACAGCTTTTATTTCCGGGCGGTCAGTCCGGCGGTGTCGTTGATCTCGGCGGCGCGCGAGGGTGCGGCTTCCACGGTGTCGAGCGGATCGACTTCCTCGCGGGCCACGTATTCCTCGGCGGCTTTGCGGCCGAATTTGAAAAAGACGGCGGGCGTCACGGCCATGTCGAGCAGCGTGGAGCTGACCAACCCACCGAGGATCACGACGGCGACGGGATAGAGGATTTCCTTGCCGGGCTCGCCCGCGGAGAGGACGAGCGGGACGAGCGCGAGGCCGGCGACGGCGGCGGTCATGGTCACGGGCACGAGCCGTTCGAGCGAGCCGCGGACGATCATCTTCTCGTCGAACTTTTCGCCCTCGTGCTCCATCAGGTGGATGTAGTGCGAGATCATCATGATCGTGTTGCGCGAGGCGATGCCGGCGAGCGTGATGAGGCCGACGAGCGTGGCGATGGAAACCTTGCCGACGAGCAGCCAGGTGAGGACCAGCCCGCCGATGAAGGCGAGCGGGATGTTGAGGAGGATTTGCGCGACGATCATGGTCGAGCGGAAGTGCGAGTAGAGGACGAGGAACATCGTCAGCAAGGTCGCAATCGAGAGGATGCCAATGAGGCGCGTGGCTTCCTGCTGGCTCTGGAACTGGCCCTCGTAACTGATGAAAAAGCCGGTCGGCAGATGCACCTGATCGTTGAGCTTGTCCTGGATTTCCTTCACCACGGAGCCGAGGTCGCGCCCGCTCACATTGGCCTGCACGACGATGCGCCGCTGGACGTTTTCGCGGTTGATGATGTTCGGGCCTTTGCCGTCGAGCACGTCGGAGAGCAGGGCGAGCGGCACCTTCTGGCCGCCTGCGGAATCGACGAGCATTTCGCCGATGGCCTTGATGTCGTCGCGCGATTTTTCGTCGTAGCGGACGAGGACGTTGTAGGTCTTCTGCCCATCGAGCACCTGGGCGACGGTGCGGCCATTGAGCGCGGTTTCGAGCAGCTCGTTCAACTCGCCGACCTGGACGCCGTAGAGCTTTGCCTTCTCGCGGTTCACCTGCACTTTGACCTGCGGCATGAGCACCTGCTTTTCGATCTGCAAATCGACGACGCCGGGAATGGTTTTCATCACGCCTTCGGTCTGCGCGGCGGCGGCGCGGAGTTGTTCGAGGCTGTCGCCGAAAATCTTCACCGCGATCTGCGCGCGGACGCCGGAGAGCAGGTGATCGAGCCGGTGCGAAATGGGCTGGCCGACGCTGAAGACGACGCCGGGAATCTGACTGAGCTTTTCCCGCACGTCTTCGAGGATGGCTTCGCGCTTGCGACCGGTCTTTTTGAAATCGACATCAATCTCCGTGTAGTGGACGCCCTCGGCGTGCTCATCGAGTTCCGCACGGCCCGTGCGGCGTCCGGTCGAGATGACCTCGGGCACGCTTAGCAGCAGCTTCTCCGCGATTTCGCCGATGCGGTTGGATTGCTTGAGCGAGGTGCCGGGCGACGAGAGGACATTGATGGTTGCGGTGCCTTCGTTGAACTCGGGCAGGAATTCTTTGCCCATCATCGGGTAGAGCGAAAACGAGCCGGCCACGAGCACCACGGCGAGGCCGATGACGGCGAAAGGATGCCGCAGCGTGAGCTTGAGGATGACGTGTTCGTCGAAGGCTTTGAGCTGGCGCACCAGCCAGCTATCCTTCGCGTGGCCCATGCGTTTCATCGACGGCAGCAGGTAGGAGCTGAGCGCGGGGATGACGGTGAGCGAGACGACAAACGACGCGATCATGGCCACGATGGTCGCCACGCCGATGGGTGCGAAAAGCCGGCCCTCGATGCCGCCGAGACCGAAGAGCGGGATGAAAACGAGGATGATGAGCAGCGTGGCGAAGAGGATCGAATTTCGCACCTCCGCCGAAGCTTCCGCGATGACGCGAAGCACCGGGCGCGGCTTGGCGGCGTGGCGGTTTTCGCCGAGGCGGCGATAGACATTTTCCACATCCACGATCGCGTCATCGACGACCATGCCGATGGCCACGGCGAGGCCGCCGAGTGTCATGGTGTTAATGGTGATGCCCGCCCATTTAAAGTAAAGAATCGTGACAACAAACGAAAGCGGGATGGCCGTGAGCGTGATGAGCGTGGTGCGGAAGTTCAGCAGGAAGAGAAACAGGATGATCACCACCATGATCGCGCCGTCGCGAATGGCGTCCTCAACGTTGCCGATGGCCGCTCCGATGAAGTTGGCCTGTTTGAAAAGCGGTGTGATTTTGATGTCGGCGGGCAGTCCCTTTTGGATTTCAGCCATCGCCTTCTCCACTTCGGCCGTGAGCTTGATCGTGTCGGCGCCCGGTTGTTTTTGCACTGAAATGATGACGGCGGGCGCGCCGTTCACGCCGGCATCGCCGCGCATCACCTGTTTGCCGAATTTCACTTCCGACACGTCCTTGAGCAGGAT
>JAYWEP010000224.1:0-9347 GCA_043779205.1 Chthoniobacter sp. | reverse complement strand
GATATTTTTCTGCGCGAAAAATTTCCCGCCGTCTCGCGCGGCGCGATGCAGCGGCTCATCGAACAGGAATTCATCCGCGTCAACGGCCAGCCCACCAAGCCCACGCACAGTCCGCGCGCCGGCGATGTGATTGAAATTACTTTTCCCGATGCGCGCCCCGCCGAAGCGCAGCCGGAAAATATTCCGTTGGATATTTTGTTCGAGGACAAATCGCTGCTCGTCATCAACAAACCCGCCGGCCTCGTTGTGCATCCCGCCGCCGGCCACGAGGAACACACGCTCGTTAACGCCCTGCTCTATCATTGCGCCGGTTCATTGAGCGGCATCGGCGGCGTGGCGCGACCCGGCATCGTCCACCGGCTCGACAAGGAAACCAGCGGCTGCCTCGTCGCGGCAAAAAACGACGCCGCGCATCAGGCGCTCTCGCAGCAGTTCGCCGGGCGCGAGGTCACGAAAATCTATCTCGCGCTCGCGTCCGGAAAATTCCGGCAGGCGAGCGGCGTGCTCGACGGCGCGATCGGGCGGCATCCGATTCATCGGAAAAAAATGACCGTTTTGGAAAAGGGCCGCGCCTCGAAAACCAGCTACCGCGTGCTCGCCGAACTCCCCGCCGGGACGCTCGTGGAATGCACGCTGCACACCGGCCGCACGCACCAGATTCGCGTGCATCTCAAACACCTCGGCCATCCCCTGCTCGGCGACGAGGTCTATGGCAAACGCGCCGGCTTCGCGCGCCAGATGCTCCACGCATGGCGGCTCGGCTTCACCCATCCGCGCACCGGCGCGCGCATGAATTTCCAGTCGCCCATCCCCGCCGATTTCATCGAAGCTGGCATCCCCGCAAATCTCCCATGACCGAATTTCAATCCGCCCTCGAGCACGTCCACGCCACCCTCAGCGACCTCCGCGAGCAGGGCGTGGAACTGCGCGCCTCCGCCGCCGCGCTCACGCGTCTCGCGAGCACGCCGACGACCGCAAATCCTGTGCCCGCGCCGCTTCCCGGCCCACCGCCGGTATCCGTCGCACCCACCGGATCGAAGGCCGCGCGTCTCGCCGCGCTGCGCGGCCCGGTGCTCGCCTGCACCCTCTGCCCGCATCTGGTGAAGTCGCGCACGCAGGTCGTCTTCGGCGTCGGCAATCCCGAGGCGGAGCTGATGTTCGTCGGCGAAGCGCCGGGCGAAGACGAGGATTTGCAGGGCGAACCTTTCGTCGGCAAAGCCGGACAATTGCTGACCAAGATCATCGTCGCGATGGGCTTCACCCGCGACGACGTGTACATCGGCAACGTCCTCAAATGCCGCCCCGACATGCCGCCCGGCGAGTCCGGCAACCGCAAGCCGAAGCCGGCGGAAATGGCCACGTGCCTGCCCTACTTGCGCCAGCAGATCGACATCATCCAGCCCCGCGCGCTCGTCGCCCTCGGCGCGACGGCGATGGCGGGGCTGCTCGGCGCGGATGAGCCTATGGCCAAGCTTCGCGGGCGATGGCACGACTTCCACGGCATCCCGCTCATGGCCACGTACCACCCGGCGTACCTGCTGCGAAATCAATCGCTCACCGAAAAGCGCAAGGTCTGGGAGGACATGCTCCTCGTCCTCGAACACCTCGCCAAACCCATCTCGGAAAAGCAGCGCGGGTTTTTTCTGCAAAAGTAGCGTGGGCTTCAGCCCAAACGAACGCGGCACTTTGGGCTAAAGCCCAAGCTACTTTGGCCCCGCGCCATTCGGATGCAGCGAGCGGAGCACGGAATTGGAGAGCGCCACGGGTGCCGCGAGGGCGAGGGCGAAACGCACCGTCGAGCGCGGAACCTTGATTTTGTCAGCCGTCGCGAGCGGCGGCGTTTTCTCCATGAGCGCGAGCGTCTGCACGCCGAGATACCACGGGAGGAAACAGCCCGCGCGCAGCCGCGGCGACCGAAGCGCCTCGATGTAGCGGAAACCGTCGTCGAGATACGCGGCGGCGCGCGCGCGCCAGAGGTCGAAGACGGGCTGGGCTTTGGCCGGTTCGTGGTCGAGCGGCGCGGGCGAGGTGCCGGCGGCGCGGAGTTCGGTTTCGGGAAAGTAACAGCGGCCGGCGCGGAGGTCGGCCGGGGCGTCGCGGAGGATGTTCACGAGCTGGAGTCCCTTGCCAAAATTCGCGCCGAGGCGGCGGAGGTCGGCGAGTCCGAGATGCGCGCAATTCGGGAGATGATGCAGGCAGAGCCGCGTCCAGAATTCGCCGACGCAGCCGGCGACGAGATACGTGTATTCCTCCAGCTCGGCGGCGGTCTGAAGCGCGACGACGTGAGAGCCATCGCCGAAACGCTCGAGGTCGAGGGTTTGGCCGCGGATGATTTTTTCCAGCACCCCCACGATCTCGCCGCGATCCTTCTGCCCGAGCGCGCCGAGCCAGGTGAGGCAGTCGTCGAGACACGCGATGAGCGTGCATTCGCCGTCGTGCGGCGAGGTGATTTCGTGGCGCAATTCCTCGAGGCCCGCCGGCTCCCCGGTGCGCACCATCTGCCAGAAAGCCGCGAGATGCCGCAGCCGCGCGGCGACCGGCACGGCGGTGCTGTCGGCGATGGTGTCGCTCGCCCGCGCCAGCAGATACGCCAGCCCGATGGGCGCGCGCAACGGCGCGGGCAGCAGCCGGATGCTGAGGTAAAACGAGCGCGAGACGCTGGCAAGCAGCGGCCCGCCGAGGTCTGTGGTGTTGATCCGCGCGGATTCCATTTGGGCGCGCATCTTCGCGATGACCGCGGGAAAATCAATGAAGCTCGGACTTTCGCCCGCAGCTATTTTGCCTCGACGGAACGGACGATGATTTTGCCTTCCGCGAAATTTCCCAGCCCCGCCTGCGCGGCGCTTTCGAGCCACGCGGCGCGCTTGCCGATGGGCGGCAGCTTGGCCTCCTTGCGCCAGCCTTCGATGAGCCGGAAGGCGTGGGCGTCGAGGGCCACCGGGTCTTTGCCAGCGTAGATGGTGTGCCAGGAAAAGGCGTAGTTCGGATTGAACTGCGGCCCGCTGGCATACTGCGGGCGCAGGGCGTCCATGATGGTGAGGACGACTTTCGGGCCGAGGTGCGCGTCGGCGTACACGTCGGGGATGGCGTCGGTGCCGCCTTCGAGCTGCGTGAAGCGGCGCCAGTTGTCCACGTTCGGCACGGTCATGTTGTAGAGCGCGCCGGCCACGCCGCAGCCGCTCTCATCGGAGAGCACGGGGACATTGATGATCTTCGTGATCTCGCGGCTGCACACGCTGGCGACGTGGCTCACGGAACTGAGCTGGTCGGCCTCCGCCACGCGTTTGCCGCCGTGCATGCGGGAGTCTTGGAAAAGCAGGTCGCCCCAGATGAGCTTGCCGAGCGTGGGTGCGCTGATCGGCGCGGCGCGGTCGTAGCCGGTGACCGGCGCGATGCTGCGGACCTGGTAGCCGCCGCGCACCGCGATGAAACCGGCGGCGCGCAAATCGTCCGCATCGCGATCCCAGACGATGACCCGCGCGGGCGGGATGCCCGCCTCCTCCAGCCCCGCGACGATGGCCGCGACGATCCCGCGATGCGACGCAAAGTAGCGCCCGCCCGCCGCGCAAACCTTGATGCCCACACGATCCGCGGGCGACACCAGCGAGCGCCACGCGTGCCCGATGTCGGCCTGCTGGGTGACGCCGAGCACCAGCGCATCGACCATCCGGCGGGTGACGGCTGGATTTTCCTCGAGCAGATCGAGCGAGAGCGAATCCTCCGCGGAGAAGATGACGGACGTGGCGGGAACCGGCACCGGAGCCTGCTGCTCAGCGGCGCGGAGAGGCGGGAAAAAAAGGAGCGCCGCGACGGCGGGCAGAAAGCGAAACACGGCGGCGACTATTGGAGGCGTGTCCCGGTGTGTCAACGTGCGGCCGGAACCGCCGCCGTCTCTCAGCTAATCCCCAGCGAACGCAGCAGCGTGCCGTCGATGCGCCCGGTGACTTCGAGGCCGCGGGTGTACTGATACGAGCGGATGGCCGCGCGCGTGCCGGGGCCGATGTCGCCGTCGATCCCTCCGCGGTAGAAGCCCCGCCGGGCGAGCGCGCGCTGCACGTCCACCGCGAGTTCATCGCTCGAACTGCTGCTGCTCCGGTAGCTGTAGCTGTAGCTCGTGCGCGGGACGGCCCGGTAGTAACTGCGCGTGGAATAGGAGTCGTCGTAGTAACCCGGCGAGCTGTAATAGGCGGGCGCGCTGTAGAAACCGACGCTGACGGACGGACGGGAATAGTAAGACGGACGGTAGCCGTAGCCATAAGAGCTGTAACCATGGCCGTAGCTCGGGGCGCAATACGGCTGCACATAGACGGCGTGCCCGTGGTCGGAATCGTGGTGGTGTTTGTCTTTGGTGAAGCCGGTCGCGGGTGCGGCGAAAACGAGGCCGGCAAGGACGGCGGTGCGGAGCGGGATGAGGTGGTTCATGGCATTGGGGATTCGGCTGGTGAGACGCGGGCGCGTCCCAGTTTCTTCATGAAACTTTGCCCCGTTTGCGCCGCGGGCAAGCCCTCATTGCGCCGCGGGCTCCGCACCCGCCGCCGGGGCGAGCGCGATCTCGGGACCGTACCGGCCTTTCAACTCCCGCCGCCACCACACCACGCCCTCGCCCGCGCGGGTGAAGTGGTATTCGTAAAGCAGCGACCGGATGTAGCGCGGCGGATGCGTGGGAAAGGGATTCGTCTTCAGCAGACCCAGCACCTCCGGCTGGCCCTCGAGCAGACGCCCGAGGAAACTTTGAAACCACGGGTTCCGCTCCCAGCTCCCGAGCGCGGCAAACCACATCTGCCAGTCCAGCCGCGGCTGATGCGGCGCGGCGAGCCGGGGCCGGACGGTGACCTCGCCGACCTTCCACGGAAATTCGTACTCCTGCCAGACCACCCCGTCATTGCTCCCCTCGACGATGATCTCCGGCCGCTCCGTCGTCATCACCGCAAAAAGTCCGTAGCCATTGAAACTGCGGAACTGCCCGAGCGGATTCGGCCACTCGACACGCAGCCCGAGATCCGCAAGCAGCGGAGGGAGCGAAAGCAGCGCGACCGCGATGGCCGCGATGGCTCCGGCGAGGGCCAGGCGCGGGCGCGGCGGCACCGGCCAGTGGACGGTCGGGACCACGCCTTCGCGCCAGCGGCGGGGCCAGGCAGCGTCGTCGAAAAGAAGCGCGCAGAGGGCGATCGTGAGCAGGTTGAAAAAAGCGTAATTGCCCGTGACAAAGATGACCGCCTGGAGGGCGATGAGCGCCCACGCGCCCGCCTGCCGCCAGCGGCGCGGCGCGAGGATGAGCCACGGCACGATCAGCTCGAAAGCGAACAGGATGAGCGTCGCCCCGCGCAGCATCCAGCGCGGAGCCTGGTGCGCGAACCACGCCGGCCAGAGCGGCAGCGGCTGCGTGGAAAAATGAAAATCGAGCGCGGTCAGTCCGCGCCATGTCGCATCGCCGCTCGCGAGCTTCACCACGCCGGACTCGAACATCAGCCGGAAGAGCAGCCACCACAGCAGCCACCGCGCAAAACGCGGCATCGGCGAACGCTCCTCCCACTGCGGGCGCAGGCTCCACGGCAGCGCGAGGGCCGCGAGCAGCGCCGTCTCGAGGAGCAGGCCGTCCCATTGAAAATCGAGAAACGGACTGCCCACCGAAACCAGCGAAAGATAAAGCGCCCACAGCGCGAGCGAGCATCCGCCGGGCGCAACGCCCGCGGCCATGATGAGCGAAATCACGATCCCCGCGACGCACAGCGCCGTGAGCATTCCATCGCCCGCGCCGAACCAGCACAGCGTCGGCACGTCCCACACCGCACCCGCCCCGAGCTGCGCCCGCGCCCTTTCCAAAAACTGCGCCGCCGGCGCGATGCCGTGCGCGCCCATCAGCCCGCGCACCTGCGGCAGCAGCGAGGCAAACGCGCAGAAAAAAACCACCGCCAGCGCCCGCGAAAAAACCCAGCGCGCGACGGTGAACTGCGGTGGGATTGGCTTCGGGACATACATGCGGCGCGTTCGGAAATCCCGGAAATCCCCCGCGGGAGCAAGCGGTAAAGTAACTTGGGCTTTAGCCCAAAGTCGGAAGGCAGTTTGGGCTAAAGCCCAAGCTACTTAAAACTCCAGCCGCACGACGCCCGTACCTTTTTCGATGTGCCCGATGACCCGCCCCTTCGTCTGCTGCACCGCCTTCCGCCAGTCGCCAGCGCCCACAACCACCGCCATGCCGATGCCCATGTTGAAAACCTGATACATCTCCGTGCGGTCGATTTTTCCGCCGTCGCGGATGTGCTGGAAAATCGCGGGCACTTTCCACGCGTGCGTGTCGATCACTGCGTCCGTGGTCTTCGGCAGCACGCGCGGAAGATTGTCGAGCAGACCGCCGCCGGTGATGTGCGCCAGTCCCTTCACCATGCCCGCGGGCAGCGACGCGAGGAGCGGCTGGTAGTTTTTATGCACGCGGAGCAACTCGTCACCGAGGGTCTTGGCCACGCCGGGGAGCTTGCTGGAAACCGTCAGACCCATCTGGTCGAAGAGGACTTTCCGCGCCAGCGAATAGCCATTCGTGTGCAGCCCGTTCGACGCCAGGCCGATGATGACATCGCCCTTTTTGATGCGCGAACCGTCGAGCGCCTTCTTCCGATCGACCACGCCGACGATGGTGCCCGCGAGATCGTATTCCCCGCGCTGGTACATGCCCGGCATCTGCGCCGTCTCGCCGCCGATGAGCGCGCAGCCCGCCTCCTTGCACGCTTTGGCGAAGCCCTTGATGAGCTGCGTGAACACCGCCGGCTCCAGCCGCTCGCCGCCGATGTAATCGAGAAAGAACAGCGGCCGCGCCCCGACCACGGCGATGTCATTCACGCAATGATTCACCAGGCACTGCCCCACCGTGTCATGCTTGCCCGCGGCAAAGGCCAGCTTCAGCTTCGTCCCAACGCCATCCACGCTCGACACGAGCACGGGGTCTTTCATCCCCTTGAAATTCGCGCGGAACAGCCCGCCGAACCCGCCGATTTTCCCCAGCACCTCCGGCCCATGCGTGCCCTTCACGAGCGCATGGATTCCCCTCTTCACGCGGTTGCCGAGATCCACATCCACCCCGGCGGCGGCATAGGCTTTTTTCGGTTTCAAAGGGGTGAGTTTGGCAGCCATAGAAAGGGGCGCGAGGCTAGCGGCGAACCCCGCCGGGTCAAGAGTTCCCGTGCTCCGCTACGGCGTCACCCCGAGCGCGGGGCGCGTGAGCTTCACGCCTTTGCGCCGTGCGTGGTCGATCATCTCCGCCACCGCCGCCTTGCGCTTTTTCTCCGGCAGAAAATTGATCCGCGCCATCTCCTCGCCAAAGGCCCGGACGTGGAAATCCCACATGATTTTCCGCAAGCGCCGATGCTGGGCTGGCGTCAGCTTTTGCAGGTTCGGGTCGGGAGTGGCGGCGGTTTTCATAGTCCGTAAAAATTGCCTTCGGCGGCTGGCAGCCACTCAAGCACATCCAGCCCGATCGTCACGCCCACATTCGCCTGCGCCTCCGCGACCATTCGCGCGAGGCCGTATTCCCGCAGCGGGAGTTGCGGCAGATGCCGCCCCGCGCATTCGAGGCGGATGGCGTGCGATTCCGCGACGCTGAGGTCGCGCCGCCCGCCCGAGGCCTTGCGCACCGCGGACACGTAAGGCCGCAGGTGCGTCTGGAAAATCCTCACGCGCAGTTCATCCAGTTCGCTCCAAAACGCGCGCTCCGCGAGCAGCACACGCTTCACCCGCAGCGTGTCGTCAAACGGCGCGAGCCGCAGCAGCGGACGCAGCGCGCGGAGCCGCGCCGGGGGCTCGCCTTTCGCGAGAAATTGCCGCAGCACCTCCGCGTCGTAAATGTGCAGCCAGCCGTTCGCGTCGCCTTCCATCAGCATCGCGCCGCCGAGGCTCGTGGCGAAAGGCCAGTCCTTCTCGCGGTTCGTCCGCTTCATTTCCGCCACCACATTGTAGCGCGCGTAGATACCGGTGAGCTGCCGCTCCCACGCCGAACTCCCCCGCGGCGCGATGCCGAAAATATCCAGGCACGTTTCCTCCGGCTTCGTCTTCCAGGTGAAGTGCGCTGTCCACCCGCCGCGCATCCAACGCGTATCGAGCGGCGGCGAGATATTGCCGCGATAGCCCGGCACCAGCCCGCGCAGCTCCGTCGCCGCGACGAGCGCGCGGAAGTCGTCCGACTTCTCCGCGAGGCAGAGCACGTCGCAATCCTTCGTCGTCGCCGCCACGCCGAAATGCACGCACGCCATCCCGCTCGTGATCGCGCATGGGATGCCGGCCCGCTGCGCCCGCGCCACGAGGTCGCAGAAAAAGGTTTCGAGTTCCGCGTAAGGAATCATGGGCAGGAGGTATAGCGGCTCGGGAAGGGCGCGCAAGGAAGGGCGGCCACTCCCGCTCTCGTGCCCAAGCTCCAGCTTGGGAACGCCCTTGTCTGCGAAGCTCTGCTTCGTCGGGGTGAAGAAACGTGCGCGCGCGTTTGTGCTGCCGGCCTGGGGAAGCGGAGCTTCCAAGACAAGTGCGTGACCAAGTTGGAGCTTGGTCACGAGGGTAGGAATCGTCAATTCCCGGAACTGCGCAGATTCGTTGTCCCATTGGTGGTTTGTGGGGCGGACCTTTCGCGGATTTGCTTCATCTGGTCCGGCGACAGTCCGGCGGCGGCGAGCGCGGCGCTGGCGGCGGCGGGGTCTTTGGCGTGCCAGCTTTGGTAGGTCGAGCCCACGGAAGCCACGCGCTGCTTTTCATCCTGCACGCTGCGCGCCCAGTCCATCGCGGCGGCGGGATCGCGCTGCTCGATGGAGGCGGCATAGGTGCCGCGCGCGAGGTCGAGTTCGGGGCCCTGCGGCTGCCGGGTCAGCCACTCGCCGGCGGCCCGCATGTCCTGCGACGCCCACTGCATCGCCACGTTCGAGTAGAGCTGCGGCCTTTCCTTTTCGTCCGCGCCTTCGAGCATGAGTTCTGCGCCGAGCGCGGGCTTGAGGTTCATGATGCGCTGTGCGGCGTTGGCGCGCAGCGATTTCTGCTCGTCCTCGGGGAGCGTGCGAATCCACGCCACAGCCGCGTCGGGATCAGTCATCGTCCACTGCCCGAGCACGCCCTGCCGGAGCTGCGCGCGCTGCTCAGGCGGGAGCGAGGCGGTGCGGTCGATGAGCCGGCGGCGCGAGGCTTCGTCCATCTGTCCGCTGGCGATGCCGCTGAGGGCCATGGCACGCGATTGCTCGTCCAGCGTGCCCGCGCGGGCGAGCGCGCTTTCGAGATTGTTCGCGGCGAGTCCGGCGAAAATCGCGTTCAACGCCATCATCCGCGTGCGGTCGCTGCCGTCAGTCTGTTCGGTGCCAAACCATTTCCATGCCGCCTCG
>JAYWEP010000223.1:0-12614 GCA_043779205.1 Chthoniobacter sp. | reverse complement strand
TGGGTTGATTGTCCTAATCTCCGGGCATCTCGTTCTTTCATCTCAAAGACTTAGCACACTACGCCCACCTTGCTATCTAATAGTTCGCCGGGTTAATAGAATCCGATTTTATTGACTTCAAGATCCACGATGCGAGCAGAACTAAGCAATTGTATCCGCCCATCCTTGTCCGACTGCATCGTCGCATTCTGATATGCACTCGGTCCGTTCCAACTCTCTTTTATCGGCCAATGCAACTTAACCTCCGCGTCGGCAACTGGCTTGCCATTATCATCCTGAATCTGCACCGTTATACTTTGCCTGCCTGTGCAAGCTGAGAGGGCCAATATCGCGCCAGCCACGGCGCAGTGGAGGTGGAGGGAGCCGGTGGACTTGAAGGCACGGCGCAACTCGACGAGGCGTGGGACCATCATCGCGAGGTAGGCCATCATGTCGTTGGGTCCGAACAATGCCTTTTGGCACCCACCCTACACTTCGACAATGGCTTTGATGACACCGCTCTCCGGTTTCAGCCACGTCGGAAACTCGGCGATTATGTCGTCGAATTTCGCGTGGTGGGTGATCCACGGCTGGGTGTTGATCTTGCCTTCCTCGATGAGGTGGATGATGCGGGTGAAGTCGCGGGAGAGGGCGTTGCGGCTGGCGTGGATGCTGAGCTCTCGGCGGTGCATGACGGGGGCGTGCAAAAACGAAAGCTCGTGCTGGGTGATGCCGACATAGACGAGGCGGCCGCCGTAAGCGCAGTAGCCGAGGGCGCTGCTCATGGACTTGTTACTGCCGGTGGCGTCCACGACGACATCGGCGAGTTCGCCGTTGGTGATGGCCTGGAGGGCGGTCATGATCTCGGCTTCGCCGCGCGCGTGGATGGTGTGGTCCACGCCCATGGTGGTCTTGCAGAAATCGAGACGCGCTTCGTTGATGTCGAGGACGATGGTTTTGGCGCCCGCCACTTTCGCAAACTCGATGGCGGAAAGCCCGATGGGGCCGGCCCCGATGATGAGCACATGCTCGCCGGGCTGGAGGTGGCCGCGGTCGATGGCGTGGCAGCCGATGGCGAGGGTCTCGACGAGGGCGAGCTGGTCGTAGGTGAGGCGGGTGGAGATGTGGAGCTTGCGCGCGGGGATGAGGTAGCGCTCGACCATGCCGCCGTCGCACATGACGCCGAGGGTGCGGTGGGTTTCGCAGCAGTTGGTGAGGCCGCGGCGGCAGGAGTAGCAGTGCTGGCAATTGAGGTAGGGCTCGACGGAGCAGCGGTCGCCGGGGGCGACATTGGTGACGTCGTCGGCCACGGCGAGCACCTCGACGCCGAGCTCGTGGCCGGGGATGCGCGGGTAGGTGAAGAAGGGCATTTTGCCGAGAAAGCCGCCGTAGTCCGTGCCGCAGATGCCGATGCGGTGGATGCGGACGAGGGCTTCGCCGGGGCCGGGCGGGGCGGGTTCGGGGATGTCGAGCGGGCGAAAGTGGCCGGGCTTTTCGAGTTGGATGGCTTTCATGGGATCAGGGTGCGGTGGCGAGGGGCCAGTCGTCGGTGCGAAAGGGGGAAGCGGGGAGGCCGGCGGCGTTGGTAAGGCTCCACGCGGGGTCGCTGGCCCAGGCGTAGCGGACGGCGGCGGCGTTCGCGCCGTCGGGCGTGGAGACGATGATTTTGTCGCCGTCGATTTTCGTGAGCGCGGGTTTCCACTCGTGGTCGTCGCCGGCGATGACGAAGCCTTTCAACTCGCCGCCCGCCGCGGTGAGCCCGTCGGCGTGGGTGAAGGTGATCGTCACGTCGCTGCCGTCGATTTTATGCCCGGCGTAAAGCGGGCCGCTGGTCTCGCCTTTTTCGCCATAGACGGTGCCGAGCGCCCAGAGCGAGAGACGGCGTCCGACTTCCTGTTTTTTGAGCGGGTGGACGTTGTGCTTTTCGCCGAGGCCGAGGGTCACAGCCATGCCGGTGTGCGGGAGGCGGAGGGACTGGAGCATGGCTTCGCGGACGAGGCACCAGCCGTCGGAACTGCCATTCACGAAGTCCGGGAGCTGCACCCACGCGAAGGGGAAATCGCCCTGCCCCCAGCGCGCGCGCCAGTCGGAGATGAGGAGCGGGAGCTGTTTGCGATACGCGAGGCCGGCGGCGGGGCTGCCGGAGTTCGCCTCGCCCTGATACCAGATCGCGCCCTTGATGGCGTAGGGGATGAGCGGGGCGATTTTGCCGTTGAAAAGATTGGCCGGGCGATGCGAGTCGATCGCGGGCTCGACGGGCATGGTGGGTTTGCGCGGCGCGGGTTTGCCGTCGGCCTTGGCTTTCTCGGCGAGCGCGGGGTAGGCGGCGTTTTTTGTTTCAAAATCCGCCTGCACCTTTGCCGGATCCCAGGTGGCGATGCGCTTTTCCCAGCTCTCGAAAATCGGCTGCACCTCGGGGACATCCTTCTGCGCGGCGAGGCTGGTCCACGCTTCGATGGGCGTACCGCCGACGGATGAATGGATCAGCCCCACGGGCGCGCCGAGTTTGGCCTGGAGATCGCGTCCGAAAAAATACGCGGTCGCGGAAAACCCGCCGACGGTCTCCGGCCCGCAGACGATCCATTTGCCGTTGCACTTTTCCTGCGGCTCCGTGGCCGCGCCAGAGGTGACGATGAACATGCGCAGCTTCGGGTGCTCGGCGGCGGCTTTCTCCTGCTCAAAATTCTCCGCGTCACGCACGACGAAGCCCATGTTCGACTGCCCCGAGCACAGCCACACTTCGCCCGCGAGCACATCGCTAATGACGATTTCGTTTTTGCCGCGCACGGTGCAGCTCACCGGCTCGGCGGCGCTGATTTTATCGAGCTTCACGCGCCATTTGCCGTCAGCCCCGGCCTTCGTGGTTTTAGTCTGTCCGGCGATGGTCACGCTGACCTCCTCGCCCGCTTCGGCCCTGCCCCAGACGGGGATCGGCACATCGCGCTGGAGCACCATGTGGTCGGAGAAAATCGCGGGCAGCGAGACCTCGGCGCGCGCGGCGGAGACGACGAGCAGGAGGGCGGCGAGACAGCGTGGGCGGAAGAGCGTTTTCATATGGAAAAGTTCGCGGCGTGCGCGGATTACACGGATTTTCAAAAACCTGTAATCCGTGTAATCCGCGCAATCCGTGGTCAAAAAAAACGCGGCTGGCGTCAGTTGTTTTCCGGCAGCCCTTCGGCGTGACCGAGATTGTGAACGGGGGCGAAGATGGCGAGGACTTCGGCGAGCAGTTCGCGGTCGAGCGGTTCGGCGGCCCACTTCGCCCAGTTGCGGATGTTGTTCGGGTTCGCGCTGCCGGAGACCGTGGTCGTGATGTCAGGATTCGCGATCGAGAACTGGAGCGCGAGTTTCGCGATGTCCACGCCTTTGCTTTCGCAATGCGCGGCGGCGGCGCGGGCGGCGGCTTTCACGGCCTCGGGTTCTTTCAGCCAGGCCGGCAGCGGGGCGTTCGTGAGGAGACGCGCGGAGAAGGGGCCGGCGTTCATCGCGCCCACGCCCTTCGTTTTCAAATACGGCACGGTCTCGTCGGCGAACCGGGTGTTTTGCAGCGTGTACTGGTTGTAGCTGAGCGCGCAGTCCACGTCCGTCTGGTCGCAGATGAAACGGAAGATTTTCATCGGGTAGCCGGAGAAGCCGATGTAGCGGACCTTCCCGGCCTGCCGGATTTTTTTCAGCGCGGGAATCGTCTCATCCACGATCTGCTGCATGGGCACGAACTCGATGTCGTGGCAGAGCACGATGTCGAGGTGATCGGTGCCGAGCCGGTGGAGCGAGACGTCCACGCTTTCGGCCACGCGCTTCGCGGAAAAATCGAAGTGCGGAAGATCGTAGCGTCCGAGTTTCGAGCAAAGCGTGTAGCTCTCGCGGGCCACACCTTTGAGCGCGATGCCGAGCAGCACCTCGCTCATGCCGCGTCCGTAAAAGGGCGAGGTGTCGATGAAGTTCAGCCCGCAATCGAGGGCGACGTGAACGCTTTTCAGCGCCTCCTCGACGGTGACGTTGCGAAACTCCGCGCCGAGGGACGATGCGCCGAAGCTGAGGATGGGAAGCTGGAGATCGGTCTGGCCGAGGCGGCGGGTCTGCATGGCGCGGCGCTTAGTTTTCGCGGTCGGCGGTGCGCTTGAGCGTCATCGTGCCGTAGAGCTTCACGGCGCGCGGGTCGGCCACGGTCTCGGGTTTGATCGTGAATTGAAAAGCAGCGCCGATTTTTTTGAAAAGGGCCGTGCCTTTGTTCCCGAACGAGTCGTCGAAGGTGAATTCCAGTTCGCCTTTTTCGTTGAGGTTGCCTTTGCCGTTGCCGTCGGGCGCGGCTCCGGTGCCGTCGGCGCGACCGGCGGAAAATTCCATCTCGGCGCTCTCGCCGTTGTGGCGGACGATGAGGATGAAGACGGTCTTGGCGTCGTCGGAGCGCTCGTAGTGCCCGGTGAAATCGGGCGCGACTTTCTCGGCGGCGGGTTTGTCGGCAGCAGGCTTGGCCGGTTTTTTCGGCGCAGCCGCGACGGGCAGCGCGAGGGCGGCGGTGAGGGCGAGGAGGGTGAGGAGGCGTTTCATTTTTGGTGTTGTGGCGGGGTTCAGTTTTGGCGGCAGCCCATGGTCAGGAGCAGATTGCCCCAGAGCGCCTGGTCGCCGGTTTGGATGGTGAGCACATGGTCGGGAGATTCCACCGCTTTGTAAAAATCCCATTTCAAAATCGGCTCAAGCTGCGCGCCCGCACCGGCCTCGGCGAGCACCGCGCGATATTCCGCCCAGACGGGCGGCTCGCCCTGCTGCGCGTAGGGATCGTCGGCGGGGATGCCCATCGTATTCACATGGTCGATGGGCACGGCGCTGAGCAGCGCGCGGAGGGTCTGCGCGACGGTGACACAGCCGGGCGCGAGGTTGAGGCAGACGAGTTCGGAGTTCGGCCCACGCTTGGTGGAAACGGGATAGTTGCCGTCGGCGATGAGGATTTTCGAGTGATGCCCGGCGCGGCCGAGCACTTCGTTGATCTTCGGATGGATGAGCTGGTGTTTGAGCATCGGGGAAATCAGCGGGTCAGCTTTTGGAAACTGCGCATCGTTTCGCGGGCGGCGGTTTGCGGGTCGGGGAGCGGCAGAATCTCGGCGGAGAGAAACCCATCGTAACCGATCTTGTCGAGCGCGGCGTACGCACTCGCGATGTCCGTGTGGCCGAGGCCGACGGCGCGGCGGTTCGAGTCGGCGAAATGGACGTGGCCAATCAAGTCAGCGGCATCGCGGAAAGCGGCGGCGATGTCTGCTTCCTCGATGTTCATGTGAAAAAGGTCGGCGAGGATGCGCACGTTTTTCGTCCGCAGCGTGCGGAGCCAGGCGGCGGTGTCGCCGAGGCGGTTGAAGAGGTTCGTCTCGAAGCGGTTCAGCGGCTCGTAGAAAAACGGCACGCCAAGTTTCGCGGCGTGCTCGCCGAGGTCGTCGAGCGCCTCGCCGAGCCATGCGAGCGCCTGCTCACGCGAGACGCCGCCCTCCCAGCGGCCTTGCATCGAGCCGAGAATCGCGGGCGCACCGAGCGCGGCGGCGGTGTCAATGATGCCGCGGATGAACTCGCGTGCTTGTGCGCGGATCGCGGCGTCCGCGTGGGTCAGCGTCCATTTGTTCACAACCCAGCCGCCGCCGGTGCCGACCGCAGCGACGGTCAGTTTGTGCCGCGCGACGAGTTCGCGAATCGCGGGCACGTCGAGCGCGGCGGCATTCGGCGGAAAAATTTCGATGGCGTCGAACCCATGTGCGGAGGCTTGCTCGCAGGCATCGGCGAGTCCGTTCCAAAAGACGAACGGGCCGCCTGCGGCTTGGGGGACGAGGGAGACGGTGATGGCGGAGCGCATGCTGATTCGGGCGGGTTTTTCTTTTTAACGCAGAGGCGCAGAGACGCAGAGGTCGCGGAGAAAAACCGGTTCCCCCTCTGCGACCTCTGCGCCTTTGCGTCTCTGCGTTTTCAAAATAACCGTGAGTGGCTAACCGACGAACAGCGGCTTCAGGTGCCGTTCGTAAAGATTCTCGGTCACGTTTTTGCCGACGATCTCCGCGTTGGCGTCGAGCAGGTCGAGGTAACGTCGGCCCTTTTTCGCCGCGAGCTTGAAGGACACATGCAGGAGCTGGCGGAAGCTCGCGTTGAAGAGCGGATGCTTTTGGTCGTGCCGGAGCGCGCCGGTGAATTGGTCGCTGGTCCAGCCGGCGACTTCGTCCGCGGTGGGGAGCTTCGCTTTGTCGATGTCGATGACCGACGCATACGGCGCGCAGAATTCATCCACATGGCCGATCGCGCCGGCGTAGATTTCTTTTGCCAGCGCGAGCGCGTCGCCGCCGGCTTCGGCGAGGCCGATGAGTTCTTCGAGCCAGGTCGTGCCGGCGGTTTTGAGGTGCAGGCCCGCGCCGAATTTCGGAAGGGTGCGGCGGATGATCGGGTAGAGCGAAAACTTGTCGCTGCCGGAGTGGACGCTGAGCTTGAGATTCGCGGGCAGGCCGTAGCGGGCGATGGCGTGGGCGATGACTGCGAGGTCGTCGTGAAACTCGCGCTCGAACTGCGCGAGGTCGCCGACGTAATCCACGCCCTTGTTGAACCGGCCCGTGAATTTCGGCGCGATGGTCTGCACGGGGATTTTTTCATCGGCGATGGCGACGAGGATCACGAGCAACTCCGGCGGTGTCTGCGGCGAGTCGGTTTCGTCCATCGAGACTTCGGCGATGAAGTTGTCCGCGCCCTTGGCCGCGACGATGTGGCGGTAGATTTTTCCGGCGTCCTGGACGGCGAGCAGGAACTTCTCCGCGATGCGCTGCACCTCCGCCCGCGTGGTGTGGAAAGGGGTCGCGATGCCCGGAATCTGGATCGTGCCGATCAGCTCGGGATGCCGGTCCACAAAGGCTTGCACGTCCGCGGGCGCGGCGGGCTGGCCGATGGAGTCGGCGACATCGAGCGTGAAAAAATCCGAGTGCGGGATGAAGCGATCCACGGTTTCGAGGCGGATGTGATCGGCATCGACGTGCCAGCCTTTGGTCCAGCCGAGCTTCGCGACCGCGGCCTGCGCGGCGGCGAGGACGCTCGACGGCTCGGAGCCGACGAAGGTGTGTTCGCGATTGGATTTGTTCCAGACGGGCGCCACGTCCGCGCCGTCGCGGGCGATGAGCTGGCAGGCGCGGAGCTGGGCGGCGGCCTGATGGGCAAAGCGGTCGCCGACGCCGAGGGAGAATTTTTCGAGGGTGAGCATGGGTGAAAGGTGGGCGCGTATGGACTCGCGTTTCCCGGCGGAAGGCGAGCCATTTTTCGTCGATGAGACCGACGCCGTTGCGGCCATGCGGTCGCTCCGCCCACCGCGAAGCACAGCTTCCCTCAACGGTGCGTTACGAAGCCCTCAGCTTCGTAACGAGGGGAAAAACTGCGCAAAGTTGGCCGGGCGCGCGATGACCGTGACATTGCCGCTTTCCACCCCATGCCCCGAAGCATAGCTTCCCCGAAAACCTGCGTGCCAAAAGCCTCACTTTGGGCACGCGAGAGAAACAATATGCCTCGCTCCCGATGAACCGAACGCGATTATTTTTGTGCTTCTTTGTGATTCTCATTTTCGCTGGATGTGATCGATCCGGACGGCTAACCGGCCAAGTCTTCATTGTGACGGAATCCACTGACAACATTAAACTCGGATTAGTCGAGATTCTAGCGGTCCCCGCCGACCAAATGCACACCCACATCGCTCAAAGGCATGCCCACATTGACCAAATGCACGCCCACATCGCTCAAAGAGACCGAGAACTTAAGGAACGAATTGATGCTGCGACTGCCACCGAGACTGCTATACTGAAGGAAACGGAACGTCGCTACCAAGCGCAATACGATAAGCTCGGCTCCTCCGCGGGGGAGTCTGATGGAGTTAACCCCCAATTGATTGCCGCGCGGGATGCACGAGATGGGGCGAGGAAACGCCTAGAGGTAGCCCGCGTAGAGGCAATGCGCATTGAGACAGCGCGCCTAGAGGCAGCCGGCCTTAAACTGGAGGCAGTCGGCCTTGAAACTGAAAAAACCTTGCCTGAGATCCTCGACTACTATCTATCCGATCTACCGTCCCCGATTGCGCGATCCACCAGTGATGCAGATGGACGATTTCAGATGACTGTGCCTCGCGGCGAATCGATAGCTCTCATTGCGCGGTCATCCCGCCGAGTGGGTGCTTCTCGCGAGAGTTATAGCTGGCTCGTTTGGACCTCGCTTGACGGAAATAACTCATCCGAGGTTCTAATGAGCAACAATAATCTCTTAACTGCGGCTCCAAAATGACGCCTAATTATCTTTTAACGGCTCACTACGTTAGTAGGTTGTCTGGGTTACTCACAAAACCGATAGCTCTGGATTAGCGCCAGAGCGCGAGCTGCCTTTCGGAACGCTTTGTGAAAATAACACTAGCGGGCAACGAAGGATAAGGCCATTTACGTAAAATCGAAGAAATCGGACAGCAATAGGCCGTTAACATCTCGCTTACGCCCATCAAGGCAGAGAACCTCTACACTTGGGATCATAGCCAACAGCTCATCTGTAATGTCACGACCTGGAAGAAAGCTTTCGGCTGTTTGCCCGTGTCGATTTGGAGAAAGCAATGCAACACGAACCCGCTCGGGTGAGAATTCATCAATAAATGCCTGAACAGTTGCGACTACATCCGGCATTTTGTTACAGGCGTTTGGCTGTAGCGGCCCTGCGAAGCACCACCGTCCCGCGCCCATCTTTCCGCGAGTCTTTACGATGAACTCTTTTACCGTCTCATTGGCCTCGTGGGGTGACGTAAGGCGAAGGTAGAGTCGCCGCTCGTTACTGAACCAGTAACAATCGGAAAGGCGCTTTTGCCCAGAGGGTGGAGTTACACCGTCCGTTCCAAGACGACGGTCTTTGAACATTGATCGCAGCGTCGTGCTCTTTCCGGAATCTGGCGGCGCGACAACGAAAAGTGCTCGTTCGAGAAGGGTTTGCATTTGTAATTCGATGCGTAATGATTTCGCCCAGAACGCCAATCTGGCAAGGCGGAAAGGGTTCCCCTCGTTACGAAGCTGAGGGCTTCGTAACGCATGCTTGCCGGGGAAGCTGTGCTTCGTGGCAGGGGAAGGATGGTTTGCGCGGTTATTGCGTCGGGCTCGATAGCGCGTCTCCTCTCCCGCCGCCGCCCGCGTTTCAGTCAGCGATCCTTCGCTGCGTTCCAGTCGCAAAGCCTCCCGGAACTCCGCTCAGGATGACGGCGGGGTTTTTCGCTCGCAAGCGCGACACGGCGCATTTCCTGGGCGCGCGGTTGCGCGGGGAAAATGCGCCGCTATGCTCCGCGCCCCGATGTTCACGCTGCTCAAATCCGATTCCGAAACGAAGGCGCGGCGCGGGCGGCTGGTGACGAATCACGGGACGATTGAGACGCCGGTTTTCATGCCGGTGGGGACGCAGGGGACGGTGAAGGCGGTGTCGCCGGGGGAGCTGCGGGAGGTGGGAGCGCAGATCATTCTCGGGAACACGTACCATCTTTTCGTCCGGCCCGGCATGGACGTGATGCGGCATTTTGGCGGGCTGCATCGCTTTATGAATTGGGACGGGCCGATCCTCACGGATTCGGGCGGGTTCCAGGTTTTCTCGCTGGCGAAGCTGCGGAAGATCACGGAGGAGGGGGTGCATTTTCAAAATCACATCGATGGGTCGCCGATGTTCCTGGGGCCGCGGGAGGCGATGGAGACGCAGGCGGTGCTGGGCAGCGACATCGCGATGCTTTTCGACGAGTGCCCGCCGTTTCCCTGCCCGCATGAAAAGGTGGCGGAGAGTCTGGAGCGGACGCTACGGTGGGCGGCGCGGTGCCGGGAGGTGGAGACGCCGGGGATGAAGTTCGGGATCGTGCAGGGGTCGAGTTATGAGGATTTGCGGCGGCATAGCGCGGAGGCGCTGGTGGCGCTGGGCTTCGACGGCTATGCGGTGGGCGGCGTGAGCGTGGGCGAGCCGGAGCCGGAGATGATGCGCGCGGTGGAATACAGCGTGCCCTTTCTCCCGGCAGACAAGCCGCGCTACGCGATGGGGCTCGGCACGCCGCCGCAGTTGCTGGAGATGGTGGCGCGCGGGATCGACATGTTTGACTGCGTGCTGCCGACGCGGCTGGCGCGCAATGGGACGGCGTTCACGGCGCAGGGGACGATCAGTTTGAAAAATGCGCAGTTCATTTTGGACAAGGGGCCGATCGAGGACGGCTGCGGGTGCGCGGCGTGCCGGGGGTTTTCGCGCGGGTATCTGCGGCATCTGGTGAAGTCGGAGGAAATCCTCGGGCTGCGGCTCATCTCGCTGCATAACCTTCACTTTTACCTGGAGCTGATGGCGCGGGCGCGGCGGGAGATCGAGGCGGGGACGTTCGCGGCGTTCCGGCGGGAATTCGTGGCGGGCTACCGGACGAATGCGGAAGCGGAGGCCTGACGGCGAATGAAAACCACGCGCTCCATTTCCGTCGTCTCGCGCCTCTGCCAGGAATCGCGCTGGCCGGTTGTGCTGGTGCCGACGATGGGGGCGCTGCACGACGGGCATGCGGCGCTGATTGACCACGCCCGGCATCTCGCGGGACGCGGGGGCTTGGTCGTGGTGAGCATTTTTGTGAACCCCACGCAGTTTGGGCCGGCTGAGGATTTCACTCGCTACCCGCGCACGCTAGATGCGGATCGAAAACTATGCGTGGAGCATGGTGCGGATGTGATTTTTCATCCGACGGCGGAGGCGATGTATCCGTCGGGATTCTCGGCGTTCGTGGATGAGTCGGAGGTTTCCGCGCGGCTGTGCGGGGCGTCGCGACCGGGACATTTCCGCGGCGTTTGCACGGTGGTGCTGAAGCTTTTCCAAATCACGCAGCCGGACAGCGCGGTTTTCGGGCTGAAGGATTTCCAGCAATGCGCGGTCATCCGCCGGATGGTGCGCGATTTGAATGTGCCCGTGCGCATCGTGCCGGTGGAAACGGTGCGCGAACCCGACGGACTCGCGCTCAGTTCGCGCAACCGCTACCTCTCCGCCGAGGAACGCGCCCATGCTTCCGTGCTCCGCCGCGCGCTGCTCGCCGCGTCTGCCGCTTTCGTAGCTGGCGAAACCAGCGCGGCAAAACTCCGCCGCCTGCTTTTGAAAACCATCGCCACCGCTCCGCTCGCCCGCTTGGACTACGCCGAAATCGCCGATGCCGACACGTTGCGTCCCGTCCGCGAAGTGCGGCGCGGCACCGTCCTCGCCCTCGCGGTTTTCTTTGGCAAAACGCGGCTCATCGACAACCTCTGGCTGCGATGAATTCTACGTCCGGCATCGAACGGTGTGTGCTCGCGCGCGCAGCGCGCAACTGTAGGGGAAGCTGGCAGCTTCCCCTACAGTTGCGGCGCTGCGCGCGCCGCCTCGCTGGGCTCGCCCCGGACGGCACGGAGTGTCATCCCTACCCATGACCCGCTTCGACTTCATCATCATCGGCTCCGGCATCGCCGGGCTTAGCTTCGCGCTCAATGCGGCGCAGCACGGCAGCGTGGCCATCGTCACGAAACGCGCGCGGGCGGAGTCGAGCACGGCGTGGGCGCAGGGCGGGATCGCGAGTGTCACGAGCACGGAGGATTCGTTCGAGCTGCACGTCGCCGACACGCTCGATGCCGGCGCGGGGCTGTGCGACGAGGCGGTCGTCCGCCGCATCGTCACGGACGGGCCGGCGCGCATCCGCGAGCTGATTGAGTTCGGCGTGCATTTCGACGAGCGCGAGCTGCCCGACGGCTCGCACGAGCTCGACCTCGGCCGCGAGGGCGGGCACAGCAAGCGCCGCATCCTCCACGCCCGCGACATCACCGGGCGCGAGATCGAGCGCGCGCTGCTCGCCGCCATCGAGCGCGCGCCGAGCGTCACGGTTTTTGAAAACCATATCGCCGTCGATCTCATCACGCTCGGCAAACTCGGCCTCGCCAGCGCCGACCGCTGCCTCGGCGCTTACGTGCTCGACGAGGCCACCGGCGAAGTCGCCACGCTGCGCAGCGACCGCGTGATCCTCGCGACCGGCGGCTGCGGCAAGGTCTATCTTTATACGACGAACCCGAGCATCGCGACCGGCGACGGCGTGGCGATGGCCTGGCGCGCGGGCGCGAAAATCGCGAATATGGAGTTCATCCAGTTCCACCCGACGTGCCTCTTTCACCCGGAGGCGCGCAGCTTCCTCATCTCCGAGGCCGTGCGCGGCGAAGGCGCGCGGCTCATCGACGCGAAAGGCCGCACTTTCATGGAGAAATACGACGCGCGAAAAGAGCTCGCCCCGCGCGACATCGTCGCCCGCGCCATCGACGCCGAGATGAAGCGCACCGGTGCGCGCTGCGTGTATCTCGACATCACCCACCCGCCCGCCGAGTTCGTGCGCGACCGCTTTCCCAATATCTACGAGACGTGCCTCGCGCTCGGCATCGATGGCGCGGGCGACGATGTCGCGCGGGGCGAGTTCTTTTCGCGCGTCGTACTTTTCCATGAAAGGGCGGCCCTGCGCATCAATGAGCCGCGCGCCCTCGCCGCGCACCGCTTCCGAGATGAGGAAGCTGCGGGCCTCGGGATGAAAGAGGCACGTCGGGTGGAATTGGATGAACTCCATATTCGCGATTTTCGCGCCCGCGCGCCAGGCC
>JAYWEP010000222.1:0-8609 GCA_043779205.1 Chthoniobacter sp. | reverse complement strand
GCGAACTGCAGACGCCCAACAATCCCGTGGTGCATAATTTCGAGGAGACGCTCTACCAGCGGCTCGCCTCGCTGACGCGGCCCAATGTGAGCTGGTGGCTGCTGAATTCGCTGACGTTTTTCTATATCGCGCTCATCGGGCCGGTGGCGTGGCGGCTGGCGAAACGGATGGATTTCCGGTGGACCATCGCGGGTTTCCTCGGCGTGGTCGCGCTGTTTGGGCTGGCGTTTTCCATCGTCGGGCGGCGCGGCTATGGGGAAAGCCAAACGGTGCATTCGCTCTCCATCGCCCGCTCGCTCGGCGGCGCGCGCTGGGACGTGACGCAGTGGCTGAGCGCCTTCGCCACGAGCAGCGGCGAATACACGCTCACGCACGCCGCGCCCGCGAACCTGTATGCAACCTCGTCGAACGATGACGCGGCGCGCGGGCAGATTCTCAATGGGAAGGATGGGAAATTTCTCGCCGACATCCCGCTCTACTCGTCGCGGACATTCACGCATCGCGGGGTGATGCAGGGGGATGATCTCGGGGTGAGGGTGGAGAAGTGGGAGAGCAGCCAGTCAAAGCTCAGCTCGCTACAGCTCAAGCCGGGACCGGGGTTTCCGAAGGATGCTTTCGAGGTCGCGGTGGTGTATCGCGACCGCTTTTACAGGATGACGCCGCAGGACAGAGTGTGGAGGCTGGTCAATGATGGCGAGCCAATGATCGTCCCTTTCATTCGCGAGAAACTCCAGCCACTCACCTACAGCTACAACTACAGCAGCACCCAAGCTCCACCCGAGGCGCTGTTGCGTGAAGTCATCCCACTGCTCCAAGCTCGTGTGCTTGGCTCGGATAATATCACCCCCCACATCCCCGAGCGCCCGCTGCCCGCGAACCAACTCCAGCTCTTGATCGCCGCGCCCGGGCCGCCCGGTTTTCAGATGCAGGGAAAAGGCTTCGGCCATGAAAACGGCGTGGTGCTTTACGTGCAGGACATCTTCCAGCCATGAGCGCGCGATTCGCAGATTCTGCGTCCCAAACAACCTGTCGTCCTGAGCTATACCTATTCGGTTCGGTTGCGGATTTAACGCAGAGACGCAGACAAGGCCCAGGGAGCGATCGGCGGATCGAGAAATAATGTGCGCCTTGGAATCCTCCTCCGCGACCTCTGCGCCTCCGCGTCTCTGCGTTTCAAAAAAAATCACCCGCATGGATACGACCGCGCCCTGCAAAGCCGCTGTCCTTCGCTGAGGATGACGGCCTGTTTTTTCTAAATGACCCACATGGACACCGAAACCGTCATAGACATCCAAAACCTCTCGCACCGCTACAAGACGCACCAGGCGCTGAGCGGCGTGAGCTTCACCGTGCAGCGGCAGTCGATCCACGGCTTCGTCGGGCCGAATGGCGCGGGCAAGACCACGACGCTGAAAATTCTCGCCACGCTGCTCAAGCCGCAGGCCGGCAGTCGCGCAGGCGTGCATGTCTTCGGCCAGGACATCGTGCTCCAGCGGAATAACGTGCGCCGCCGCATGGGTTTCATGCCGGATCATTTTTCGATGTACCGGCAGATGAGCGTCTTCGAGTATCTCGATTTCTTCGGCGCGGCCTACGGGCTGGGCCAGGTGCAGCGCGACAGGATCATCGGCGACGTGCTCACGCTCACGGACATGGCCGGGCGGCGCGACGACCTCATCAGCGGCCTCTCGCGCGGCATGCAGCAGCGCGTCTCACTGGCCCGCGTGCTCGTGCATGACCCCGATCTTTTGCTCCTCGACGAACCCGCCAGCGGCCTCGATCCGCGGGCGCGCATCGAGCTCATGGAGATTCTCGAGGAGCTGCGGCGGCTGGGGAAAACCGTCTTCATCAGCTCGCACATCCTCAGCGAACTGGCGACGCTTTGCGACCATGTGACGATCCTCGATCGCGGCGCGGTGAAATACACCGGCACCATGCGCGGCCTCATCGCGAACACCGACGGCGCGAACGCCATCTACCACCTCACGCTCGCCGCCGAGCACCAGCCCACGAGCGACGCGCTCGCACGCCTCCCCGGCATGCAGCGCGTCACCCCGCCGCTGCCGGGCCAGCCGCGCTACACCCTGACCTTTGACCGCGCGCAGCTCCCGCTGAACACCATCCTGCAAACCGCACTCGCCGCCGGCGCGCAGGTCGTGAGCTTCGCCGAGGATGTGAAGCATCTGAACCAGGCCTTCATGGATCTCACCGAGCCGGGGGTCGGCGCGTGAAACGCGGGCGCAACCCCGCGTGGCGCGGACGCCCCCGTCCGCGGCTGTCCGGCGAACGCCCCGTTTGCCGAACCCCGCGCTGCGGACGGGGCGTCCGCGCCACAGCCGCGGGCGGGGCACCCGCGCCACGCGGCCTCGCGCCATGACCTCCCCGCTGCTCGCCCTTTTCATTCGCTCCCTGCGCGAGGACTCGCGGCTGAAGCTGACCTACTTCGCGCGGGTCGGACTGGTCACGGTCATCCTGCTTTTCATGTTCAGCGTGGAGTCCGAGAGGGGCTGGAGCAATGGGCCGGGACTGACGTTTTTCAGCATGGTCATCGTCATTGATTGCGTCTTCATCGTGCTCGCGGGGTGCGGCTGGTTCGCGTCGGCGATCACCGAGGAAAAGGAGGAGATGACCCTCGGGCTGCTGCGCATGACGAACCTGAACCCGCTCTCCATCCTGCTCGGCAAAGGCACAAGCCGGCTCTGCGGCGCACTGCTCCTGCTCGCGGCGCAGGTGCCATTCACGGTGCTGGCGATCACGCTCGGCGGCATCTCGCTCGGGCAGATCGCGGCGGCGTATTGCACGCTCGGCGCGTTCCTCGTCTTCCTCGCGAATCTCGCTCTGCTCTGCTCGGTGCTGTGCAAGCGGAGCACGGGGGCCGCGGTGCTCACGGTCGTCGCGCTCGTGTTCTTTTTCGGCATCGTGCCGGTGCTGAACTGGATCGCGCATGTGCCCGCGCAACTCGGGATCATTTCCGCGGACGCCGCGTGGGTCACGGCGCTCGGGCGGCTCGCCGAATTCGCGCTGCTGGCCTCGCCTTTTCATCGGCTGGGCGAAGTGCTCGCGACCGGGTTCAGCGAGCGCGCTTTCGGCTGGCAGGCGGGCAGCAATCTCGCGCTCGGCGCGGGCTGCTTTCTGCTCGCGTGGCTGGTCTTCGATGCGTTTTGCGACGAGCAGCAGGAGAGCGCCCCGCGGCGCGGCGGGGTGCTCCGGCGGCGGCGTTTCCTGCGCCGGCTCGGCGCGGGCCGCGCATGGTCGCGGGCGCTGGCGTGGAAAGACTTTTATTTCCTCGCGGGCGGGAAGGTCTGGATCGTCGGGAAGTTTCTCCTCTATGGTCTGCTCCTTGCGGGTTTGTTTTCTTTGATTCCAAATTTCGGTGGCTCGCAACGGGAAGCGGAGACCATGGGCTACGTCACGATGTGGGTCATGTGGCTGCTCTTCACCATCGAGACGGCCTTCGCCGCCGCGGGCATTTTCAAAACCGAGCGCATGGCGCACACGCTCTCCACGCTCGCGGTGCTGCCCATGTCCCTGCGCCGCATCGCGCTTCATAAAATCCTCGGCATCCTTCCCACGCTGCTGCCGACAGTCACCTATTTCGCCATCGGTCTCGCCTGTGCCGCGCCAGCCATCTCGAGGGATTTCGGACCTTTTCATTCCGACTCCCGCGGCAATGTCACGGCGCTGCTCTTCCTCAGTTACAGCTTTGTCCAAGGCATCTTCTTCCTCCATCTCACGGCCAATCTCTCGCTCCGGGTGAAACGCGGTGCGCTCCCGCTGGCCATTGGCATCCAGTTCATCCTCCAGCTTTTTCTCAGCTTCACCTTCGCCGCCGTGTTCCGCGATGAGTGGGCCTTTGCGCCGCTCATCGTCCTCACGGTTTTCGCCACCCTCTTTCTCCATCATGACATCTTTCAGCGTCTGGAAATGCTCGCGGCGGAGGAGTGAGGGCGAGGTGGAAAATGACGGATGACGGATGACGAATGACGAAAGAAACCCGAATGACGAATGCTCCGACGTTCGCCGCTACCTTCGGCCTTCGAGCTTTGTCATTCCCTCGTCATTCGTCATCCGTCATTCGTCATTTCTCCCCGCCCACCCTTGACCGCACAGCCGCTTCCCGCCGTAATCGCGCCATGCCTTCCCTCACCGCCACCGACCCCGAGCGGACGATCGAATTTGAATTCGTCCGCGCCACTGAAAACGCCGCGCTCAACGTCATCCACTGGCTCGGGCGCGGGGAAAAGGAGAGCGCGGACGCGGCGGCTTGCGATGCGATCTATGGCGTGTTCGATCTCGTGGATATCGCCGGCGAGGTGGTGATCGGCGAGGGCATCAAGGACAACGCGCCGGGCATTTTTCTCGGCGAACAGCTCGGCACCTGGCGGCCGGGGTCGCCGCGTTTTGACATCGCGCTCGATCCCGTGGACGGCACCACGAACACCGCCTACGGCCTGCCCAATGCGATCTCCGTGATGGCCGCGAGCGAGCGCCGCGAGGGCGAGGAGCACGCGATGAAAAACCTGCCGACATTTTATGCCACGAAGATGGCCTACGGCCCCGAAGTCGTGCGCGCGATCGCCAACGGCATGGAGCCGCTGCGGCTCGACGATCCGCTGGAAAACACGCTCAGCAAAGTCGCGCAGGCGCTGGGCAAACGCGTGCCGGAACTCGTGGTGATGACCCTCAACCGCCCGCGCCACGCCGAGATCATCGCGCAGGTCCGCAAGTGCGGCGCGGCGCTGCGGCTGATCAGCGATGGCGATGTCACGGCGGCGGTCTCGCCGTCGCTCGCGGACTCGGGCGTCGATCTTTTTTTCGGCATCGGCGGCTCGCCCGAGGGCATCCTCACGGCCGCCGCGCTCAAGGCGCTCGGCGGCGGCATGCTCCTGCGCATGTGGCCGCGCGACGACGCCGAGCGCGCCAGCGTGCTCAAGGAAATGAGCGCCGAAGATCTCGACCGCGTCTGGATGATCGACGAACTGGTGCGCGGCCAGAGCGCGATCTTTTGCGCCACTGGCATCAGCGACAGCCCGCTCCTGCCCGGCGTGCGGATCAGCGGGAAAAAGGCGATCACGCATTCCATCCTGATGCGCGCGAAGAGCCGCACCGTCCGCTACATCCGCGCGGTGCATGATCTCGAGACGAAGACCATCCACCTGCGCAGCGTGAAGCGGGAGGCGAAGATCTGAGCGCCGTGCTGCGCAAAGCCTTTGTCATGCAGCTCCACGCCGGGCAGCTCGCCGAATACCGCCGCCGGCACGACCCGATCTGGCCGGAGCTGGAGGAGGTTTTGCGAGCGCACGGCGTTCGCAATTATTCCATCCATCTGCATCCGCAGACGCTCCAGCTTTTCGCCTATGCGGAGATCGAAAGTGAGGCCCGCTGGGCGGCCCTCGCGCAGACGCCCGTCTGCCAAAAATGGTGGACGCACATGCGCGACCTCATGGACACCAACGCCGACAACAGCCCGGCAAGCATAGCGCTCGAAGAGGTCTTCCATCTTTCCAATCTGAAATCTGAAATCTGAAATCCCAAATGCCCCCGCCCCGCATCCTTTCCGGCATCAAGCCGACCGGCCAGCCGCACATCGGCAATTACTTTGGCATGATGCGCCCGGCCATCGAATGGCAGGAGCGCGGCGAGGCGTTGTATTTCATCGCGGACTATCACGCGCTGACCTCGGTCTTCGATCCGGCGAAGCTGCGCGAGTACGTGCGCGGGGTGGCGCTGGACTTTCTCGCCTGCGGGCTCGACCCGGCGAAGGCGGTGCTTTTCCGCCAGAGCGATGTGCCGCAGCACACCGAGCTGGCCTGGCTGCTGAGCTGCCAGACACCGATGCCGATGCTGGAAAACTGCCACGCCTACAAGGATCACGTCGCCAAGGAAAAGACGCCGTCGCACGGGCTCTTCGCGTATCCCGTGCTGATGGCGGCGGACATCCTGATCTACGACTCGAACATCGTGCCCGTGGGCCGCGACCAGAAGCAGCACGTCGAGGTCACGCGCGATCTCGCGCACAAAATGAACGCGCTTTACGGCCCGATTTTCACGGTGCCGGAGGCGAGCATTCTGCCCGCGCTGGCGGTGATCCCCGGACTCGACGGGCAGAAGATGAGCAAGAGCTACGGCAACACGATCGAGCTTTTCCCCGAGGAAAAAGCGCTGCGGAAAAAGATCATGGGCATCGTCACCGACTCGACGCCGGTGGAGGCGGCGAAGGATCCAGCGGGGTCGTCCATCGTGGCGCTGTATCGGCTTTTCGCATCGGCGGCGGAGGTGGAGAAAATGGAGGCGGAATTCCGTGCGGGCGGCACGGGCTACGGCGATTTCAAAAAGCGGCTCTTCGGCGCAATCTGGGATTTTTTCGCGCCGCAGCGCGTGCGCCGTGCGGAGCTGGCCGCCGATCCCGCCTACGTCGATGGCGTGCTCGCCGACGGCGCGCTGCGCGCCGGGGCGCTCGCCGAGCAAGTGATGAAGCGGGTGCGCGGCGCGGTCGGGCTGCGCGGCTGACACTTTTCACCGCGCCGATGACGCCTTCCGTCACGCCCATCCGCCTGTTCCGTTTTGCCAATGGCTGCGCGACCGGCGAGGCCGATGACGTGCTGGCCGCCGAGGAGCCGCTGGAGATCCGCGTGGAAGGGCGGAGCATCGCGGTGGTGATGCGGACACCGGGGCATGACCGGGAGCTGGCGGCGGGATTTTTGCTGACCGAGGGCGTGATCAAATCTGCGAAGGATTTATTCGACATTGCGCCGTGCGTGGCTCCGTCGGGCGCGGGGAAGGGGAACGCGGTGGACGTGGCGCTGGCGCGTCCGGGCGCGGTGGATTTGGAAAAGCTGACGCGGCATGTCTTCACGTCGTCGAGCTGCGGGATTTGCAGCCAGACATCCATCGACGCGGTGCTGCGCGTGCGGAAGCCGCTCGCGGATCGCGTGCGGATCGAAGCGGGCACGCTGCTCGCACTCCCGGCGCGGCTGGCGGAAAAGCAGACCGCTTTCCACACGACCGGCGGACTGCACGCGTGCGCGCTTTTCGACCGCACTGGAAAACTGCTCGCGCTCCGCGAGGACGTGGGTCGGCACAACGCGCTCGACAAGCTCATCGGCTGGGCGCTGCTGGAAAAGCGCACGCCCCTGCGCGGGCACGCGGTACTGCTGAGCGGGCGCGCGTCTTTCGAGATGATGCAAAAGGCGCACGCCGCCGGGATTCCCGTGGTGGCGGCGATCTCCGCGCCGTCGAGCCTCGCGGTGGAGTTCGCGCGGACCAGCGGCCAGACGCTGGCCGGCTTTGTGCGCGGCAGCTCGATGAACGTCTATGCCGGCGCGCAACGAATCGGAGTCGCCAAGCGACGGTAGGGACGGCACTCCGTGCCGTCCGCGAACGTGAGCCCGCGCCCACCGCCTCGCTGCGCTCGCCCCGGACGGCACGGAGTGCCGTCCCTACCTGCGCGCGTTAGGAAACAATCGTCTTCGTCTCGGAAAGCTTGATCACGCGGCCTTCCGGGTCGCGGAAATTCGTGTACGGCCCGACCGTCGTGACGATGATCCCGCGGCGGCGCAATTCGCCGAGCACGCCCTCGCGGTTTTTCATCAAGAGGTAGAGATGGAAATAGCTGATCATCTCGCCGTGCTCGCATTTGCGGACGGTCAGCGGGACTCCGCCGAGATCCATTTCGCTATAGCGGTCGTCGCGCTCGCTGAGGACGTGGGCGCTGAGGAGATCGACGTAAAAGTCACGCACTTCCTTCCAGCGATGGGTGAAGATGGTGACCGAATAGCAGGAGGGATTGGCCGCGACCGCGCCGGTGACATCGTCGTCGAGGTCGGTGTCGGGTTCTACGGCGAGGCTGGTGAGATTGAGCATGGACAGTGATTTAGCAGCGGGCGTGCCCGATTTATGGGTTTTATGGTTTTTGCTTTTGAAAGGTGTGCGCGAGTGCGGTTGAGGAGGGAAATTTTGGGACCACGGATTGCGCGGATTGCACGGATTTTCAGGAAGTTTGTATCCGTGAAATCCGCGCAATCCGTGGTCAAAAATCTGGCGTCAGCGGGCCTCGGGACATGCCGGGAAATTGACGGCGATGCGGAATCTCTGCGCCTCCGCGTCTCTGCGTTTTCCAAATTCACGACCATCGGCGTAGGCTCGCGGCATGTTGAAACCACGCCTCATTTTCCCGCTGCTCTCACTCGGTCTGCTGATGGCTGCACAGGCTGCGGATGCCGATGGCAAGACGGTTCCGGGGCAAACGCCTTCCGGCGACGCGACGATTCGTGCGCCGTATGGAGATTCGGAAATCGTTCTCACCACGACTTCACGGCTCGCCGGGGCGATTCATTCGGTGACTTGGAAAGGCCGGGAATTCATCGACAGTTGGGATCACGGTCGCCAGCTCCAGTCCGCCGCCGGATTCGATCTCACGCGGACACGCAATTCGGAGACTTTCAATCCCACCGAAGCGGGCTCGCGCGACGATGGCGTGGGCCCGACCTCGACCAGCCGCCTGCTCGAAATCCACGCCGCCGGCCACGAACTGCGCACGCTGACGCAAATGGCTTTCTGGCTCCGGCCCGGCGAGAAATCCGGCGGTCAGCTCGCGGAAAACACCGGCC
>JAYWEP010000221.1:0-12248 GCA_043779205.1 Chthoniobacter sp. | reverse complement strand
GCTCTACCCGTTTTCCATCAATGGCTTTCCCTACGGCCGCTTCCACGCCGGGCCGGTGAAGGAAGACGTCTATGCCCCCGACTGGCGCACGCCCGAGCGGCTGCACTACACGCTCCAGCTCGCCGACCTCCTCGCCGGCTGGCTCCCCGAGGGCATCGACGGCAGCATCAGCACCGTCCCCGGCTCCTTCAAACCGTGGATCAAGAGCGATAACGCCATCGCGGCCATGGTCGATAACCTCGCCGCCACCGTGGCCTACCTCGCCGCCCTGCGCGACGACACCGGACGCGAAATCCACCTCGGCCTCGAGCCCGAGCCCGACTGCTTTCTCGAGACCACCGCCGAGACCATCGCCTTTTTCCAGGACACCCTCTTCACCACCGGCACCGCCGAAGTCGCGCGCCTGCTCAAGTGCGACAAGTCCGACGCGGAGGAAATGATGCGCCGCCACCTCGGCGTCTGCTTCGACACCTGCCACGTCGCGCTGCAGTACGAAGACCTCGCCGAATCCCTGCGCGCCTACCGCGCCGCCGGCATCCGCATTTCCAAAGTCCAGCTCAGCGCCGCCCTCCAGGCCGCCGCCACGCCCGAGACCTACGCCGCGCTCGCGCCCTTCGCCGAGCCGGTCTATCTGCATCAGGTCAAAGGCCGCGCGAAATCCGGCGCGCGGTTTGCGTGGTTCGACCTGCCCGGCGCGCTGGAGGAAATGCCCACCTTCCCCGACCTCGAAGAAGTCCGCGTCCATTTCCACGTCCCGCTTTTTTTCACCGGCAACGGCGCCATCGGCTCCACGGTCGGCGCGCTCACGCCCGACTTTTTCCACGAGCTCCGCGAAGGCGCGTGCCCGCATCTCGAAATCGAGACCTACACTTTCGACGTGCTCCCGCCCGACGTGCATCCCGGCGACATCGTGAAAAGCATCGCCCGCGAATACGCGTGGGTGCTTGGCCAGTTGCATTGATCCCACCATGACACTCCACGGAAAATCCATCATCGCCGGCGTGCCGCTGGAAGGCGGCGCGCGCATCTTTCACGCCGTCAGCCCGCTCGCGAGCGAACGGCTCGAACCGGCGTTCCACGAAGTCGGCAGCGATGAGGTGGATCGCGCGCTCATGCTGGCCGAGGAAGCGTTCGCCGTCTTCGGGCGCGCGCCCGCGGAGACGCGCGCGAAGTTTCTCGAAAAGATCGCCGAGGAAATCCTCGCGCTCGGCGACGCTCTGCTCGACCGCGCGCATGTCGAGACCGGACTGCCGCTCGCGCGGCTCACCGGCGAGCGCGGGCGCACCGTCGGCCAGCTCCGGCTCTTCGCGGAACTCGTCCGCGAAGGCTCGTGGTGCGATGCGCGCATCGACACCGCGCTGCCCGACCGCCAGCCGCTCCCCCGCCCCGATTTGCGCCGCATGCTCACGGCGCTCGGGCCGGTCGCGGTCTTTGGATCGAGCAACTTTCCCCTCGCCTTTTCCGTCGCCGGTGGCGACACGGCCAGCGCGCTCGCGGCGGGCAATCCCGTGATCGTGAAGGCGCACCGCGCGCATCCCGGCACGTCGGAGATGGTCGCGAGCGCGGTCTCTCGCGCGGTCGTCGCGTGCGGGCTGCCGGGCGGCGTCTTTTCGATGCTCCACGGCAGCGGCGCGGAAATCGGCATCGCGCTGGTGCGGCATCCGCTCACGCGTGCGGCGGGCTTCACCGGCTCGCGCACGGCGGGCCGCGCGCTCTTCGACGCCGCGGCAGCGCGGCCCGATCCGATCCCCGTCTTCGCGGAAATGAGCAGCCTCAATCCCGTCTTCATCCTCCCCGGCGCACTGCGCGAGCGAACGGCGCAGCTCGTCGAGGGGTTGAAAAATTCGGTCACGATGGGCGTCGGCCAGTTCTGCACGAAGCCGGGACTGGTCTTCGGAATCGGCGGCGGAGAATTTGAGAAGTTCGCCGAAAGTTTCGCCGCCGCGATGCGCACCGCAGCCCCCGGCACGATGCTCACGCCCGGCATCTGCCGCGCCTTTCACGAAGGGCTGGAAACGATGGAGCGCGTGCCCGGCGTGATCGCGCTGGCGATGAGCGACACCACGCCCGACGCCACGCAGACGCACGGCGAGCCGGTCGTCTTCGCCACGGACGCGGAAAATTTTCTCCGCCAGCCGACGCTGCACGAGGAGGTCTTCGGCCCCTGCACGCTGCTCGTGGATGCGCCGGGTTTTAATGATCTCCTCCGCATCGCGCGCCACCTCGAAGGCCAGCTCACCGCCACGATCCACGGCACTGCCGACGATCTCGCCAATGCCGGCGAGCTGCTCGCCGCGCTCCAGCGCAAGGCCGGGCGCATCGTCGTGAACGGCTTCCCCACCGGCGTGGAAGTCTCGCCCGCGATGCACCACGGCGGGCCGTACCCCGCCACGACCGATGAGCGTTTCACGAGCGTCGGCACCGCGGCGATTCAGCGTTTCGCGCGTCCCGTGTGTTTGCAAAATCTGCCCGCCAGCGCGCTCCCGCCCGAGCTGCTCGACGCCAATCCGCGCGGCCTCATGCGGCTCGTGAATGGCCGGCTCACGCGCGACGCGATCGCGTGAGCGGCGGCGGTGGTCCCGTATCTTAGCGCGCGAACTCCAGAATCCCGAAGCGCTCCGGCGTGTGGAAGTTCGCGCGACCGGTGGGCGACCACGCGGTCAGCTCGCGCGGCCCGCCGGGCGGACGGTCGATGCGGCAGAAGTTCACACGCCAGCGATCACCGACCTTTGGCGGCGCGGCGATGAGACCGCGAAAAGGAATCGAAAGCTCGGCGCTCCACGCGGTCGCGGACTTCACCACCGCCGTGCGCAAGCCCTCGCAACGCCACGCGAAATCCTTCGCGTAACCGCTCCGGTTTCGCCGCAGGACGAGATCGAGCACGGCGTTGAGCGGATTCACCTCGATCTCGAAATAGCTCTCCAAATCGCCGACCGGATCGAGAAACACCTCGACGACTTCCTCCTCGTAAAGCGGCGCGTCGCGCTCCGTCAGCGTGGCCCACGCGTGGGTGTCCTCGGCGTGAAAGAGCACGCGCAATTCCTCCGCATCCCACACCGCCCGCACGCTCGTCTCCTGCTGCGGCTCCGCGCCGGACACGGCGTCGCAAAACATTGCCGCAGGGATCGCCCGCCAGAATTCCGACTGCGCATCCGCGGTCAGCGCGCCCGCGTCGCGTCTGGAACAAACGAGCGTCGGCAATTCCATCGCCAAATCGCCAAATCGCCAAATCCCTACAGCGGAGACTTGAGCGCAAAAACCATCACCACCGCCGCCACGAACGCGAGCATCGCCAGCGCCGAAAACCCGAGGATCGCCAGGCCGATGGGGTCCTTCTTTTTCTTCTTCGTCTGGAAGGGCGAGGCGTTTTCAAAGTCCTTCGGGCGCACGCTCGACGATGCCGTGACCGCGGCCAGTTCCTTGGCCGCCGGCATCGCCCGCGCTTCCGCCGGATTTTCGGATTCGTAGCTCGTTTCGATATTCCCAAACACCACCTTGTCGCCCGCCTGGAGGCGCTGCCCGTAGCCTTCCGCGAGTTCCTTGCCGTTGAGCAGCGTGCCGTTGGTCGAGCCGATGTCGGTCAAAACATAATCGCCGCCCTCGCCGAGCGTGAGTTCCGCATGATGGCTGGAGACGGAAGCGTCTTCGATTTGCAGCGCATTGTCGGCGAGGCGTCCGACGGTGATGGTGGCGTCCACGAGTTCGTGCGTGGCTTGGGTGCCGTCGGGGAGGGAGACAAGGATTTTTGGCATGGCGGGAGAAGGTGCGGAGGGAGGTTTGGCGCGTCAATGACGAATGACGAATGACGATCTGGGACGGTCGTCATTCGTCATTTCCTCATGTCTTCAATCAGCTTGGCAAACTGCGGGAAAAAATAGCTGGCGTCGTTCGGGCCGGGCGCGGCCTCGGGGTGATACTGCACGCTGAAGATGGGCAGCGATTTGTGGCGCAGGCCCTCGACGGTGTGGTCGTTGAGATTGATGTGCGAAACCTCCACGTCGGCGGGCAGCGAATCCGCATCGACCGCGAAGCCGTGATTCTGCGACGTGATCGAAACCTTGCCCGTGGCCAGATCCTGCACCGGCTGATTGCCGCCGCGATGGCCGAACTTGAGTTTGAAAGTCTTTCCGCCGAACGCGTAGCCGAGCATCTGATGCCCGAGGCAGATGCCGAAGATCGGCGTCCGGCCCATGAGCCCGCGGATGCTCTCGTGGACGTAGGTGAGCGCCGCCGGATCGCCGGGGCCATTGGAAAGAAACACGCCGTCGGGTTTCAGCGCGAGCACGTCGGCGGCGCTTGTCGTGGCCGGCACAACCTGCACTTTGAAACCCTCCTGCCGCAGGCGGCGCAGGATGTTGCGCTTCATGCCGAAATCGTAGGCGACGATGCGATGCTTCACCGGCGGCAGCTTCTCAAAAACTTCCCCGTTTTCCGTGACCTGAACATTTGCGCCGTCGCCTTTCACGATCGTCCACGCGCGGCTCTGCGTGTCGTCCGCGTCCCACTCGTAGGCCGCGCTAGGCGTGACCTCTTTCACAAAATCCGAGCCGGCCATCGGCGGCGCAGCTTTGGCCCGCGCCACGGCCTGCTCGGGCGAAATGTCCTCGGTCGTGAGGCAGCCCTGCATCGCGCCGCGCGAGCGCAGGTGCTTCGTCAGCGCGCGGGTGTCGATGCCCTGGATGCCGGGCACGCCCCACTTTTTCAAATAGTCCTCGAGCGTGCCGCGTGACCGCCAGTTGCTCGCCACCGGGCTCAGCTCCTCAATGACAAAGCCGCGCACATGCACCGCCGAGCTTTCGTCGTCGAGCGGGTTCACGCCGTAGTTGCCGATTTGCGGCGCGGTCATGGCCACGATCTGCCCGCGGTACGACGGATCGGTGAGCACCTCCTGATAGCCGCTCATCGAGGTATTGAAGCAAACCTCGCCGACCGCGGAGCCGGTCGCGCCAAAGGATTCGCCAAGAAAAAATCGCCCGTCTTCGAGGGCCAGGATTGCGCGCATAGTGGCCGGGGAAGATGCGCGAGACGCCCGCGCCGATGAAGAAAAATCCGCGCGAAATTTTCTCGGGGCGCTGCGTCAGCTCTCCCGTCCTTCTTCGTTCAGATCGAGATGGAGCTGCGCCGGACGCACGCGCTGGGCGCGGGCGCGGTCGCGGAGCTGGCGGCGGTGGAGCCAGACGAAAAGCGCGACGACGAGGGAGAATTCGATGGCGAGGCCGAGCATGGGCGGCGGTCAGTTTCGGAATTTGCGGATGAGGGCGACCATGACGCCTTGGATCAGCAGTTCGCGCACGGGAATGAGATCGGGGAAGCGGGGATTCTCGGCTTTCAAGTAAGGCCGCCCGTGCTGGTGGACGAAGCGCTTGAGCGTGGTCTCGCCGTCGATGAGCGCGGCGACGACGGCGCCGGGCTGCGGCTCGCGATGTTCGAGGATCACGAGGTCGCCGTCATTGATGCCCGCGCCGGTCATGGAATCGCCGCGCACTTTCAAGGCGAAGACGCGCTGGCCTTTGCCCACGCCCGCGCTGGCGGCGTCGATGGAAACCATGCCGTCGTTTTCCTGCTCGACGGTCTCCGCGAAACCGGCGGCGATCTGGCCGTAGATCGGCACGTCGATGATCCGCTCGCGCTCGAGATGCGCGGTGAGCGCGACGGCGCGCGCCTTGCCGGCGGAACGCTGGATGACGCCCTTCTTTTCCAGCGCGCGGAGGTGATTGACGGCGGCGGTCTGGCTGGCGAAACCGAAGTGCTGCTGAATCTCGCGCGTGGACGGCACCATGCCGGACTGCGTGACGGACTCGGCGATGAAGTCGAGAACCTCCTGCTGGCGGTGGGTGAGCGTACTCATGTTCGCGCGAACACTATCGAGCCGGAGCGCAAGTGGAAGAAAAAACTGAGAGGGTGCCAAAATTCCAAGCCGACTTTTTTTTGACCACGGATTGCACGGATTACACGGATTTTCAGACAGCAAAAATCCGTGTAATCCGTGCAATCCGTGGTTCCAAAATTCATCGCACGAGAGTTGCAGTCGTGCGCGAACCAGTGCGCGCGCACTTTCCACTTTCACTTTCACTCCCCACGCGGCAAAACCCCGCGCGCATGAACATCCTCATCCTCGCCGCCGGTTACGCCACGCGCCTTTATCCGCTCACGCTCACGAAAGCCAAGCCGCTGCTCGATGTGGCAGGCAAGCCGATGATGGAATGGGTGATCAACAACCTCGCGCCGATCGAGGGGATCGAGAAAGTGTACGTGGTCACGAACAACAAGTTCGCCGCGGACTTTCAGGCGTGGGCGGATGGCTATGTGGCGCGCGGGGCGCGGCTCGCTTTTGAAATCGTGAACGACGGCTCGACGAGCGATGCGGACAAGCTGGGCGCGATCGGGGATCTGAACTTTGTCATCCAGAAATGCGGCATCGACACGAGCGACCTGCTGGTGGTCGCGGGCGACAATCTTTTCAACCAGAGCCTCGAAGGCTTCGGCACGTTTTGCCGCGAGAAGAATCAGCCGGTGCTCGGCGTGTACGATGTCGGCTCGCTGGAGCAGGCGAAAAAGTATGGCGTCGTCGCGGTCGATGGGTCGGGGACGATCACGCAGTTTGTGGAAAAGCCCGCCGAGCCGCCGAGCACGCTGATCGGCATCGCGCTCTATTTCTATCCGGCGGCGACGGTGCAGCTCGTGGCGCAATATCTCGCGGAGGGCAACAACCCGGATCAGCCGGGCCGCTTTGTGCAATGGCTCTACCCGCGCACGCCGGTGCAGACGTGGAGCGTGCCGGGGACGTGGTTCGACGTGGGGAGCAAGGAGACGCTGGAGGAGGCGAACGGGATTTTCGCGGCGTTCTAAGAGGGTGTCTAAAAAGTCGTCTGAGTGCGCTCTTCCCTCTTTGTCTTGCTCCTGCTCTTGCTCTCGTTCACCGCGGGAGAGCAAGAGCAGGAGCAAGACAAAGAGTAGGATTCCAACGACCCCGCCGACTTTTTAGACGCCCTCTAAAACTCCCCGGCGCCGTTGCGTTGCTTGACCTGTTCGAGCACCGCGTGGGTGCGGTCGAGGGGGGCTTTGAGGGAGCTGGTGGCGGCGGGCGCGGCGGGTTCGCGGGGGCCGGCGGTGAGCGGGGCGGCTTCGCTTTGGGTGATGGCTTCCTTGACCGAGTTGACCGGCGTGTTTCGCGCGAGAACGAAATAGACGACGGCGACGGTGGCGAGGAGGAAGAGGTATTTCATGCTTGCGGTGGGAGCAGTGGCCGGGCCAAACCGGGACGCTTGAAAATCGCGCTCGTGCATTACACCTACTCGCCGGTCATCGGCGGCGTGGAGATCGTGATGGCGGAGCACGCGCGGCTCTTTGCGGAGCACGGGCATGAGGTGACGGTGATTTGCGACCAGGGCGCGAGCCGCGATCCGCGCATCCGCGTGGAACTGCTGCCAGACGCGCACGACGCCGCGGAGCTGGCGCGCGCGCTGGAAGGCTGGCTCGCGAATCAGGATGTCGTGTTCATGCACAACGTCACGACGATGCCTTTCCACCTCGCGCTCACAGCGGCGCTGTGGCGGGTGGCGGAGCGGCTGACGGCGGTGCGGTTCGTGGCGTGGCTGCACGACATCGCGGCGTGCAATCCCGACTACGACGTGGCGGCGCGCACCGAGGCTCCGTGGCCGCTGCTGCGCCGCGCGCATCCGCGCTACGGCTTCGTGGCGGTGTCGGATCTGCGCCGGCGGCAGTGGGAAAAGCTCACGGGCGCGCAGTGCCGGGTGATCCCGAACGGGCTCGATCCCTCGCGGCTGCTGGGGCTCACGGAACCGGTGGCGGCGCTGGCGCGGCAGTATCATCTGCTGGAGCGCGAGATCGTGCTGCTGCACCCGACGCGGCTGCTGCGGCGGAAAAATGTGGAGCTGGGCCTGCGCGTGACGGCGGCGCTGACGGCGGCGGGCCGCTCCTGCGCGTATCTCGTGACGGGGCCGCCGGACGCGCACCAGGCCGTCTCGCGCGACTACGCGGCGGAGCTGCTGGCGCTGCGCGCGGAGCTGGGGCTGGAGGGCGACGCGCTTTTTCTGCACGAGGAAACGCCGATGGATGAGCGTGATCTCGCGAGCCTTTTCGCGCTGGCGGACGCGCTTTTTTTTCCGAGCCGGCAGGAAGGTTTCGGCCTGCCGCTGCTCGAAGCGGCGCTGCACCGGCTGCCGATTTTCTGCGCGGCGATCGAGCCGCTGGACACGCTGCTGACGCATGGCGTGATGCACTTTCAGCTCGACGCCGAGCCCGCGCACATCGCGCTGAAAATCGCCGCGCGGCTCGGCACGCTCGACTCGTGGCAGGCGCGCAACCAGGTCCGGCACCAGTACGCGTGGCCGGCGGTCTATCGCAATTTCCTCGCTCCCCTGCTCGCGGAAAACCAAGCTGCGCGCATCCCCGCAACACCATGAAAATCATCGCTTCCGCACCCACGATCGAAGACGGCGCAGTTCACGCAATCGTCGGCGGGTATCACGGCGACCCGTTCGCCGTGCTCGGCATGCACCAGGCCGACGAGCAACTCGTGGTGCGGGTCTTCCGCCCCGACGCGCGTGCCGTGGCGGTGCGCCGCGTGGCGGCACCGGGGACGGTTTTTCCCGCGCTGCAAATCCACGCGGACGGATTTTTTGAGGCGGTGCTGGAAGGCGCGGAGGAGCGCTTTGCCTACGTGCTCGATCTCACGGGGCACGACGGCCAGACATGGACGGAGCACGATCCGTATGCCGTCGGCATTCTGCTCGGGCAGCTCGACCTGCATCTCTTCGCGGAGGGCCAGCACTGGCAGCTCTACGAAAAGCTCGGCGCGCATCTCACCGAGGTGGAGGGCGTGCGCGGCACGGCTTTCCATGTCTGGGCTCCGAATGCGCAACGGGTCAGCGTGGTCGGCGAATTCAACGCGTGGGACGGGCGGTGCCACCCGATGCGCAAGCTGCTCGGCTGCGGCGTGTGGGAGATTTTTCTCCCCGGCGTGGGCGAAGGCGCGCACTACAAATTCGAGGTCAAGCAGGCGCACGGCGCGATCGTTTTGAAAAGCGATCCATTCGCCTTTTTCGGCCAGCACGGGACGGCAACATCGTCCCTCGTCTTCGATCTCAAGCGTTACGCGTGGAGCGATGCGGACTGGATGAAAACGCGGCGCGAGAAGCAGTGGCATCGCGAGCCGATGAGCATCTACGAGGTGCATCTCGGGTCATGGCAGCGCAAGGCCGACGAGGGCAACCGCTTTCTCAGCTACCGCGAACTCGCGGACACGCTGCTGCCCTACGTCCTCGATATGGGCTACACGCATCTCGAGCTGATGCCCGTCGCGGAGCATCCGTTCGAGGGCTCGTGGGGCTATCAGGTCACGGGTTACTTCGCGCCGACCTCGCGCTTTGGAAACCCGGACGAGTTCCGCTATTTCGTGGATCGCTGCCATCAGGCGGGCATTGGTATCATCCTCGACTGGGTGCCCGGCCATTTTCCGAAAGACGCGCACGGCCTCGCGGAATTCGACGGCACCGATCTCTACGAGCACGCCGATCCGCGGCTCGGCGAGCACATGGACTGGGGCACTTTGATTTTCAACTTTGGGCGCAACGAGGTGCGCAATTTCCTCATCGCGAACGCGCTCTTCTGGCTCGACGAATACCACATCGACGGCCTGCGCGTGGACGCCGTCGCCTCAATGCTCTACCTCGACTACTCGCGCCAGCCCGGCGAGTGGATTCCCAACGTCCACGGCGGTCGCGAAAATCTCGACGCGATCTACTTTTTGAAACGCTTCAACGAAGTCTGCTATGAGCGCTTTCCCGGCATCGTGACCATCGCCGAGGAAAGCACCGCGTGGCCCGGTGTCTCGCGCCCGACGTATCTCGGCGGCCTCGGCTTTGGGCTGAAATGGAACATGGGCTGGATGCACGATTTTCTGAGCTACATGCAGAAGGATCCGATCCACCGCCGCTTCCATCAGGGCGACATCACGTTCTCTCTCATCTACGCGTTTCACGAGCATTTCGTCCTCGTGCTCAGCCACGATGAGGTCGTCCACGGCAAAGGCGCGCTGCTCGACAAAATGCCCGGCGACGTGTGGCAGAAATTCGCGAACCTCCGCATGTTTTACGCGTGGATGTACGCGCATCCGGGGAAAAAGCTGCTCTTCATGGGCGGCGAATTCGGCCAGTGGCGCGAGTGGAATCACGACCGCTCGCTCGACTGGCACCTCTGCGAACGCCCCGAGCACGACGGTCTCAAGCGTCTCGTCCAGCACCTGAACTGGGTCTATCAAAACGAGCCCGCGCTTTTCGACCAGGACGACAGCTACGAAGGCTTCGAGTGGATCGACTTCCGCGACAGCGACAACTCGGTCATCGCGTTCATGCGCAAGTCGCGTACGGGCGACGCCATCGCTTTCGTCATCAACGCCACGCCGATGGTGCGCGAGGCGTATCGCATCGGGGTGAACGGCGCGGGCTGGTGGGAGGAGATCATCAATACCGACGCCGCGACTTATGGCGGGAGTAATGTCGGCAACTTCGGCGGCCAGCACGCCGAGCCCGTCGCCTGGCAGGGAAAATCCCACTCGCTGCTCCTCCGCCTGCCGCCGCTCGCCGTCGTGGGTTTCAGGAATCGCGCAGGCAGGCAGCAAAGCGGTGTAACCGCTATGGCGCCTGCGGGGTGACGACGCGGTAGAAGCGCTGGGGGTTTGCGCCGACGGTGGTGTCGTTGTAATCGACGGCCTGCGGGGCGGCGGGCGCGGCGATGTCCGCGAGATGCAGCCAGGTGGGGTCGGTGAGGGAGGTCTTGTACTGGATGGTGTAGGCCAGCCCGGTCTGGGCGACGAAATGGACGTGCATCTCGCCCGCCGTGACGCTGGTAAGGCTGGCGTTCATGGGGGCTTTCGGTTCGGGGATCGACAAAGCATCAATGCCCATTTGCGGGGAATTGGCGTGGTCATCCTTGTTTCTCACCCCGAATTCCAAACGGTAGTTTCCCGTGGTCGGGATGGTGTAATCCACACTCGTCCACCCGGAATTGCCTCGATTCGGCAGGGTCTCGACGCTCTCCGCAAACAAAACTGTTTCGGCCAGGGTCGTCGTGTTCACGAGTTTGGCATAGCCGTCGTCGTTGTAAGCCGGGAGGTAGGCAAGTTCCTCCGTGATGTCCAAAAACACGTTGAACACCACCCGATCGCCGGCGGCGGCCGTGAACAATGTGGAGAGCTTTTGATAGATGTTCGTCGGGCCACCTCGAAGCAGTGCAAATTTGCCACCTTCCACCGGAGCCCACGTCACGAAGCCATCGTAGCGAGCGCCATCCAAGGTGAACGTCGAGGCCACGACGGTCGCAGTACCGCCGGGAGAGTTACCCACCGTGGGAGACAGCGTGGCCGTCCAATCCGTCAGGTTATCCAACTCGAAGCCCGGATTGCTCAGGCCGGGATGGATGATGTCCGCCTGCGCCGCAGCGCCCACCATCACGGCAGCGACGAAAACATTCAGAAACGAGCACTTTCTCAGGCCGCTGATTTTGGCGATCACCTTGCACCCAACCAAAAAACCGCACCCAGACCAACCCATAAGCGGCCAGCGGGTTCGCATCATCACAATGGGAGCCTACGGGCTGATCGGACGCCGCACCGTGCTCACGCCGGACATCGCCACCTTATTCGCGATGACCTGGCCGTAAACTGTCGCCGAGCCGCTCATCTTCATCGTGCGACCGGTGGCGAGGACGATGCCGTTCAAAACCGAGCTGCTGCTCATCGTCGCGTCGCCCGAATTCCGCACATTGAAGAGGACATTGTCAGCGGTCAGGCCACCGCTCAACTGCACGATGCTGCTGCCGCTCAGCGAGAATTTATTGGTGACGTTGACGATGTAAGTCGTCGTGGCGGTTCCCTGCAGGGTGAGGGCGGCCGTCCCGCTCAGGACAAAATCCGTCAACTGGAGCACCACGGTTTGATTGGCCGCACCGCTGAGCGACAGGCTGGTGTTCTGGTTGATGGTCGTGGGATACCCGGCGGAAGCTGGCATGACAAAGGCCGCATTGGACGCACTGATGGCTTGAGCCACACCCTGGTTCAGTTGGGCGTCGCGGTTATTGACAGTGCCGCCCGTGATCGTGAAACCGGATGACTTGACCATCGATCCACTGGAATGAGACACCGCCTCGCCGCGGATGGTGCCAGTGCCGCTCAAATTGCTCTTGCCCGAGCCAGCGAAAGCCGTGTCCCCCCAGATGCTCGCGCCGCC
>JAYWEP010000220.1:0-26740 GCA_043779205.1 Chthoniobacter sp. | reverse complement strand
TCTGCGGCCCGAGCGGCTCACGCAATTCGGCTTCCGCCCGCTCGAAGTGCTCGACGCCGTGGAGACCGCATTCCAGGGCGCGGACGTGGCGCAGATGGTGCGCGGCAACCGCATTCACGAACTCGCTGTGATCCTCGCCGCCGAAGCGCGCCGCGATCCCGAGACCGTCGGCGATCTGCTCCTCACGAACGGCGACGGCCTGCGCATGCCGCTCCGCCAGCTCGCCGACGTGGAACTGACCAATGGCCGCCCGAGCATCCAGCACGACGGCGCGCGCCGCCGGCAGACGGTGACGTGCAACGTGGAGAAACGCGACGTGACTTCCTACGTCGCCGAGGCGCGCAAGCGCGTGGAGGAAAAGGTGAAGCTGCCCTCCGGCGTCTATCTCGAATGGAGCGGAGCGGCGGAGGAGCAGAAGAAAGCGAAGCGCGAACTCATCATCCATTTCACCGTCGCTTTTGTTGGCATCCTGATTTTGCTCTCGCTCGTCTTTCGCCGCGCGAGCCACATCGCGCTCGTGCTCGCGAACATCCCGTTCGCGCTCGTCGGCGGCGTGCTCGCGGTCTTCGCGAGCGGCGGCTCCACGTCCATCGGCTCATGGGTCGGGTTCGTCACGCTCTTCGGCATCAGCACGCGCAACTCGATCATGCTCATCTCGCACTACGAGCATCTCGTGGAAAAGGACGGCGCACCGTGGTCCATCGAGACCGTGGCGCGCGGCGCGGGCGAGCGGCTCGTGCCGATCCTGATGACCGCGCTCGTCACCGCGCTCGGCGTGCTCCCGCTCGCGCTCGGCAGCGGCGAAGCGGGCCGCGAAATCGAAGGCCCGATGGCGACGGTGATCCTCGGCGGCCTCATCACTTCGACTGCGCTGAACCTCCTCGTCCTCCCCGCCCTCGCGTGGAAGTGGGGCGGCTTCACTGCCGATGAAGCTGTGATGGACGTGCCGTAGCGCGACCAGGGCGTTCCAGCCCGTGACGAGGACTTCAAGAACGGCGACCCGCGCGCGATCGAGGCGAAGATCCTCAGCCTCCCCACCGTCTCCCGGATGTGCGGGGCGTAAGCTCCGGCGCTTGTGGAAAGGGAACGCCTGTGCTCGAATGGCCCAGCGGTAACCTCCTCACGCCACGACCTGCTCCATCTTCCCAATGAAACACTCCCTTGCTTCCCTCCTCCTCGCCGGCGCAGCGCTGCTCCCCGGCTCGCTCGCCACCCCCGCGCGCGCGGCGACGACGATCCTGCACAGCTTCACCGGCGGCGGCAGCGATGGCGCGTATCCCTTCGGCTCGCTGACCCTCTCCGGCTCGACGCTCTATGGCATGAACTGGAAGGGCGGCAGCTCCGACCAAGGCACTCTTTTCAAAGTAAACACTGATGGCACCGGCTACAGCCTGCTTCATAGCTTCATCAATACCCAAACGGATGGGAGTACCCCCTATGGATCGTTGACGCTTTCCGGCTCGAAGCTCTATGCCATGACCCAATACGGCGGCGTCAGCAACAGCGGCGCGCTCTTCAGTGTGAACACCGATGGCTCCGGCTTTAGTCTGGTTCACAGCTTCGCAAACGGGGTCAATGATGGCGCAATTCCCCTTGGCTCGCTGACGCTTTCCGGCTCGAAGCTCTATGGCGCGACCCAGTATGGCGGTGCCAGCAATGCGGGCACGCTGTTTAGCGTGAATACCGACGGCACTGGTTTTAGTCTGCTCCACAGCTTCGCCGGCTATCCCAGCGATGGTGCCTGGCCTTATGGCTCGCTGACGCTTTCTGGCTCGAAGCTCTTTGGCATGACCAATACTGGCGGTGGCAGCAACGGCGGCGGCGTCATCTTTAGCATGAATACCGATGGCACCGGCTACAGCTTGCTTCATACCTTTGCCGGTGGCTCCGCCGATGGAGCGAGTCCCTATGGCTCACTGACGCTCTCCGGCTCGAAACTCTTCGGCATGACCAACGGAGGTGGCAGCGCTTTCGGCGGTGTAATCTTCAGCTTGAATACCGACGGCACCGGCTTTACCCCGCTCCATACTTTTGTCGGCGGTGCCAGCGACGGGGTGAATCCCACAGGTTCGCTGACGCTCTTTGGCTCGCAGATGTACGGCATGGTCGGCTCTATCGGTGGCTACGGCATCATCTTTACTTTGAACACCGATGGCAGCGGCTTCCGTCTGATCGAGAGCTTTACCGGCACGCCTTCTGCAGCCATTCCCGGACGGGGCGATGTGACCCTCTCGGCCGATGGTTCTACCCTATATGGCATGACTTCCCAAGGCGGCACTGCCGACAAAGGCACGGTCTTCTCGACAAACATCGCGACGCCCGAGCCCGGCACCTTCGCCCTGCTCGGCCTCGGCGCGCTGCTCCTCTCCACGCGCCGCCGGGGACGAACCTGATCTCGACAAATTTGCTGTCGCCCCTGCGCACGCTGTATCCGCAGCTCGCGCGGGATGTGGCGAATCTCACCGTGATTCAGAGCATCGCCGAGCAACTGAGTACGTCGGTGTGCAGCGCCTCGGGATCGCCGCTGGGCACGACCGCGGTCGGCGGCGGGACGCCGAAGCCAAAGCCAAAGGGTTCCGCACGATTAGGGCTTCGGCGCGGGCTCCGGCATGAGGCGGCGGACGTAGCTTTTTTCGCCCTCGGCGTAGGCGAGCCAGACGGCGTGGGTCTTCGGGTCCACGGCCACGGAGCGGCAGCCTTTGGCGATGGCGATTTCGCCCGCGAGTTCCGCGCCGCTGTCCGTCTCCTGGATGACGGTGAGCAGGCCGCCGCCGGGGCAGTAGATGCGCCGCAGCGCGGGGTCGATGGCGATTTGATCGACGCCGCCGGGGATGGCGACGGTCGTAAGCAGCTTGCCGCTGGTGCTGTCGAGCACGGCGAGTTTGCCATTTCCGCCCGCGGCGAAAATCCGGTGCGTGCCGGGATCGAAAGCGAGGCCGTGCGGGCTGGTCGCGGGCTGCAGCGGCCAGTCGTGCTCGACCTTGTTCGTCATCGGATCAATGACCGAGACGTTGGCGGTGGTCTTGATCGCTTGGTAGATGCGCCCGGCCCCGGCATCCCACACGAGCACCTCCGGCGCTTCGCCAATGGCGACGGTGCCGACGATTTTCAGCGTCGCGGGATCGATGACCCACAGCTCCTTCCCGTCGTCGTGGCAGACATAGACGCGGCCGTTTTTCGGACAGAAAAGTGCGTCGTCTGCGGGCCCACTGAGCGCGACCTCGCCGGTCTTTTCCAGCGTCTTCGCGTCGATGGCGACGAGCACCTTTTCCTTGCTCACGCCCACGTAATACTTCCCGCCCTTTTCATCCACCGCCACGCCCTGCGCCGCGCCCGTGGGGACGTGCTTGAGGAGCTTGCCGGAGTCGAGGTCGAAAACATCGAGCGTCTTGTTTTCGGTGTGGTTGGCGAGCAGCCGCCGCGCGACCGTGTCCACCTCGATGAAGTCGAAGCGCCCCTTCGAGTCCGGCACGACGATGGGCTCGTCGGCCTTGAGCGGCGCAGGAGCCGCGTGTCCCGGCGTGAGGCTGAGCAGGAGGACGATGCCGGTGGCGAGTGGGGTGAGAAGTGTTTTCATAAGCGAAATGCGATTCTTCGCGCGACCCGCGAATGCACGAGAGGGAAGTGGACAATGACGGAAAAGTAAATCTCACGGAACCGGCCTTTTGCGCAGCGCGCTACCCGCCGGGAAAACCCGTGTCCACCCCATTCCCCATTAGTGTCCATGAGTGTCCATCAGGGGTTCATTCCCTCCGCATTTAGCATTGCGCCGCCCGCGCCGATTCGTGGAATCTCCCGCTCCCAAATTTTCCACACCCACAACTCTCCACCATGAAAACTCCCATCCGCATCGCCATCACCGGAGCCGCCGGCCAGATCGGCTACTCGCTGCTTTTCCGCATCGCCTCGGGCGCGATGTTCGGCCCGGAACAGCCGGTGATCTTGCATCTCATCGAGATCGAGCCCGCGCTGCCGGCGCTCGGTGGCGTGGTCATGGAACTGCAGGACTGCGCCTTTCCGCTGCTCAAGGGAATCGTCGCCACGGCCTCGCTGGACGAGGGTTTCGCGGGCGTGAACTGGGCGCTGCTCGTGGGCTCGGTGCCGCGCAAGGCGGGCATGGAGCGCAAGGATTTGCTCGGCATCAACGGGAAGATTTTCATCGGCCAGGGCAGGGCCATCGAGAAAAGCGCCGCCGCCGATGTGCGCGTGCTCGTCGTCGGAAATCCGTGCAATACGAACTGCCTCATCGCCATGAACAACGCCCGCGGCATCCCCGCGGAGCGCTGGTTCGCGATGATGCGGCTCGACGAAAACCGCGCCAAATCCCAGCTCGCGCTCAAGGCCGGCGTGGACGTGACCAGCGTGACCAATCTCGCCATTTGGGGAAACCATTCCGCCACGCAGTACCCCGACTTTTACAACGCCCGGATCGACGGACGCCCCGCCACCGAAGTCATCGCCGACACCGCCTGGCTGCAAGGCGAATTCATCGCCACCGTGCAGCAGCGCGGCGCGGCGATCATCAAGGCGCGCGGCCTTTCCAGCGCCGCGAGCGCGGCCAATGCGGTGGTCGATACCGTGCGCTCGCTGACCACGCCGACGCGCGAAGGTGACTGGTATAGCGTCGCCGTCTGCTCCACCGGCGACTACGGCATCGAGCCCGGCCTCATCACGTCCTTTCCGATTCGCACGACCGCGGGCGGTGCGTGGGAAATCGTCCAGTCCGTGCCCATCGGCGATTTCAGCCGCGCGCGGATCGACGCCACGGTCGGGGAGCTGCGCGAGGAGAAAGTGATGGTCGCGGAACTGCTCGGCTGAGTTATTTCAGCGGCACGATCTCGGGGAACTCCACGCGGTCGTAAACCTCCGCGAGCCGCAGCTCGACGCCGAGCGATTGCAGCCGCACGGCTGCCTCGCGCCCGCGCGCCGGGGTGAGCTGCCACGTCCCGTCCGCCATGCGGAAGAAGACCTCGATCAGCGGCTCCTTTTGCGACACGAGCACATACTCGGCGAAAGACGGGAGCGTGCGATAATGGGCAAATTTTTTCCCGCGATCATAGGCCTCCGTGGAATCGGAGAGCACCTCCACGACGAGCGTCGGATTGGTGATCATGTCGCCGTGGGCGTCGGCCAATTCCAACGGGCCGCAGATCACCGAAGCGTCGGGATAGGAATAGAGGCCGGTGCTGGGGAAAAAGATGCGCAGGTTGCTGTCGTAGGGAGCGCAGCGGTGGCCCTTGAGGAGATTGCGGAGTTCACCAATCGCGCTGGCGCTGATGACGCTGTGCGCGGGGCTGCCGCCGGCCATGGCGAAGATTTCCCCGGCGAAGTATTCGCTCTTGTAGAGCGCTTCGCGTTCGAGGCGGAGATATTCTTCGGGCGTGATGAAGGGCTTTTCTTGCCGGCTGGCCATGCGCGCAAAATAGCCGCCGCCGCGCCCTCGGCAATCTTCATCGGGAAGCGCGATTCCTTTCTGCGCGGAGGGACGCACGCGCTTTGGCAAAATGCCGCTTCCCGAATTTCCACGCGGCCTTTTACACTGCGCGGATATGAGCGACATCAGCATCCGCATCCAGCAGGCCGTGAGCGCCGGCCAGCTCCTCGAAAGCAGCGCGCGCAATATCGGGCAGATGCTCGCGCGGAGTTCTTCGCCGGTCGCGGCGGAGAGCATCGGCGAACTCGTGGCGCAGGGCGCGTGGGACGAGCTGAACGACCGCTTTTACAAGACGCTCGCCTTTGGCACCGGCGGGCTGCGCGGGCGGACGATCGGCAAGATCGTGACCGCCGCAGAGCGCGGCACGCCTCAGCCGCTCGACCGTCCGGAGCAGCCGTGTGTGGGGACGAATTCGATGAATTTCTACAACATCAGCCGCGCGACGCAGGGGCTGGTGGCGTATCTCCACGAGTGGTTCGCGAAGAACGCGCTGCCGGGCCGGCCGAAGATCGTGGTGGCGCATGACACGCGGCATTTCTCGCGCGACTTCACGGAGCTGACGGCGCGGGTGGCGGTGGAGAATGGCTGCGACGTGTGCATCTTCGAGGGGCCGCGCTCCACGCCGCAGCTTTCGTTCAGCGTGCGGGAGGAAAATGCGAACGCGGGCATCGTCATCACGGCCAGCCACAACCCGTCGCATGACAATGGCTACAAGGTTTATTTCGACGCCGGCGCGCAAGTCGTGGAGCCGCACGCGGGCGGGATCATCGCGAAGGTGAACGCCATCGAGTCCGATGTGTACACGCCTTTGCAGGTGGCGGAGCAGGGGACGCTCACGGTGCTCGGCGCGGCGAATGACGACGCCTACATGGCGCGGCTGGAGACGCTCATCCTCGACCGCGCGATGGTCGCCTCCGCGGCGCAGAGCGGGCTGCGGATTGTCTTCACGTCGATCCACGGCGTCGGCGGCACGATCATCAAACCGATGCTCGACCGGCTGGGCTTCCGCTACTCCACGGTGCCCGCGCAGGAGATTGGCGACGGGCGTTTCCCCACGGTCAAATCGCCGAACCCCGAGAACGCCGAGGCACTCTCGCTCGCGATGCAGCTCGCGGACAAAGACGGCGCCGATCTCGTCATCGCCACCGACCCGGATTGCGACCGCATGGGCGTGGCCGCGCGCAATCCCGCCGGGCAACTTGAACTTCTTTCCGGCAACCAGATTGGTTCGCTCATGGCCTACTATCGGGTGAACAAGCTCATCGCGCAGGGCGTCATCACGCCGGAAAACGCGGCGCGCTGTGTGATCGTGAAAACTTTCGTCACCACCGATCTGCAAAAGGCCATCGCCGAAAAACACGGCATGCGCTGCGTCGAGACGCTCACGGGTTTCAAATACATCGGCGCGAAACTCGGCAAATACGAAGCCGCGCTGCCCGCCGAAGTCCGCGCCAAATACCGCACGCTGCCGGAGCTGGAAACCCGCGCGCTGCGGCTCGCGCAGTCGAGCTACTACGTGTGCGGCGGCGAGGAAAGCTACGGCTACAGCGCGGCGGATTTCGTCCGCGACAAGGACGGCAACGGCGCGGCGGTCGCCTTTGCGGAAGTCGCCGCGTATGCGAAATCGCGCGGCCTCACGCTCATCGAACTGCTCGACGAGGTCTATGCGGGCTACGGCTTCTATTTGGAAAAAAACGGCTCGCTCACCTTCGAGGGCGCGGACGGCGCGGCGAAAATCCAGCGGCTTGTCGAGTCCTACGCCGGGCAGCCGCCGCGCGAGGCCGACGGCAGCGCGGTGAGCGGCACGCGCAACTTTGCGACGGAGATTTTCACCGATGTGGAGGGCGACACCATCCCGAAGGAAAAGATGCTCATGATCGACCTCGCCGATGGCCGCCGCATCGCCGTCCGCCCGTCGGGCACCGAGCCGAAGATCAAGTTTTACATGTTCGCCCGCCGCGCGCCGGAGGCCGGGAAGTCCTTTACAGGAGCGGAACTCGCGACGATCAAAGCCGACGTGAACGCGTCGCTCGAACGCCTCTGGACGTGGGTTCAGCAGGATGTCGGGCGACGCCTTTCCGCCTGACATTTTCGCCCAAGTCCCCACTCCCCAAAACCCTCATGGCCAGCAGAGAAATCAACCTCGACGGCACCGAAATCTCGGTCATCAAAGCGCTCGGCTTTGGGAGCAGCGATACGCTCGGCAGCGACCTGATCGAGCGTTGCGCCGACCTGCCGATCGCGGAACTCATCGACTGTGTGCAAGGGCTGATGAGCATCGGCTACGTGACTGCGGACAAGAGCGGATTCTACAAAAAAGCGGACATGGAGAGGGTCTGGTTCCGGGTGAACTCGGGCTACATGAAAGACCTGCGCGACGCGCTCGATCCGCGGCCCGAGGTGAAGAAGAGCCGGCGCGTGCGGCGGGAGTAGGAAATTTCAGATTTCAGATTTCAGATTTCTGATTGAAGCTCCGCGGCCCTTCGTCCGCGCATGTCCGAGCCTTCATCCTTCAGCCTTCCGTCTTCATCCCTCCGCCGGGCTTGGCCGTGGCTGGCGGCCGCGGGCAGCGGCGTCCTCCTCACGCTTTGCTTTCCCCGCTGGGATCAGGGCTGGCTGGCGTGGCTGGCGCTGACGCCGCTGATCTGCGCCGTATTTTTCTCGCACAATACGGGGCGGCGCACGGGGCTGCGCAAAGCGGCGCTGGGCTATGTCGCGGGGCTCGTTTTTTTCACGGGCACGTTTGTCTGGCTGAGCACCACGCTCTCGGCGCTCTACGAAAATCGCTGGCTGCTCGCGCTCGCGCCGCTGGTCGCGATGGTCTTCAGTTTTTACTTCGCATTTTGGGCGTGGTTCACCGGCGCGGTGCTGGTGCGCGATGACGCGGCGCGGAAGTTTCCCCGCTCGCTCGGCAATCTCGGCACCGCCGCCGCCGGGGCGTGCGCGTGGGTGGCGCACGAGTGGGTGCGCGAACGGCTCTTCGGCGGCTTCGGCTGGAATGATCTCGGCGTGGCGCTGCACCGCGACCTCCCGATGATCCAGATTGCGGACATCACGGGCGTGCCGGGCCTCTCGTTCCTCGTCGTGTTTTGCAATCTGATGGGGGTCATCATCGTGCGCCGGATCGTCGGCGAATTCGGGCCGGTTTTCATGAAGCGCATCCGCTGGGAATTCAGTTTCACGGTGGCGCTCGTCGCGCTCGTCTTCGCCTACGGCGTGCGTTCGCTGCTGCGCAAGGAGGCGGGCGAAAGTGTGCCGCTGCGGGTCGTCGCGGTGCAGCCGAACATCGCGCAGACCGAGAAGTTCGACCCGGAGATGGAGGCGAAGATTTTCGCTGAACTCGCCAAGCTCACCAGCCTCGCCGCGCTCACGCGGCCCGCGCCGCAGCTCGTGCTCTGGCCGGAGTCCGCGACGCCGCGGAGCATGTTTGCCGACGGCGTGAGCTACAACTTTGTCCTCGATCAGGCCAAGGCGCTCGACGGCGCGCTGCTCCTCGGAACGACCGATTTCGACCCTGAGACGCGCGAGGATTTCAACGTCGCGGCGCTGCTCACGGACCACGGCGAAAAGCAGCAGTTCTATCGCAAGATGCACCTCGTCCCGTTTGGCGAATACCTGCCGCTGCGGCCCGTCTTCGCGCCGCTGTGCGGGCAGATGGTGCCTGCCGATTTCACCCCAGGCCGCGAGGCCACGGTGCTCGACCTGCCCGATCCGAAGATCCGCCTCGCCGCGCTCATCTGCTTTGAAGACACGCTCGGCGAACTCACGCGCCGCTTCGTGCAAGGCGGCGCGCAAGTGCTCGTGAATATCACCAACGACGGCTGGTTCGCGCAGTCGCCCGCCGCCGAGCAGCACCTCGCGAATGCCGTCTTCCGCGCGGTGGAAAACCGGCGTCCGCTGCTCCGGTGCGGCAATACGGGCGTGACCTGCGCGGTGGATTCGCATGGCCGCGTGGAGCCTTGGCTGAAGCCATTCCAGCAGGGATTCGTCGCGCGCGAGGTGCGCATCCCGATCAATCCCGGCACCACTTTTTACACGCGGCATGGCGATTGGTTTTCGCATCTTTCGATGCTCACGACAGTGCTTGTCCTGGCGCGTGGGCTGCGCCGGCGGCTGTAGGGGAAGCTGACAGCTTCCCCTACAGCCGCCGATGCGCGGCGGCGAGCACCGCTGCCGCGTTTCGATCCCAAGTGTGGTGCGCGCGGATCGTGGCGAGGGCGGCGGCGCCGAGTTGTGTGCGAAGTGATGGGTCGGCGATCAAGCGCTGGAGGGCTTCGCGGAGGGAGGCGGGATTTTGCGGATCGAAGAGGAGGCCGTTCACGCCGTCGGTGATGACCTGGGCGATGGGCTCGGTGCGCGGGGCAACGGTGGCGCGGGCGCGGGCCATGGACTCGAAGAGTTTGATCGGCGAGCGGTACTCGTTGCTGTGCGGGACGACGCAGATGTCCATCGCCGCGAGGTGCGCGGGGATTTCGGCGTGCGGGACGGGGCCGGTGAAAATGACGCGGTCGGAGATGCCGAGCGCGGCGGCTTGCGCGACGAGGGTTTCGCGGAGCGTGCCGTCGCCGACGAGCATGAGGCGGAGGCGCGGGTCGGCGGCGGCGAGGGCGGCGAATTGGGTGAGCAGATTGTCGAGGCGGTGCCAGGCGACGAACCAGCCGACGAAGCCGATGACGACAGCCTCCGCGCAGTGGTGGCGGGCGCGGATGGGTGCGCCGTCGGCGGGCGTGTCGAGCGATGCGGCGCTGACGGCGTTGGGCAGGACGAGGATTTTTTCCGGCGCGATGCCGAGCGCGGCGATGCGGCGCTGGAGATGCGGGGAGACGGTGACGATGAGGCTGGCGCGCTGGAAGGTGAGGCGGTCGGCGAGGCGCGCGAGCGGGAGCAGCCACGGGTCGGCGCGCACGCGCTCGTCGCCGGCGAGTTCATTGACCTCGACGACGAGCGGGAGGCCGCGGCGCTGCGCGAGAAAGGCGGTGGCGCAAAGAAAGAAGGCGTGGCGCTCGTAGATGAGCGCACAGTTTTCGCGCGTGAGCGCGGCGCGGTTGCGGACGTAGGCGAGGGCGTTGTAGGCGATTTCGAGCAGCTCGAAAATGAGCGCGGGTGCGTGGGCGGCGAGGCGCGCGAGGACGCTGCGGCGTTTTTTTTCGGCGAAAGGATTTGTGCCGGCGGTGGTGCGCGGATCGACTCCGGTAGGACTGGAGAAAATGACGCGATGGCCGAGGCGCTCGAAGGCGGTGGCGATGCCCGCGATGTGGACGCCTTCCGCGCCGGTGCCCTGGGTGCGGAAGTGGCAGAGGATGTTCATTGCCCGGTCTTCTTCTCCTTCTCCATCTTCATCTTCTTCCCGAGGCACCCGGAAAAAGAAGGAGATGAAGAAGGAGAAGGAGAAGAAGGTGCGGCGTGCGCGATCATGCTTTTCAACACGCAGCAGTGAGCAGCGCGTGGTATTCCGCGGCGGTGCGCTCCCACGTAAATTGCGCGCCGTATTCCGCGATGGGCGCGGTCGGCGGCGGCTCGCGCAGGACGGCGCGGAGCGCGGCGGCGACCGTCGCGAGGCGCGGCTCGACGAGACGCCCGCACGTTTCACCGGGATGCACCTCGGGGATGCCGCCGACGCGGCTGGCGACGACGGGGAGCCCGCAGGCAAAGGCTTCGAGGACGACATTGGGCACGCCTTCATTGACGCTCGGCACGCAGAGCACGTCGGCGGCCTGCATGTAGCGGGCGATTTCGGCGGCGGACTTGCGGCCGGCGAGGACGACGTTCGGGCCGAAGTGCAATTGGTCGCCGAGCGCGCGCGCATTTCCGGCGAGCGGGCCGTCGCCGAGCATGATGAGTTTGGTGCGCGAAAGAGTGTTGTCGTCGCAGACCTGGGAGTGCGCCTCGATGAGCAGGAGCGGGTTTTTGATCGGGTAGAAATTGCCGACGAAAAGAATGATCTGCACGTCCTGCTGGAGGTTCAGCGCCTGGCGCGCGGCGGCCTTTTCCGCGGGGCGAAAGCACGCGCGGTTCACGCCGTTGTAAACCGTGTGGAGCAGCGCGGGATCGACGCCGGCTTCGCCGAGCAGGCGTGCGAGTTCCGCGCTGCGGGTGATGACGGCCGACGCCGCGGGCAGGGCTTGCGCGATGATTTTCCGCCGCACGGGATGCTGCAAATACTGATGCACATCGGAGCCTTGTGCGATGGCGACAAACGGGAAGCCCAGCTCGCCGGAGAGCCGGGCGACGGCGCAGGAGTCGGGATAAATCCATGAGCTGAGCACGGCGTCGAACGGGAACCGGCTGTGGATTTCGCGCAGCGGCGCGCGGAGGGCGCGGGCCATGAGCCGGTGGTTCCAGCGGCTGCCGATTTTGGGCAGGTAGGGCGTGGCGAGAAATTCCGGCTGCATCCGGCTGTCCTCGGGGCGCGCGGTCCATGTGCCGGAGCGGAAGGGCAGCGTGGGCCGGAGCGCGAGGGCGCGGATATCCCATTGCGCGTTGAGGTGGTGGAGCACCGTGGCGTTGTCGAGGCCGCGGTGGGGTTCGCGGGTGTCGGGGAAAAGATTCGAGATGAAGAGGAGCCGCATTTAGCGCAAGATTGCCGCGCCGTTTTTCCGATAGCAATGGTCGCGAAAAATTCCCGGTTCGCCCGAGTGCCCGTCCTCGGCGGCGTGGAGGATGTTCACGAGCTCGCGGGCGGTGACGTAGTGAAAGCGCACGGTGGGATCGGCGGCGGCCATTTCCGCGAGGGCGCGGTGAAAGGCACGCATTGGTTCGCCGAGGAGCATGCGGGTGTTCTCGGGTTTCGCGCCGTGGGTGTGGAGCTTGATGAAGAGCCAGTTGGGCCGGCCCTCGACGGCGATGCGGCAGTCGAGCCAGAGCCGCAGGCGCTCGGCCGTTGGGGGATTCGCGGCGGTGAGGTCGCTGTTTTCGATGCGCGGGAGCAGGCCGAATTTCCGGCGCTTCCAATTCAGCGCGAGCGGGCCCTGGACGATGAGCAGTTCGTCATCAGCCGCGCGTTGCGGGTCGCGGTCGGCGCGGACGCGGCGGCCACGGTCGTGGGACTTTGGCGCGTCGGTGGCGCGGGCGTAGTAGAGCGCATTGATGGTGCGGGTCTGCGTGCGGTTCGGCGCGGAGGGGAGGGTGAAATCGGCGTAGCAGCCGGTGTCGCGGAGCACGCGGAGTTCGCCGCGCACGCCGCAGTGGCGGCCCGCGGGGTGGGAATTATCCAGCGCCCAGTTCCCATGCACAAAGCCGTAGCGCAGCGCGCCGCGCACATCGCGCGCGAGCAGCCCGTGCCCGGCGAGCCGCTCTGCGCCTTGCTCCAGCGTCCGTCGCAGATTTTCCGCGGTGTCGTTTTCGTGATGCAGATGCACCTCCGTCTCGCTGCCGGTGGCGTGGCACAGCTCGGCCAGCGCGCCGACCACGTCCGCGTCGTACTGCTCGATCGGGTAGAAAAAAGTGTGCTTCACCGGCTGCCCATCCGCGTCCCGAAACTCCCGCGCGAGCGGCGCGAACTCCCGCCGCCACGCCGCCACCCGCGCCAGCGCCTCGTCGCGGCCCACGCCGTGAAACGGCTCGAAGTGATCGCATACCGCGAGCAGCATATGGCGGACTCCCGGCGCGGATTCCGGGAGCTTCTTTCGTCGCCGCCAGGCAGGCAGCCAGAGGTCGAGGGCTTTGAGCATGAGGGGAAAAGAGGGCGCACAAGCTGGCGAAACCTGCGCGAACTTTCAACGCCATTTCGGGCCGCACCGTCGCCGCCGAACACCGCCGCCTGCAGCAGGAAAGAATCGCCGCCTTCCGCGAATACATCGCCGACGTCCACGCCGGCCGCTTCCCCGAGCGCAGACATCTGGTGGAAATGTAAGCGCCGTTCATAGACGATGTGGTGCGCTCGATCGGCAGCACACCTTCGAATAAACAGAAGTGAGTGGCTTCGAAGCCTACTGCTTCCATTTCCAAACGCGCACCGTCCCATCCTGATGCCACGAAACGAGCGTCTCAGAATCGGGAAAGGCGAGCCCCCCCGCCGCAACGAGTGAGCCGGTGAACTCGCGCAAGATCTCGAGTCGCGGAAGCGCGCGAATGCGGAGGTGTGGTTGCTGATTGTAGCCAAAGCCAGGGATCTCCGTTGCGACTTCCTCGATGGTGGCGATCGCCTTCCCGTCGGGCGCGATGATCATGCCGGCGATGAGCTTAGTGTCTGGTGGCGCCATCGCTTCACCGATTCTCTCGGCTCCGCGAAAAACCTGAAAACGCCCCTGCTCGGTCACCGTGACGACGATTCCCTCGTCGTTGACGCAAACGAATTTCGCCGGTGGCGTGGACGCCGGAGTTTCAGCAAGGAGATGCTGGGTCTTCGCGTCAAAGAGGCGCGCGACACCATCGCCATCGATTGAAACAACGCGAGCGCTCCCCGGCGAAAGAGCCGCGCCACTCAGGCCACGGTCAAGGTGCGCGTCGAATCCAGCGCCGATTTGATGCAGTTCAGGATCGAAGAGGCGAAGTGCAGAAATCTTGCGCGGCTGTGCAGGCACATATCGTCCGACCTGAGGCGGCAGTGTCCGAGCTACGAGTGCGCCGACTGTGTTGGAATCAAAGCTTGGGGAGCTGTTGCCGATGAGGATGAATTTCCCATCGCGAGCGACTTCAAAGACGGGCCACAGCGATTGTAGCGATGATTCTGGCGCGGCTTTGGTCGCACCGCTTTTGAGGTTGAGGAGCTGAAGCGAAGGCTGCCCGAGAAATGCGATGGGCTCTTTGCCCAGATAAATCCGCGGCGCAGTAGGAACCTTCGTGCGGCAAAGAAGTTCTTGTCCCGTCTCGCGATTCCAAATCCGAATGTTTTCGGAACCGTCACTTGCACAAAGCACCGGCCCGCTTCCTTGCAGGCTCAGCACGTCATTGGTTGCCACTGACCATACCTCGTCTTTGGTGCGCTGGGTAAGGTCGAGGATCGAGAGTTGCCCTTTCGGTCCCGCTACCGAGGTTAATCCGCGATCGACGATCGCTCGCTTGCCGTCGGGAGTGATGACACCGTCGCCGATGTAGCCGAAAAAAGGATCGAAATCGAAAAGGAGCCGACCGGTTTGCAAATTCCAAAGGCGGCTTCGGTATTTGTTAAAGTATTCGGCATTGGTGAGGATCAAGCTGGCCTTCGGCTCGATGACCGCCGTCTGAGAAAATGGGTGAGGAATGAAGCGCCGGCTGACTGGTTGAAGCTCGATGGGGGCAGGGCTCGTGAGAGTTTTTGCTATGTCGCTTACACTCCATTCCGTGATTTGCGCGCCATTGCCGACGCAAAGCGCTGCAAGCCGGTCACGCTTTGCGGTGTAATAGTATTGCTTTGGATATTCCCACCCGACGGTCGGCATATGGGCCAGGAGGGCGCCGGTCGTCGCATTCCAGATACCGGTGAAACGCGTGCGGCCAGCATCCGGCGCGATCTTCTTTTCCGCGACGAGCTTTGCAGTCTCGGCGCTACCGGTGAAACGCTCTCCAGTGGTCACGACGCTCTGCCCGTCATCGAGAAACAACACGGGGCCATCCCACGCGAGATGTGGTCCGGATTCATCGAGCGCCCGAAGTTCGTGCCCATCGGCAAGGCTCACGATTTTCACTAGGTTTGCCTTCAACGCCACGGCGGCGATTCCGGCTTTGGGTGAGATAGCCAAGCCGAGCACCGGCTTGTCAAACTTCCAAGTGGCGATCTTCTCCCCCGAGTTCGCGTCCCACGCGATCACTGTGCCGTCATGGCTGGCTGAAAAGAAGCGAGGTGCTGCGGGATCGACAACGAGCGCGCTGACTGACTGGCGGTGACCATCGAGACGCTTGGGCTCGGCGCGTTGATCTATATCACGGATGAAGATCGCTCCGTTCTCTTCGCCGGTGAGAAGCGTATGACCATCGGGCATCCACGCAAAAGTCCGTGTCATTGAAGTGGAGCCGGAAAGTTTGCCGACTTCAGGATCTGCAGCCGCAGGGTCCGCGGCAGTCGCGGAAGGACTGGCGACAATCATGCTCGCTGCTGCAAAGGCACTGGCGCACGCTCGGAGGTGGCTTATGAGAAATTGCATTGGACCTTTTGTATCCCGGGACCGCAGATTTGGAAACAAGTTGCTGCTTAGCGATTGAAGCTCCACGTCACCGATTCCATGGCGAAATATCTACCTGAGCTTACCTACTTAAAGACACGCTGAGGCAGCAGAGCATTTTCGCACTCATACAGAAACAACTGAGAGCAGAGAAGCGATCCGCATCTGATTGCGCGCTTGCCCGGTCGCACATGCGCCCTATTCTCCCGGCATGAACACCATCCTCGAAGCCGACGAGACGGGAACGTTGCACCTGCCGCCTTCGCTGCTGCCGCAGCCGGGGCCGCATCGGCGTTACCGCGTGGCGACGGAGAATGGGCAGGTCATCGTGGGTGAAGCGCCGGTCGGAACAACCAAGCCTTGGATGGAACTGGCGGGTTGTTTCAAGCACGAAGCGGAGGAATTGCGGCGCATCGACCGGATCATCGCGGACGAGTTTGAGCGCGTTGATCCTGAAGATTGGCGGTGATTCTCGATACCAATGCCGTTTCGGCATTTTTCGAGGACGTGCCCGCGGTGTGCAGGGCAGTGGGCGGGAGTGAGGTGCTCGCAGTGCCGAGCATCGTCCTCGGTGAATATCGCTTCGGATTGTCAGGTTCGCGCCTGCGGGCGGAGTTGGAGGCAAAACTTGGGCGGCTCGAACGGCTCGCGGATGTCCTTTGTGTGGACGCGGAGACTGCACGCCATTACGCCGCGATCCGGCGCGAACTGAAGGACGCCGGAACGCCGATTCCAGACAATGATCTTTGGATCGCCGCGCTCGTGCGGCAGCATGGATTGCCACTGCTCAGCAACGACGCGCATTTCGACCACGTCAGAGACCTCACCCGCGTCGGTTGGCGAATGGGTTCGAGGGCGGCTCAACCCCTTGTGAAAAGTTTCACACAATCCGCTTGCCCCTCCCAAAGCGGCGAACCACCTTTCCGCCCGCAGTCCGCACCGCACCCTTTTCGCCATGGCTCTCACCACCACCGAACTCGAACTTCCCGATGCCGCCGCCCGCGTCCAGCAGAGCGGCGAGGTGCGGGACATCCTCGGGGAAAAACTGATCCTCAACATGGGCCCGTCGCACCCGGCGACGCATGGCGTGCTGCGGCTCATTTTGGAACTGGACGGCGAGATCATCACGAAGGCCACGCCGGACATCGGCTACCTGCATCGCGGCGACGAAAAGATCGCCGAGAACATGCACTACAACCAGTTCATCCCGTACACGGACCGGCTGGACTACCTCGCACCCCTCGCCAACAACGTGGCCTACGTACTGGCCGTGGAGAAGCTCATGGGCTGGACGCTGCCGCCGCGCGGGCAGGCCATCCGCGTGATCTGCTGCGAGATCGCGCGCATCTCCTCGCACCTGCTCGGCATCGGATGTTTCGCCATGGATTGCGGCGCGATGACCGTCTTTCTCTACACCTTCACCGAGCGCGAAAAGGTCTATAACCTCGTCGAGCTGCTGACCGGCGCGCGCTTCACCACGAGCTACACGCGCGTCGGCGGACAGACGCGCGATCTGCCGGACGGCTTCCTCCCGCTGCTCGAGAAATTCCTCGCCGAGCTGCCGGCGGTGCTCGACGAGACGGACAACCTCCTTTCCCGCAACCGCATCTTCGTGGATCGCACGAAGGACATCGGCACGATCTCGAAGGAGGACGCCATCGGCTACGGGCTCACGGGGCCGAATCTGCGGGCGTCGGGTGTGGATCACGACCTGCGGAAAAAGCATCCGTATCTCGGCTACGAGCAGTACGAGTTCGACGTGCCGATTGGTTCCGTCGGCGATTGCTACGACCGCTACACCGTGCGCATGGCGGAGATGCGCGAGTCGCTGCGCATCCTGCGGCAGGTCATCGACACGCTGCCGGGCGGTGGGATCAATGTGACGGATGTGAAGAATTTTCCGCCGCCCAAGACGACGGTGATGACGAAGATGGAGGAGCTGATCCATCACTTCATCGTCCACACCGAGGGCATCGACGCGCCGGCGGGCGAGGTCTATTTCGGCCACGAAAATCCGAAGGGCGAACTCGGCTTTTACATCAACAGCAAAGGCGGCGGCACCCCGCACCGGCTGAAGATTCGCGCGCCTTCGTTTGTGAACCTGAGCATCCTCCCGAAAATCCTGCCCGGCCACATGATGAGCGACGTCGTCGCCATCCTCGGCTCGCTCGATTTCGTGATGGGCGAGTGCGACCGGTAGGGCGCGGTCAGCGCAGGAGGTGCGTTCTCGCAATCGGGAGGAGAAGCGATTGGCCGCGATCACACCGCTCGTCGCCGAACGCCTGAAACTGGCCGAAGCGCTCGTCGAGCTGAGGAAATACAAAGGCCGCCGGCTGCGGGGTAATTCCACTCCCGTCAGTTCGCGCGGTCCTCGGCGCGGAGGTCTTTGGGGGAGGCGGGTGAAGGCAGGCTCGGAGGCGTCGTGCTGCCGCTCCCGCGCAAATTACCCAAAGACAGCCGCCCTCCATCGGCGAAACCGTGTATGCTCTCACCTTTCTTTGTCCCCGAGGCTCTCCCCCTGAAACATCTCATTAGCCCACATGCGACCCCGCCGCTTTGATCAGCGGTTCCTTAGTCCGAACGCTCTTGAAACAGAATAGCTTGGATAACTTGGATATTTTTTAATGGCTCACCAATTGAGAAACCGGCTCCGCGCAGCGTGGGCCGGGCTGCCTTTGCGAAGCAAGGGGCTCGTCGTCATCGCCATCCCGCTCGGCGCGCTCTTGGTCGGCCTGGTTTGCTTTTTCCTGCTCGGACAGGCCGAAGACAGGCAGGAGAAATGGGTCGATCACACCCTCCGGGTGCGCTCCGAGCTTCATCTGGTGCTCATCCATCTCGTGGACGCGGAGACTGGCATGCGCGGCTATCTTCTCTCCCGGCGCGAGGAGTTTCTCGAGCCCTATCACGCCGGGCGGAAGGCGCTGCCGGAATCGCTTTCTCGCGTTTCGGATCTCATCCAGGATGACCCGCAGCAGATCGCGCGACTCCGGGCGGTAAAGTTGCTGGTGACCGAGCGCTTGGAGAAACTCGCCAGCGTCATGGAAACCGCGGCCGCCGGGTCGGACCTGCCTTCCGCAAGGACGACGGCAGGATTGCTGGAAGGCAAGGCCATCATGGATGCCTTGCGCCAGAAACTCGCCCGCATGGACCAGGAGGAAGGGCACTTCATGGACGAGCGTGTCGCGGCGCTGGATCGGGTCAGGAATTGGAGTTTCGCCGCATTTGTGGCGAGCGGTCTTTTCGGTGTGCTCGGCGGGGTGGCGGCGATGCTGATCTTAAGCAAAGGAGTCGTCATCCGAACGCGAGCGCTGGAGGAAAACACCCGCCGCTTGTCGGAGGAAAAGGCGCTGCGCGCGAGCGAGGCGTTCAGCCGCAGCGTCATCGAAAGCAGCCCGGACTGCATCAAGGTGCTCGACCTCGAGGGCAATCTGCTCTCGATGGAAGCCGGGATGGAGCTGCTGGGCATCACAGACCTTGCGCCTCTTTTGGGCAAACCGTGGAATGAGTTCTGGGAGGGCGCGGAGGATCGCGCGGCGGTGCATGCGGCGGTCGCGACGGCGGCGGCGGGCGGGGAAGGACACTTCGTCGGCTTTTTCCGCACCCTGCGCGGCGAGGACAAATGGTGGGACGTGGTGATTTCGCCGATTCTCGATGCGAACGGCAAGCCGGCGCGTCTGCTCGCGGTTTCGCGCGACGTGACCCAGCGCCAGCAGGCGGAGGAAGTCCTGCGCCAGCGCACCGCCCAGTTCGAGACCCTCCTCAATGAAGCGCCCGTCGGCATTTATCTCATCGATGCCGACTTCCGCGTCCGGCAGGTGAACTCCGCCGGGCGGCCGGCGTTTGGAGATATTTCTGACCTGATCGGCCGCGACTTTGCCGAGGTGATGCACATTTTGTGGCCCCAGGCGGAGGCCGATCAAACCATCAAACAATTCCGCCACGCGCTGGAAACCGGGGAACCTTGCTTTGTCCCGGAAATGATTGCGAAGCGCGCCGACCGCCAGACGACAGAGTATTACGAGTGGCAGATCAACCGCATCCCGCTTCCAGATGGCCGCCACGGGGTGGTTTGCTATTTCCGCGACATCTCGGAGCGCGTCCTGGCGCAGCAGAAAATCCGCGAAAGCGAAGAGCGTTATCGCAGTTTGTTCAATTCGATGGACGAAGGATTTTGCATCATCGAGATGATTTTTGACGAAACCCAAAAGCCGGTTGATTGGCGTTATCTGGAAGTGAATCCTTCTTTCGAGACGCTGACCGGGATACACGACATCGTCGGGAAACGGATCCGCGATCTGGTCCCGGATCTTGAAGCGTATTGGTTTGAAATTTACGGCAAAGTCGCCCTGTCGGGTGAACCCGTGCGCTTTGTGAACGAAGCCAAAGGGCTGGACGCTCGTTGGTTCGATCTCTACGCCTTCCGGGTCGGCGGGCCGGACAGCCTCAAAGTAGCCGTCCTTTTCACCAACATCACCGAGCGCAAAAAGGCGGAGGAGGAAATCTGCAAGCTCAACGCCGAGCTGGAGCAGCGGGTGGAGGAGCGCACGGAGGCGCTGCGCGCGAGCGAGGAGCGGTTCCGCGCCATCGCCGACAACATCCCGCAACTCGTATGGCTGGCCGACAGCGAGGGCTATCTCGGCTGGTTCAACCAGGGCTGGCTCGACTACACCGGCACCACGCTCGAAGACAATCAGGGCCCAGGCTGGAAGGCCGTCCACCATCCCGATTACGTCGAGGCCGTGGCGGAGAAGTTCGCGCGCCACCTCCGCGAGGGCAGGGACTGGGAAGACACTTTCCCGCTGCGCGGCAAAGACGGTCAATATCGGTGGTTCCTCTCCCGCATGAAAGTGATCCGTGATGAAACGGGGAAAGTGGTGCGCTTCTTCGGAACCAACACGGATGTCACCGAGCGCAGGCAGAACGAGGAAGCATTGCGCGAGCTGAACGAAACTCTCGAAGCCCGCGTGAGCGAGCGCACGGAAGCGCTCACGGTTTCCCTGCACGAGAAGGAGGTGCTGCTGCGCGAAGTCCACCACCGCGTGAAGAACAACCTCCAGATCGTCTCGAGCCTGCTCAATCTCCAGAGCCGCACGCTCACCGACCCGGCGCTGCTCCAGGTCTTCGCCAGCACGCGGGACCGGGTGCGGGCCATGGCGGCGGTCCACGAGCGGCTTTATGAAAGCGGAGACTTCGCGCAGATCGACCTGGCCGTGCATCTCGGAAAGCTGGCGCGGACGCTCACGCTCGCCCATGCGCCCACGGGGATGACCGTCCAGCCCGTACTGCAGCTCGATCCGGTGACGGTGGATTTGAACACCGCCGTGCCGCTGAGCCTCATCGCCAGCGAACTGATCACCAACGCCCTCAAATACGGCTTCGCCGGGGGCCGCAGGGGGACGCTCACCATCGGGCTGCGCGCCGGCGGCGGGCACCACGAGCTGCGCATCGGCGACGACGGCCCCGGCTTCCCGGCAGCCCTGGACCCCGCCACCACCCGCACGCTCGGCCTGCGGCTGGTGCGCGACCTTTCGCGCCAAATCCGCGGGGAGATGGAGATCGACAGCACCGCTGCCGGCACGAATGTCGTGGTCCGCTGGCCCGCCCGGCTCGCGGTCAGCGAACCGGCGGCGCCCCTCGCCGAAACTGAACCCTTCCGAATATGAAAAAACTCCGCATCCTGATTGTCGAAGACGAAGCCGTGACGGCCGCGGACCTGCACGATGAATTGATCGCCCAAGGCTACGAAGTCACGGGCACCGCCGACACCGCGGAGGGCGCGCTGCGGCTGGCGACGGAGGGTAAACCCGACATGGTGCTCATGGACATCCAGCTCGCGGGATCGGGCGACGGCATCCACGCGGCCAGCGCCATGCGCGGCGCGGAGATCCCGGTCATTTTTCTCACCGCCCACTACGACGAGCGGACGCTCGGCCGGGCGAAACTGGCCAAGCCGGTCGGCTACATCACCAAGCCGTTCGAGCCGCACCAGCTTTCCGTCGCCATCGAGATCGGCATCGAGCGGCACCGCTCCGACACCGAGCGGATGCGGCTGGCGCGGGAGCTCGATGACGAGCGCGCCCAGGTGAAAATCCTGCGCGGCCTGCTGCCGATCTGCGCCTGCTGCAAAAAAATCCGCGACGCCGCCGGTGACTGGCAGACCGTCGAGCGCTACATCGTCGCGCACAGCGGCGCGACCTTCAGCCACACCTACTGCCCGGAGTGCGGGCGCAAGGCGATCCAGGAGCTCGATGATGCGAAAAGGCTGGGAGCGCCGTAGCTCCCCCAAAAAATGACAAGACCGCGCATCCTGATCGTCGAAGACGAAGCCGTGACGGCGGCGGATCTGCACGACGAATTGATCGCCCAAGGCTACGAAGTCACCGGCACCACCGGCACCGCGGAGGACGCGATCCGCCTGGCGGAGAAAGACCCGCCCGACCTCGTGCTCATGGACATCCAGCTCGCGGGATCGGCCGACGGCATCCTCGCGGCGAGCGCGATGCTGCAGGCGGCGATCCCGGTCATTTTTCTCACCGCCCATTACGACGCTCGGACGCTCGCCAGGGCGAAGCTGGCGAGGCCGGTCGGCTACATCGCCAAGCCCGTTGAGCTGCACCAACTTTCCATCGCCATCGAGATGGGCATCGAGCGGCACCGCTCCGATACCGAGCGGCTGCGGCTGGCGCGGCAATTGGCCGAACACGCCGCGAACTTGGAAACGACCGTCGCCGCGCGCACTGCCGCACTGCGGGCGGCGGTGGCCGCGCTCGAATTCGAAATCATCGAACGGCTGCGGCTTGAGCGCGAAATCATGGAGGTCAGCGAGCGCGAGCAGTGCCGGCTCGGGCAGGATTTGCACGATGGCCTCGGGCAGGAATTGACAGGCATCTCGTTCCTCGGCACCGCGCTCGCACGCAAACTCGAGGCGCAGTCCCACCCTTCGGCCAAGGCCGCCGAAGATATCGCCACCTGCCTCCTGGGAACGATCGACTCCGCGCGCCGGCTCGCGAAGGGCCTCTATCCGGTCGAGATCAGCCGCAACGGCCTGCTCCTCGCGCTGGAAGAACTGGCCAGCCAAACGAGCACGCGCCTCGGCATCTGCTGCGAACGGCGGCAAAGCGGGGAAGAGCCGACGTTGCCAAAATCCGCCGAGATTCACATCTACCGCATCGTGCAGGAATGCATCGGCAATGCCCTCAAGCACGGCAAGGCCCGACGCATTACCATCGAGTCTCAAGCGGGCGAAGGCGTTCACACCTTCACCGTGACGGACGACGGCCTCGGATTTGAGAAGCCGGAGGGCGGCACCGGCATGGGTCTGCATCTCATGGACTACCGCGCCCGCGTGATCGGCGCGGAGATCGGTGTCAGCAAGCCCGCGGAGGGCGGCTGCCGGGTCACATGTCAGATGACCGCCGGCGTCGCGCGCCCGCCAGCCTCGGGATACTCAACCTCGGCGGCTGGCCCGTACCGGAGCGCGCCGCCGGCACATTCGCCGCCAAGCCTGTCCCCTTGAGCCATCAAGGAGCCCGAGGGTTTCACGCCCGAGTTTGCTCTCCGTCGGAAAGCCTCTGCGCAAGCTCGCGCGGCGGCGCCGGCTGGCGGTCGCGGAGAATCATTTTCCGCTTCCCACGGCGGCGGCGCGCGGTAGGTAATGGCGCACATGAAACTTGGCTTCGTCGGTTCAGGAAAAATGGCCTCCGCGCTCGTGCAGGGCGTGGTGCAGAGCGGCGCGGTCGCGCCGGGCGATGTGATCGTGAGCGATGTCATCGCCGCCGCGGCGCAGCGGCTCGCCACGGTCGCGGGCGTGGCCTTTGCCGAGACCAATGCGGACCTCGTGGCGATGGCCGAGGCGCTGGTGCTGTGCGTGAAGCCGAACGATGCGCTCGATGCGCTGCGCTCGCTGCGCACGGGCGCGGCGGAGAAGCTGGTGATCTCGATCGTCGCGGGGCTGCCCATCGCGGCGTTGCAGGAGGCGGCGGGGCCGGGCGTGCGCATCGTGCGGGTGATGCCGAATACGCCGGCGCTGGTCCACAAAGGCGCGGCGGCCTATGCGCTCGGCGCGACGGCGACGGGCGCGGACGCGGCGCTGACGGAGAAGATTTTCGGCGCGGTCGGCGAAGTGGTGTGCGTGAAAGAGAATCTGCTCGATGTCGTCACCGGGCTGAGCGGGAGCGGGCCGGCTTATATCTATGTGGTCATCGAGGCGCTGGCGGATGGCGGCGTGCTCATGGGTCTGCCGCGCGACCTGGCGCTCAAGCTCGCGGCGCAGACGGTGGCCGGCGCGGCGGAGATGGTGCTGAAGACGGGGCGGCATCCGGCGGCTTTGAAAGACGAAGTGACCAGCCCCGGCGGCACGACCATCGCCGGGCTGGAGGCGCTCGAAGCGGCGGGGCTGCGCTCCGCTTTTCTCCGCGCCGTGCGCGCGGCCACGGAGCGGGCGCGGGAGATCGGCAGCGCCAAGTGAAGACGCGCCTCCTCCTCGCGCTGCTCCTCGCGCTCGCGCCCGCGGTGCTGGCGCAGGGGCCCAAGTTCCGTGTCGCTCCTTCGGACGAATTGAACGAGCCGGGCAAAAAGCAGGTGTCCGACGAAGCCCAGCAGCTCGCGAAAAAGGCGATGGTGGAAATGGCGAAAGGCGATCTCGCCGGGGCGAAGAGGGATTTTCAAAAAGTGTTGACCCTCGCGCCGGACAACGTGGCGACGACGATCAATCTCGGCCTCGTGGCCTACCGGCAAAAGCAGTACGCGGAAGCGGAGAAGCTTTTGAAAAAGGCGGTGCGCGCCCAGCCCGAGGCGGGGCTCGGCTGGCTCGTCCTCGGCGTCATTTTCTATGATCAGGAAAAGCTCGACGCCGCCCTCGCCGCGCTGGCGCAGGCGGCGCTGCTGGAGCCGAAGAATGCAACGGTGCATCAGTATCTCGGCGTCACCGTCGGGAAAAAAGGGTGGCTCTCCGGCGCGGAGGACGAGCTGCGCAAGGCCATCGAGATCGAGCCCGGTTACGCCGAGGCGCATTTCAATCTCGCGGTCTTCTATCTCCAACGGACGCCGCCCTCGGTGGAGCTTGCGCGCCGCCATTACCAAAAGGCGCTCGACCTCGGTGCGGCACCGGACGCGGACGTGGCGAAGAGCCTCGCCGAGCCGAAGGAGTAGGCGTGGAAATCCGAATATCGAAATCCGAAATCCGAAACAAATCCGAAGGAATGGAAACGCCGAAAAACAGATTGCGGCACGCCCTTCCCATTTTCCTGCCTTCACGCTTTTCGGATTTGTTTCGGATTTCGATATTCGAATTTCGAATTTTCCCCTCCGCCGCATCCTCGCTTGCGGAAAGCGCGCGCATCCATTTACTACGCGCCGCATGAAGCGCTTCGTCACCATTCTCAGCCTCGCCGCCGCTTTCCTCGTCTGCGCGCCGGACACCTTTGCCGCGACGAAGAAAACCAGGAAGACGGCACCCGCTCCCGAGCCCGCGCGCCAGTCCGAGCCCGAGGAAACTTTCACGCACGAGGACAACGGCGCGGGAGTCCCCGCCGTGACCGCCGGCTCCGTCATCGTCATCGACGCCGGCACGGGCCAGGTGCTCCATGAGGTCAATGCCGACCGCCAGCGCCCGGTCGCGAGCACGCAAAAACTTTTCACCGCGCTCCTCGTGGCCGAAGAGGGCGACCTCAACGCGAAAGTCCGCGTGGAGGCGAGCGATACCTGGGTCGAGCCCTCGATGCTCTACATCAAACCCGGCAATGTTTATTCGCGCATCGACTTTCTCAACATCCTCCTCGTCCACAGCATGAATGACGTGGCCCGCGCCCTCGCGCGCGACAACGCCGGGAGCGTCGAGGACTTCGCCCGCAAGATGAATGCCCGCGCCGCGCAGCTCGGCATGCGCAATTCGCATTTCGTCAATCCCAACGGTCTCCCCGCGCCCGGCCAGTACTCCACCGCGCGGGACATGGGGAAGGTCGCCATGCTGGCCTACCGCAACCGCACGCTGCGCGAAATCATGGGCCAGAAAGCCATCGAGTGGCACTACAACGACGGGCGCACCCGCGTCTTTGAGACGACGAACAAGGTGATGAAAAACTTTGCCGCCTGCAACGGCATGAAGACCGGCTACACCGAGGCCGCGGGCCACTGCCTCATCTCCAGCGCCACGCGCGGCGGGCGGCACATCATCGTCGTGGCGCTCGGCGACAATAAGAACATCTGGATCGACAGCTACCGGCTGCTCAACTGGGGCTTGTCGAGCTAGCGGGCTTGCATCGCATGCGGGGCGCACGCACTTTCCGCGCCTGTGGAAAACGATCCCGCATCCGCCTTCAAACTGCCGCCCGCGACGCGCTCGGCGGTGATCCTCATCGTGTTTTTTTTCGCGTGGTTCGTGCTGACCACGCTCTGGGTGCTGAACGATGCGCGGCGGATCAAACGCGAAAAGGAGCAGGCCCGCGAAGTCAGCGGCCAGGCGGGCGGCGGGGAGATGGTGTGGATTCCGCCGGGCAAATTCACGATGGGCGCAAACGACGGCGCACCCGACGAGCAGCCGCTGCACGATGTGCGGGTGCGCGGCTTTTTCATGGATAAAACGGAGGTCACGAATGGGCAGTTTGCGCTGTTTGTGGAGGCGACCGGCCATGTGACCGCGGCGGAGTGGACGCCGGATGCGAGCGCGCCAGCGGAGCGGCGGGAGGCGGGCGGGCTGGTGTTCGATTCCACGCGGGGCTGGCGCTACGTGCCGGGTGCGAACTGGCGGCATCCCGAGGGGCCGCAATCGGACATCGCGGGGCGGGAGAAATCGCCCGTGGTGCAGGTCTCGTGGGAGGATGCGGCGGCCTACGCGCGGTGGGCCGGGAAGCGTCTGCCGACCGAGGCGGAATGGGAGTACGCGGCGCGCGGCGGCATCATGCACGCGGCCTATGTCTGGGGCACGGAACTCCAGCCCGGCGGGCGCTGGCAGGCGAACATTCTCCCGGCCCGCATGCAGCTCGGGCACGAGGCCTTTGGCCAGGTGACCGGAGTGCTGCCCGCGGGCAGTTTTTCGCCGAACAACTACGGGCTCGTGGACATGGCCGGCAACGCCTCCGAGTGGTGCGCCGACTGGTACGGTGCGGACTTTTACAAAAAGAGCGGGCATGCCGACCCGACCGGCCCGGCCATGGGCGACGAAGCCTATGAACCCGGCGTGCCCGTGCGCGTGGCGCGCGGCGGCTCCTATCTCAGCAGCGAGACGAAC
>JAYWEP010000219.1:0-5317 GCA_043779205.1 Chthoniobacter sp. | reverse complement strand
CTCGTACCAGTGACAATCAGGTGACAAACTCACGTATATCTCGTGACAAACCCCACCGCATATCCGATGCCGAACACTACTGGCTCCAGCTTGGGCACGAGGAGAACCACTGGCTAATTTCTCGCGTCCCTCCAGGACGGTTTCCGCCGGTGATGCGCGCCTTGCCCCTATTTGCGGACAGGGGCGTTGAGCGGATTGTTAAATTGCACCGGTGTCCTCAGTCCCGTGCGGTTTTGAGGAGCGCCGTTCGCGGGCATGCCAAAGAGCGGGCTGCTCACGAGAATGTCCGTCATCTTCCATGAATCGCCATCCTTCGCGACCTCAACGGCGATCGTCGCCTTACCATGTTCAAACTCTGCGTGTGTGATGTAGATGGCCCGCCACGGTTGCCCCTTCATGGCCGGAAAGAACTCGATGGTCTTTCCTTTTGGGGGCTCTGCCTTGACTAGGTTTCCAAGCCGGGCAAAGCCGGCGAACATACTATCGAGTTCGCCTCGGGAATGCTGCTTCGCGACTTGTGGGTGAAGCTCTTCGAGAAAGGCATGTTCATCCCAATGCACAATAACCGCCGGCTGCTTAGCCTGAATGTAGGTGGCCGACTCACGTTCCATTTTGAGGCTTTCGTTGTAGTAATAAACCCCGACCGCAACAGCGACGAGAAAGAGAAACCCGAGGAACTTAAAGAGCGCGCCCATGGTGTGTGCAATCAAGCATTTTCCACCCCAGCACCAGCGTCGCCACCTCACTCGCCATACCCGGCCCTGCTTCGTTCGCGGCTTCGCAGATGACAACGAGTTTGTCCGTCACCGGTAGCCCGGTGCCGCTAACATTCGGGTCATTCATGCAGCCGGCCATGTTCAATGATGGGCCAATTCCCGCGCGTGGGGAATCTCGCTCTGGCTCACCGGGCGAATCTGACCCGCGGAAACCGTGACCACAGCAGCCGTCTTGCCGGTCAGGGTTACAAACTCGACTTCGTAAGCCTCGTGGCGCGGATAGATGTGGACGACGGTTCCGATGTCGCCGGCCTCAAGGCCTTCGTCGGGAAGAAGCGCGGTTAAAACTACCCGGTCGTGCTCGTGAATCATGGGCGCAGAATACTAGAGCGGATGGGCGGTGACAAGTCTGGGTGCCGTGGCACCGCGGTCGATGATCCAAACGGCCCGAATGGAAGGGGCTCGTCCGTTTGGGCAAAGCATCGGACCATCGATGCGATACTTGGTGCCATACTTGGATCCGGCAGCGGAGGAGGCGGGATGCGCCTGGGCGTGGGCGATGAGCGCCTTCCAAAGTCTCCCTCGACAATGGCCTGGTGGGCGTTCGGAAGATTCATTGCCCGGGTTTTCCGCCTCAGTCCGCAAAGACCGCGCGCAACTCATCCAGCGTCAGGCTTTGCGCAAACTGCTCCTCGCCGAGGACGTCGTCGGCCAGGGCGCGTTTGGTCTTTTGCAGGGCGCGGATTTTCCCCTCGACGCTGTCTTTCACGAGCAGCCGGTAGGCGATGACTTTGTTCACCTGTCCGATGCGGTGGGTGCGGTCGATGGCCTGGTTTTCCACCGCCGGATTCCACCACGGATCGAAAAGCACGACGTAGCTGGCGGCCGTGAGATTGAGGCCAAACCCGCCGGCCTTGAGCGAGATGAGGAAAATCCCCGCACCTTCCGCGGACTGGAAATCGCGCACCAGCTCGCCGCGGTTTTCGGTGTCGCCCGCGAGGTAGTAGAGCGGCCAGCCGCGTTCGGCGAGCGTGGTGCGAATGAGGCCGAGCATTTCCACGAACTGCGAAAACACGAGAACCTTCTGCCCTTCCTCCATGAGCGGTTCGAGCTGCTCGACCAGCGCTTCGACTTTCGCGCCGACCGCCTTGGACTCGGGCCGGACGAGCCGCGGATCGCAGCAGATTTGCCGCAGGCGCAGCAGCGAGGTCAGGACGTGAAAGCGGTTTTTCGCGAGTTCCTTTTGCGTGGTCACGCCCATGAGGAGCTGCTGGGCGCGCTTCAGCTCGGCGCGGTAGAGCGTCTTTTGCTCACCCTCCAGCTCGCAGAAAAGATCCTCCTCGATGCGATCCGGCAGGTCTTTCGCCACCTGCGATTTCGTCCGGCGCAGCACGAAGGGGCGCACGCGCGAACCGAGCCGGCGGCGGGCGTGCGGGTCGTCCTTGGCATCGTAGAGCCGGGCGAATTCCGCGCGCGGGCCGAGCGCGCCGGGCATGGCAAAGGCCATGAGACTCCAGAGGTCGAGCAGCCGGTTCTCGATCGGCGTGCCGGTGAGGATGAGCCGGTGCCCGGCGCGCAGGCTGCACGCGAGCCGCGCGGTGATGGACGTGGGGTTTTTGATGAACTGCCCCTCGTCGAGAATCACCGCGAGAAACCCGATTTTCGCCAGCGCCTCGCCGACGCTGCGGAGCTGCGCGTAGTTGACCACATGCAGGTCGGCGCTGGCGGTTTCGTCGGGCAGCGCGCCCACGTCCTGCCGCTGCCAGATGCGCACGCGCAGCCCCGGCGCGAACCGCTCGACCTCCGCGCGCCAGTTGTCCGTCACGCTTTTCGGGCAGATGACGAGCGAGGGCAGCGGCGTCTCGGATTGCGCTCGCAGCCAGACCAGCCAGGTGAGCGTTTGGAGCGTCTTTCCCAGGCCCATGTCGTCGGCGAGGATGCCGCCGAAACGGTTCGCGCTGAGGTAGGCGAGAAAATGGAAACCGTCGCGCTGGTAAGGCCGCAGCTCGGCGTGGATGCCCGCGGGAATCTCCGGCGTCACGCGCGCCTGCAATTCCTCCACGCGCCGCACCACGGCCTCGTACTGCGCGCCGGGCAGGAAGCGCGCGGCGGCCTTGTCGGCAAGCTGGAGCGCGTGCAGGCGCTGGGGCGTGCTGGAAAATTCGCGCGCGTTCAGGCCGAGCCGCGAGAGCTGTTCCTCGTCCTCGGCGGAAAGCTGAAACTCCAGCCGCCGCCAGCCCTTTGCGCCGAGGCGCACCCATTTCCCGCCGGCGTCGAGCAGCGCCTTGAGTTCCTCGGGCGTCAGCTCCATGTCGGCGACTTCGAGCACCACGCGGAGATCGAACCAGTCCACATCCGACGCCTCGACATCCAGCCGCACGGAGCCCGCGAGCGGAGCGTCGAGAAACGACGCGAGCGCGCCGCGCAGCTCGACAGCGACCGCATCGCGCGGCAGCGCGCGCAGCCACGGAACGAAGGTGTCCGCGAACTTGCGCGAGACTTTCACGAACCAATGCTGCGCGTGAAAATCCCATTTCGGCGCGAGCCCGTCGAGCAGCGCGGGCAGGGCGTGGAGCAGCGCGTCGTCATGCGCGATGAGCCGGCCATCGGCCTCGCCCGCATCCGCCGCGCCGGATGTCGCCTCCGCGCGTTTCATCCAGCCGTGCGGCGTGAAGTGCAGCGGCGCTCCGCCTTCGCTGCTCTCGCCGAGCGCCTCGATCACGCAGACTTCCGTGCTCGCGCCGGGATAGGTCGGCTGCAGCTCGCAGCGCAGCTTCGGCACCAGCCGCACCACGCGCACGCGCTCGCGCAGCCGCGGCGGCATCTCGAGATCGAGGCTGCGCAGAAAGCGCGCACCGTCGATCGTTTCGAGCGCCGGTGCGGGGATGCGCGTTTCGGCGGCGGGATTGAGCGCGCGCGCATCCACCGGCGGCCCGGCCCACAGCGCGCTCGGCGTGAGGTAAAGCGTGGGCTGCCCGGCGAGCACGAGCGCGCACTCACCGACGGGGGAACCGTCGGGCTGCACGAGCTGGAGGCGGTAGTCGTCGTGCTGGTCGTGCGCGGGTGCGAGCTGCCAGCGCAGCGGTTCCGCGGGCCGGGCGAGCGGGCTGCCGTCCTTGTCCACGAGCCGGTTCGCGAGCCACGGCAGCCGCGCGAGCTGGTCGATCAGCAGCACGGCCTCGGGCTCCGCGTAAGCCAGCTTCGGGCCGAGCCCGACACCGGCGCGACCCGCCAGTAGCGATTGGATAAACGCCGCCTCCGGCGCAAAATCCGCAGGCATCAGCGCCATGCCCAGCTCGGCAAACTTCGCGCTTTTCATCGGCTCGAATTCATCCGCGCCGGCACGCCGCCATTCCACGACGGCGGCTTCATCGCCAAAGCGCAGCCGCAGATCGCCCACGTCCGTCGGCACCGCCACCGCCGGCGTCTGCAAATGGGAGAGCAGCCGTTTCCAACGATCCACCGCGCGCCCGCGCCGCCATTTGCCGAGGCGCTCCGCGAGCGGCCCCGGATCGCTGAGCGGGAGCATGAATTCCGGCACGGCGATCCCCTGCTCGCGCAGAAACAAAACGAGGTGCAGCCAGAAATCATGCACGTTCTCCGGCACGCTCGGCCCCAGCTCCACCCCCTCCCAGGCATCGCCGCCGATGGCAAAACCCAGCGCCGCCAGATCGCGCCGCTGCAGGCCGCGGGTCACCTTCGCTTGGGCGAAAAGGATTTCGAGCCGCGCAATAAACGCGGCCTCTGTCGCCAGCAACTCGCGCCCGAGCGCCGCCGCCAGCCGCGTCGCCAGCGCGGTCACGGCCCCGGCTTTCGCTTTCGAGACCACCTTGATCGCGGGTGGCGCAGTCTTGCTTTGCTCCGCGAGCACCGTCCGCAAAAGCGCGTAGGCGTGTTTGCAATCCTCCTCCACCGGGCAACTGCAAAGGCCATACCACGCGCCCTCGGTCGGATCGAAGATGGCTTCGGTGAGGTACGTTTCCGTCCCGCGCACCTCGGCCTGAAAACCGGATTCACCTGGAATTTCGCGAACGCGCCGCACCATCCCGCGGGCGAAATAATCCTCGCCGCGTTTTTGCGTGGCCGGCGGCAACCCGCGCAAATATTTCCAGGCAGCGTCTTCGAGGGCAGGTAACATCGGGCGGGGACAATAGGAAACCACACCCCACCGGCAAGGCCGAAGCGCATTGCCGGCACGGTCATCCTGAACGGAGCTTCGGCTTTGCGAAGCGCAGTGAAGGATCGCTGACTGAAACGCGGGCGGAGGCGGAGGGAGAGAACGCCCACGCATCGCCTGCCGCCTCCGCCCATTTAGAGTCAGCGATTCTTCGCTGCGTTCCGGTCGCAAAGCCTTCCGGAACTCCGCTCAGAATGACGGCGGGTTTTCAAAGGAACACACCATCCGAATATCGGATTTCGGATTTTTCCCAATGACGTGGGATTACCTCATCGTCGGCGCGGGTTTCGCCGGCGCGGTGCTCGCGGAGCGGCTGGCCAGCCAATGCGGGGCGACGTGCCTGGTCATCGACCGGCGCGCGCACATCGGCGGCAACGCGCACGACCACTACGACGCCGCGGGCGTGCTGCTGCACACCTACGGC
>JAYWEP010000218.1:0-11016 GCA_043779205.1 Chthoniobacter sp. | reverse complement strand
TTGGAATACCCCTACCGCCTCACCAAGCTCCCCAACGGCGCGCGCATCGCGTCCGTCGAGATGCCTTACATGAAAAGTGTGAGCCTCGGTTTCTGGGCGGCCATCGGCGGACGGCACGAGACCGCGCGGCACAGCGGTATCTCGCACTTCATCGAGCATCTCCTTTTCAAAGGCACCAAGCGGCGCACCGCGAAAAAGATCACCGAATCCGTCGAGGGCCTCGGCGGCTACCTCAATGCCTTCACCACCGAGGACCACACCTGCTACTATGCCAAGGCCGCCGCCCAGCACCTCCCGCAGCTCTGCGACGTGATCGCCGACATGTATCTCGACAGCAAATTCGAGCCCGCCGAGATCGAGCGCGAACGCGAGGTCATCCGCGAGGAAATCCTCATGTATCGCGACCACCCCGCGCAGCACGCGCAGGAGCTTTTGACCGAAACGATGTGGCCCGGCCACCCGCTCGGGCGCGCCCTCACCGGCACCGTCGAGACCATCGCGCGGATGAAACGCCCCGAGCTGCTCAGCTTCCAGCGCCGCCACTACAATGGCGCGACCACCATCGTCACCGTCGCCGGCCCCGTCTATCACGACCGCGTCGTCGAGCTGCTCACTCCCCTGCTCGCCCGCCTCCCGCGCGGACGCGCCCCGCGTTTCGTCCGCAGCCACCCCGAGCACGGCACGGCCAAGCTCGCGCTCTTCACCCAGGAGACCGAGCAGACCCACCTCGCCATGGGCTTCCACGCCTTTGGCCGCGCCGATGAGCGCCGCTTCGCCCTCAAGCTCCTCTCCGTCATCCTCGGCGAAAACATGAGTTCCCGGCTCTTCCAAAGCCTCCGCGAGCGCCACGGTTTTTGTTACAGCGTGCAGAGCAGCATGGTCACCCTCGCGGACACCGGCGCCATCGAGATCTCCGCCGGGCTCGACGCCGCCAATCTCGAGAAAGCCATCCGCCTCATCCTCCGCGAACTGCAAAACATCTGCGAAAAAGCGCCGGGTCGCACCGAGTTGAAAAAGGCCCAAGACTACACCATCGGCCAGACCATCATGGGTCTCGAATCCACCTCCAACCAGATCATGTGGATGGGCGAAGGCATCCTCGCCTACAACCGCGTCCTCTGCCCCGTGGAAACCGAGCGCAAACTCCTCGCTGTCACCCCCGCCGACATCCAGCGCGTGGCCTGCCACTGCCTGAACCGCGCCCGCCTCGGCGTCGCCATCGTCGGCCCGGTCAAAGACGAGGCGAAAATCCGCGGCTGGCTTTCGTAACCTCGCGCGCACCCGGCGCTCGCACCGCTGCAGCGTCCCGCGCTACGGCCCGACCTGGATTTTGTAAAAGCGCTGCCTCATGCCGGCGGAGGCGGCGTCGGAATCACTCGTCGAAGTCGCCGTGGTGTTGGTCGCGCCCGTGGTGAAACTCAGCGCGCTGCGCGTGCAGGTCGTGCCGCTCGTATTCGTCGCCTGCACTTCGGCGGTGGCGCTGTTGTGATTTTTCACCCCAATGACCGTGCCCTGGCCGTTGGTCTTCAGCCACGCGGAGAGTTGGTAGGTCGTGTTCGGTTTCAGCCCCGCGAGATCCTGTCCCGCGCCCGCCCACGCGTGCGCCGCGCCATGGAACGCGAGGCAGCAGCAGCCGCTGCGCGCGTTGTTACTCGCCACGGACTGCGGGCCATAGGTCGCGCCGTTGCCCGTCCAGTAGTAGAAAGTGTCCGCACTCTCGAAGCCGCGGTCGGTGATCGCAGCGGCGGGGCGCACATTGAAGTCATCGACGACCGTGTCGCCATACAGCGTCGGCATGTAGGCAAAGACGTTCGCCGTCGTGCTGGTCTCACTGGTGGTGAAAGGCAGCGTGGCCTGGGTGAAGCCATAGCTGCTGATGTCCTGATTCACTTCCGCACCGCCGTAGTTTTCCACCCCGAGGCGCACGTACGGCCAGTAGGCCGATCCCACGTTTCCCCAACCCGTGAAGATGTAATCGGTATTTGGCGTGAGTCCGTAGATGGGTTGGTCGATGTAGCAATCGGTCGCGTTGTCCCGTCCGTCGCGGGGAAACTGCCGGGCCGCACGCCGAGGACGAGATTGCCCGTGCCGTCGATGGAGGAATTGCCCGCGACAATGGTGCTCGCGTAACCGCCGTTGTGGTGCGTGCCGCCCCACGGGAGCTGGCCCCAGCCCCCACTTCGTCGCATTGAGCCCCGCGGCATTGGTGCCGTTGAATTCATCGCTCCAGATCTGCGTGTGCATCGACCCCGCGCCGGGCGGATTCGCGTGGGTGACCGCCGCGCTGGCGAGCCGCACGGCGCAGCCGGCGGCGAGAGTGGAAAGGCGAGGGCGCATCGGAAACACCGGGGGCAACGGGCGGCATAGAGTCACCCGCGATGCCGCCTCCGGCAAGGGTGAGGGTATCTGCGAAAAATCCCTTCCGTTAATTTGGTGAAATTCCGTTAATTCCGTTTTGTTTTTTTGACGAAATTAACGGAATTGAAATCCGGCGATCCCTTTCGGCAACCATTCGTGCAATCACTCCATCCATTTTATGAAGCCCTGCCTTTTACTCATCCTCACCGTCTCCGCTCTCTGGCTCGGGGTCGCCGGATGCGCCACGCCGCCGCCCCCGCGGACCACGCCCACTCCCACAAACCGCACGACCGCCGACGCGGACTATCCGGGGTGGACCAAAGCCGCGGGCTGGCTGCTGCTGCCCTTTACCGGCGCGAGCCAGAGCTTCGGTTTCTGACCGGCACGATCCCGCCGCCCGCAAAAACTCGCGCTGGGAATTTCGTCGCCCGCGGGGTTGTGTCCCGTAGATTTCCGCCCGTCATGCCACGCCTTACCTTCCGCGCACCCCGCCTCGCGCTCGTCGCGCTGGGCCTCGCCTGCGCGGCCACGGCCCTCGCCGCCGAACCCGCACCGGCGCAGGCCGTCGATTTCAACCGCGACGTGCGGCCCATCCTTTCGGAGAACTGTTTCAAGTGCCACGGCTTCGACCCCGGCACGCGCAAGGCCGGCCGGCGGCTCGACACGCGCGAGGGCGCGCTCACGGAAAAGGACGGCGTCCGCGCCATCGTCCCCGGCCAGCTTGCGCAGAGCGACGCGTCGGTGCGCATCCACTCCACCGACAAAGACGAGCAGATGCCGCCGCCCAAGAGCGGCAAGAAACTCACCCCCGCGCAAATCGCGGTGCTCGACAAATGGATCGGGCAGGGTGCGCCGTATGCCGTGCATTGGGCGTTCGTCAAACCCGTGCAGGCAGCACCGCCGAAAGCCGGGAATCCCATCGACGCTTTCGTCCTCGCGCGGCTGGAAAAGGAAGGGCTCGCGCCTTCACCCGAAGCCGACCCTTACACGCTCTGCCGCCGCCTTTATCTCGATCTCACCGGCCTCCCGCCGACACCCGAGGAGACGGACTCATTCACCGATGAGTCCCATAAGTCGGATAAGTCCCATGAGACCTATGAGCAACTCGTGGACAAGCTCCTCGCTTCGCCCCACTACGGCGAGCGCTGGGCGCGGCGCTGGCTCGATCTCGCGCGCTACGCCGACACGAACGGCTACGAAAAAGACCGCGAACGCTCGATCTGGCCGTATCGGGATTGGGTCATCAATGCGCTCAACGCGGGGATGCCGTTCGATCAATTCACCATCGAGCAAATCGCCGGCGACCTGCTGCCCAATGCCACCCGCGAGCAGCGCATCGCCACCGGCTTTCACCGCAACACGATGCTCAACGAAGAGGGCGGCATCGACCCGCTGGAGTATCGCTTTCTCGCCATGACCGACCGCGTGGGCACCACCGGCGCGACGTGGCTCGGCCTGACCGTGCAGTGCGCGCAATGCCACACCCACAAATACGACCCGATCACGCACCGCGAGTACTACCAGTTCATGGCCTGCCTCGATAACGCCGACGAGCCCGACCTCGACCTCCCCGCGCCCGACGCCCCCGCGCAGGAGAAAGCGCGCGCCGAGAAACTGGCGAAGCGGCTCGCGGAATTGCCGGACAAATTTCCGGTGGAAACCACCGCGCACTGGGAGCCGCTGGGGCCGATCCACATTGAAACCGCAAGCGGCGAGCAGCCGAAGATGCTCGACGATGGCTCCGCGCTTTTCGCCGCGCCGAGCCCGGACAAAGACACCTACACCTTCACCGTCGAGACCGGCGCGGCGAGCGTGGGCCAGCTCCGGCTCGAAGCGTTCGCCGATCCCGCGCTCCCCAGCGGCGGGCCCGGCCGCGTGGCGCACGGCAATTTCGTGCTCACCGAAATCACCGTCACCGCCGCGCCGAAAAACGCGCCCGCGCAGACGCAGCCTGTGAAAATCACCCGCGCCGAGGCCGACGCCGCGCAGCCAAACTTTCCCGCCGAGCACGCCATCGACGGCCAGCCGGGGACTGGATGGGCCATCCAAACGGAAGGCAAATGGAACGTGACCCGTACCGCGACGTTCACCTTCGAGAAGCCGGTCGCTTTTCCAGCGGGCACGCGCCTGACCGTGAAACTCGAACAGCAATACGGCAAGCAGCACACCCTCGGGCGCGTGCGGCTGAGCGTGCCTGCGGCGGTGGAAGACACGCGGCCCACCGAGGTGCGGCGGCGCGAAATCGTGGAGAAGAAATTTACCGAATGGCTGACGCGCGAACGCGCGCGGAGCGTGGCGTGGACGGCGCTCGCGCCGGTTGAGGCAAAGTCGAATTCGCCGCTGCTCACGGTGCAGCCGGACGCGTCCGTTTTTGCCAGTGGCGACATCACGAAGAGCGACACCTACGAGTTGAAATTCGCCAGCGTCCCGCGCGGCATCACCGCCGTGCGGCTCGAGGTTTTGCCCGACGAACGCCTGCCGGGTCACGGGCCGGGAATGGCTTATTACGAAGGGCCGAAGGGCGACTTTTTCCTCGGTGAATTCCAGCTCACCGCCGACGGCCAGCCGGTGAAATTTTCGCGCGCGACCGACAGTTATTCCAAGAACGCGATGGGCGGCACGCCCGCGACCGCCGCGCTCGCCATCGACGGCGACCCGCAGACCGGCTGGAGCACGCATGAACGCGAGGGCGAGGCGCACGAGGCCGTCTTCGTCCCCGCCGCCCCGCTCGCCCAGCCCGGCGCGCTCGCGCTGAAGATGATCTTTGGCCGCCACTACGCCTGCTCGCTCGGCCGCTTCCGCATTTCCGTGACGACCGATCCGCGCGGCGCGGAAGCGCGCGAGATGCCGGATGAAATCGCACAGCTTCTCCACGTCGCGGATGCCCGGCTCACCGCGCCGCAGCGTGAAAAATTGCGCGCACACTTTCTCCTCACCGCGCCGGAACTCGCCGCTGCGCGCCAGGAAATCGACGAACTCCGCAAGCCGCTCACGCACACGACCACGCTCGTGCTGCGCGAACGTCCGCCGGAAAATCCGCGCCCGACTTTCCTCCACCACCGCGGCGAGTGGCTGCAGCCGAAGGAGCGCGTCGAGCCCGGCGTGCTCTCGGTGCTCGGCCCGCTGCCCGCGGACGCGCCGCGCAACCGGCTCGGCTTTGCGCGCTGGCTCGTCTCGCCGGAAAATCCGCTCACCGCCCGCGTCGTGATGAACCGCGAATGGGCCGCGTTTTTTGGCCGCGGCATCGTCCGCACCACCGGCGATTTCGGCTTCCAAGGCGACGCGCCCACGCACCCCGAATTGCTCGACTGGCTCGCCGTCGAATTCATGAAACGCGGCTGGTCGGTGAAGCAAATGCACAAGCTCATGGTGATGAGCGCGACCTACCGCCAGTCGTCCGCATCCACACCGGATCGCCTCGCGAAAGACCCCGACAACCGCCTGCTCTCGCGCGGCCCGCGCTTCCGCCTTGAAGCCGAAATCGTCCGCGACTCCGCGCTGCGTGCGAGCGGCCTGCTCGCGGAAAAAATCGGCGGCCCGAGCGTGCGCCCGCCGCAGCCCGACGGCGTGACCGAAGTCGCCTACGGCTCGCCGAGCTGGAATGCCAGCACCGGCCCCGACCGCTACCGCCGCAGCCTCTACACCTTCGCCAAACGCACCGCGCCGTTCGCCCTCTACAACACCTTCGACGCCCCGACCGGCGAAGCCTGCATCGCCCGCCGCGACGTTTCCAACACCCCGCTCCAAGCCCTCGCCCTGCTCAACGACATCGTCTTCTTCGAAGCCGCCCAAGCCCTCGGCAAAACCCTCGCCGCGCAACCCGGCTCAGTCGAAGACCGCGTCCGCACCGCCTTCCGCCGCATCCTCACCCGCCCGCCGACGGACGACGAAATCGCGACGATCACGAAGTTCTTCACGACGCAAAAAGCGCGCTTCACCACCGGCGAACTCGACGCCAAAGCCCTCGCCCCCGACGCCCCCGGCGACGCGAATGAGCGCGCCGCCTGGACCGCCCTCGCCCGCGCCCTTTTCAACCTCGACGAAACCATTACCCGGAGCTGACGGCCACGCCGGCGATTTTGCCCATAGATCGGAAAACTGCCGAACGGCACTCGCCAAAATCCTTTGCTGCGCTCGCCGCGAGTTTCACAGAGTATCGCTGACGCATGGACAGCCTAGCCACCATTATCGAGCGCATTGAGCAGTGCATCATCCAAGGAACATACGAGTCCTTGGAAACCGACTGGCTTGAACTCAAGCCCGTGCCTTCCACCGGTGGTGCTTGGGATAACATCCGCGAGTCCGTCTGTGCTTTCCTGAACGCGCGAGGCGGCACTGTCGTGCTGGGGATTAAGGACGAGCAGAAACCCCATCGGCATTTCACCTTCACCGGATACACGGAAGATAACAGCGGCAACGTCGCGAGCCTGCGCACAGCCTTTCAGGACTTCCGGCGAAACCCCATTGATGTCAGCGACTGTCTGCTCCTTGACGTGAGACCATTCCAGACCGGGCAAATCGCTGTCATTCGAGTCAGCGCGCTGCCGGAGGACCGGAAGTTCTGCTTCTACCGGGGTGAAGCCCGCGAGCGAGTTCTCGATCAAGACAAAAAAATTCCGCAGAACCGCGTCGAAGAGCAGGAGGAGCGGAAGCGCGAGATGGAACACTCCCGCGAACTGCGCCCCGTCGAAGGTGCGACGCTGGCCGACCTCAGCCTCCAGAGGACGAACGAACTCATCTTCCTCATCAACCAAGGCCAGTCACAGCCGATCGAAACCATCAAGAGCCGCATCGAGGATGCGATCCCTTTCCTCGAAAGAAAGCGCTTCGTACTCAAGGATGGGAGCATCACAACGCTTGGCATGCTCGTGTGCGGCGCGGCACCGGAGGAGCACCTGGGTTTTCGCTGCCATCTGGATGCCTTCGTGGACGTGCCAAATGTCGTCGCGCAGGACAAGAAGACCTGGCGCGACAACATCCTCCAACTCATGGAAGCCGGACAAGGCTGGACGTTGCGCAACATTCTCACCGGGGTCTCCACCCACGCTGGCGGATCGCTCCTGCCCGAGTACCCGGAAAAACTCATTCGCGAGTCCATCAACAACGCGCTCGCGCACCGGGACTACTACCTGAACCGACCGGTCCAACTCACGCTCAAGCCGCGTGTCTCGCTCTCCATCCGCAATCCCGGACGACTCCCTCACGAACTCATTTTCGAAAAGCCCGACGACCCCGTTCCGGTGCGGCGCATCTTCGCGAATCCGCGCGCGCGAAACCCCCGGCTCGCCGACATCCTAAAGCTCCACAACAAGTGGGAAGGCAAGGGCATCGGCATGTCCGATCTGCTGAACTTCGCGCTTCGTAACGACATCGACTTGCCGTATTATCTCTTTCACTCAGCGGATGAACTTTCCCTCTGCATCCCATCGGGCAAGCTCCTCGATGAAGCGGTGGAAGCTTGGCTTGATCTCATGGATGGCCTTATCGCTTCGAAGACCGGCGATCGTCCGCTTTCCAGCGAGCACCGCATCGTCCTCGCCTACCTGCTGAAAAGCGAACGCCTCAACCGCCTTGGTCGGTACACGCTCGCTCTTACGCCGAGTAACAACCATTTCGGCGCGATCAGCGAACTCAAGGGTTGGGGTCTGGCGCTGCTTCATCCAGCCAGCAATCAATTTCACGAAGTCTATGTCGTCTGCCGGGAGCTAGCTGAAGACGACCGCCACAGCACGCTCCGCGATCTCTTCGGCGAAGATTACGACCGGCTCGACCTCCTCGGGCGCGAAACTCTTCAGATGATCGCTCTGGCCGAAAGTAACTCGAAAGCGGGCGGCCTCAACGCCAAGCAGGTCAGCCGTCTTCTCAAGACCCGATTGCCAGACGAATACCAGCAGCGCGGCGAAGACGAGTTCTACCGCGCCATCCGTTACCGCATTGAGCGCAACGCTCCGGAGAAGCAGGCGCTCGATCTCAGCAGCCCCGACTGGCACGCCGTGCCTGACCGAATGCTGAGCCGCCGCGGCCCAGTGAGCAAACCCACGTTCCGTCTCAATCGCAGCTACCAGCGGAGCATGTTGTAAAAGACCGCACCATGTCTCCCTTTCACGTCCACTGCCAGCAAGTCACCCGCCGCCATTTCCTACGCGACTGCGGCGTGGGCCTTGGAAAAATCGCGCTCGCCGGGCTGCTGACGGATGCGCTGGGAAGCCGCGCCCACGCAGCATCCGCGGCGCATCCGCTCGCGGCGAAAGCGCCGCATTTTCCGGCGAAGGCGAAGCGGGTGATCCATCTCTTCATGGCCGGGGCGCCGAGCCAGCTCGATCTTTTCGACTACAAGCCGGAGCTGGCGAAGCTGGAGGGCAAGCCGCTGCCGCCGTCGGTCATCGGCGGGCAGCGGTATGCGTTCATCCGGCCGGATGCGGCGGTGCTGGGGCCGCGGTTCAAGTTTGCGAAGCACGGGCAGAGCGGGGCGGAGCTTTCCGAGATGCTGCCGCATCTGGCGAAAATCGTGGACGACATTTGCATCATCAAGTCGGTCAGCACGGATCAGTTCAACCACGCGCCGGCGCAGATTTTCTTCAACACAGGCTTTCAGCAGCCGGGGCGTCCGTGCCTCGGCTCGTGGGCGCTTTACGGGCTCGGCGCGGAAACGCAGGAGCTGCCGGCTTTTGCGGTGATGAGCACGGGCTCGGGAATCAGCGGCGGCGCGGCGAACTGGTCGAGCGGCTTCATGCCCACGATCTACAACGGCGTGCGCCTCCGCGCGGCGGGCGATGCGATCCTAGATGTCGGCAGCCCCGCAGGCATCGACGCGAAACTCCAGCGCGACACGCTCGATCTCATCGGCACGCTCAACCGCGAGCGCATGCAGCGCGACGGCGACCCCGAGATCGCCACGCGCCTCGCGAACTACGAAATGGCTTTCAAACTCCAGACCTCCGCGCCGGAGCTGATGGACCTGAAAAGCGAGACCAAAGAGACGCTCGAACTCTACGGCTGCGAGCCCGACAAACCGTCCTTCGCCCGCGCCTGCCTGCTCGCGCGCCGGATGATCGAGCGCGGCGTGCGTTTCGTGAACATCTACCACGAAGGCTGGGACGCGCACTCCGACGTGGCCGGCAACCTCCGCGACAACTGCGGCAAGACGGACAAGGCCAGTGCCGCGCTCGTCATGGATTTGAAACAGCGCGGGCTGCTCGACGACACGCTGGTCATCTGGGGCGGCGAATTTGGCCGCACCCCGATGGTCGAGACGAACCCCGCGCTCGGCCGCGCGATGGGCCGCGATCATCATCCGCAGGCCTTCACGATGTGGATGGCCGGCGGCGGCATCAAGCCCGGCCTGACCTACGGCGCGACCGACGACCTCGGCTTCCACGTCGTCGAGAATCCGCTCCACGTTCACGACATCCAGGCGACAATTCTGCACCTCCTCGGCTTCGACCACGAGCGTCTCACCTACCGCTTCCAGGGCCGCGACTTCCGGCTGACCGACGTGCATGGGCAGGTCGCAAAAGCGCTGCTCGCCTGATGTGGAGTGCGGCGGCAGAGCGTAGCGCCGACGCCGCTTTGGCAGGAGCGGAGCGACGCGGTGGGCGATGCCGCGCATGGCCCGCCGCGCGCCTCCGGCGCATGCCAAAGCGGCGTCGGCGCTACGCTCTGCCGCCGCACTCCAAATGGCCGCTGGCAAATCGGTCGCTGGGAATTAGTCTCGGCCTGCCTTCTCCCATTTCCACCAAACCGTGAAAATCCGCATCCTCGCCCTCATCGCCACCACGCTCGCCGCGCTCGCGCTGGTCAGCCAATCCGCCGACAAACCGAAATCCATGCCTCCCTCCGAACCCGCTCCTGGTCTTGAACGCGCCGTCCTCGGCGGCGGCTGCTTCTGGTGTCTCGACGCCATCTTCGAGCGGCTCGACGGCGTGAAAAAAGTCACCTCCGGCTATGCCGGCGGGCGCACGCAAAACCCCACCTACGAGGAAGTCTGCTCCCACACCACCGGCCACGCCGAGGTCGTGCAGATCGACTTTGACCCGAAGAAAATCACCTACGAAAAACTGCTCGATGTTTTCTGGCACGCGCACGACCCGACCACGCTCAACCGGCAGGGCCACGATGTCGGCGACAGCTACCGCTCCATCATCCTCTACCGCAGCGACGCGCAGAAGGCGGCGGCGGAAAAGTCCGTCGCCGAGCAGCAAAAGGAGTGGAAAGACCCCATCGTCACGCAGCTCGTGCCGCTCCAGGTTTTCTACACCGCCGAGGTCAGCCATCAGGACTACTACCGGATCAATGGGAACAAGAATCCGTACTGCCAGGCGGTCATCCGGCCGAAGATGGAGAAGCTGGAGAGCAAGGGGATCATCCCGAAGCAGTAGGCGTTTTTTTTAACGCAGAGACGCAGAGACGCGGAGGGCGCAGAGAAGGAGATTCGTCCTCGTTCCCAAGCTCCAGCTTGGGAACGCCCTTGTCCCCGAAGCTCCGCTTCGTCGGCGTGGAGCAAGTGCGGATGCTCCTGCCCATGGCCGCGCCGGGGAAGCAGAGCTTCCAAGACAAGTGCGTGCCCAAGCTGGAGCCAGTAGTGTTCGGCATCGGATATGCGGTGGGGTTTGTCACGAGATATACGTGAGTTTGTCACCTGATTGTCACTGGTACGAG